>JAWWBN010000068.1:0-15892 GCA_033720955.1 Thermoanaerobaculia bacterium | reverse complement strand
GCACCATGATCGCGCCGCAGTCCTGGCAGAGGGGAGCGTCCTGCTGGTTGTGGAAGGTGAGGACGTTCGACTCCGCGGGCCGGGGCACGCTCTCGGCCTCGGCGGGCAGGACGGTCAGCCTGGTCTTGCCGTCCCGGAAGACGATCCCCAGCGCCTCCTGGTCCTCCCGGGAGAGGAACTTGGTGGCCATCCAGCGAAAGATGTAGTCGGTCACCGACTTGGCGATCGGGATCTGCGGGTTCTGGGTGAAGCCCGAGGGCTCGAAGCGGGTGTGGCAGAACTTGCGCACCAGTGTGGCCAGCGGCACCCGATACTGCAGGGCGATCGAGACCGAGGTGGCGAAGGCGTCCATCAGACCGGAGATGGTGGACCCCTCCTTGGCCATCACCAGGAAGATCTCGCCCGGCTGGCCGTCCTCGTAGAGACCCACCGTGATGTAGCCCTCGTGCCCGTTGACCGAGAACTTGTGGGTGAGGGCCTGACGCTCGTCGGGGAGCCGGCGGCGCAGCGGCTGGGCCCGCCCCTCCCCCTCGGGCGAGGTGGAGAGCGGCTGGCTCTGCTTGCAGCCGTCGCGGTAGACCGCCACCGCCTTCAGGCCCAGCCGCCAGCCCTCCAGGTAGGCCGCCTCGATCTCCTCCACGGTGGTCTCCCGCGGCATGTTGATGGTCTTGCTGATCGCCCCCGAGACGAAAGGCTGCACGGCCGCGACCATCTTCAGGTGACCCGAGGGCGCGATGGCCCGGCCGCCGGCGGCGGGGGGAAAGGCGCAGTCGAAGACCGGCAGATGCTCCTCGGCGAGGCCGGGCGCGCCCTCGATGGTCCCCTCCCGATCGACGTGCTCCACGATGGCCGCCCGCTCCGCCTCGCCGTAGCCCAGCCGCTCCAGGGCCGCCGGCACCGTACGGTTGACGATCTTCATCGAGCCGCCGCCGACCAGCTTCTTGTACTTCACCAGCGCGATGTCCGGCTCGATGCCGGTGGTGTCGCAATCCATCATGAAGCCGATGGTCCCGGTCGGGGCGATCACCGAGATCTGGCTGTTGCGCAGCCCGTGCTTCTCGCTCAGCTCCACCACCTCCGTCCAGGCCGCCCTCGCCGCGGTGAGCAGGTCGAGCGGCACCCGGGCCGGGTCCAGGTCGCTCAGCGCCTCGCGGTGCTTGCGCATCACCCGGAGCGCCGGCTCGCGGTTGGCGGCGAAGCCGGCGAACGGACCCCGCACCGCCGCGATGCGCGCCGACTGGGCGTAGGCGGCCCCCGACATCAGCGCCGTGACGGCCGCCGCGCTCTGCCGGCCGGGCTCCGAGTCGTAGGGCAGGCCGCTCGACATCAGCAGGGCGCCCAGGTTGGCGAATCCGAGTCCCAGAGGCCGGAAGTCCCTCGAGTTCTCTGCGATCTCGGGGCGCGGGTAGCCGGCGTTGTCCACCAGGATCTCCTGCGCGGTGATGGTCACCTCGCAGGCGTGGGCGAAGCCCTCGCAGTCGAAGCGCCCTCCCCCGGGGTCCCGGAAGCGCATCAGGTTCAGCGACGCCAGGTTGCAGGCGGTGTCGTCGAGGAACATGAACTCGCTGCACGGATTGCTGGCGCGGATCCGGTCGGTCGCCGGGCAGGTGTGCCAGTCGTTGATGGTGGTGTCGAACTGCAGCCCCGGATCGCCGCAGAACCAGGCGCTCTCGGCGATCTTCCGCATCAGGTCGCGGGCCCGGTACCGCCGCGCCGGGCTGCCGTCGGTCACCGACCGGGTGACCCACTCGCCATCCTCCTCGACCGCGCGCAGAAACTCGTCGCGGGCGCGCACCGAGTGGTTGGCGTTCTGGAAGAAGACGGAGTCGTAGGCGCCGCCGGCGCTGTCGAAGCCGGCGTCCCACCCGGCCTCGATCAGGGCACGGGCCTTCCTCTCCTCCTCCGCCTTGCAGACGATGAACTCCTCGACGTCGGGATGGTCGACGTCGAGGATCACCATCTTGGCCGCCCGGCGGGTGGTCCCGCCGCTCTTGATGACCCCGGCGAAGGCGTCGTAGCCGCGCATGAAGGAGACCGGCCCCGAGGCGGTGCCGCCACCGGCCAACGGCTCGCCCGACGCCCGCAGCACCGAGAGGTTGGTGCCGGTCCCGGAGCCGTACTTGAAGAGCATTCCTTCGGTCTTGGCCAGGTCCAGGATCGACTGCATGGTGTCCTCGACCGAGTTGATGAAGCAGGCCGAGCACTGCGGCTTCTCCGCCACGCCGACGTTGAACCAGACCGGCGAGTTGAAGCAGACCATCTGGTGCAGCAGCAGGTGGCGGAGCTCCTCCTCGAAGACGGTGGCGTCCTCCGGGGTGGCGAAGTAGCCGCCGGCGCGCCCCCACCCTGCGATGGTGTCCACCACGCGGTCGATCAGCCGACGCACGCTGCTCTCGCGCCCCTCGCTGCCCAGGGCGCCGCGGAAGTACTTGCTGGCGACCACGTTCGTCGCCTGCTGGCTCCAGGACGCCGGCGCCTCCACGTCTGTCTGGACGAAGACCGTCTCGCCCTCTTCTCCGGAGATGCGCGCCTCCCGCAGCTCCCACTCGACCTCGTCGTAGGGGTGCACCCCCGGCCGGGTATAGCGCCGCTCGAAGGTCAGGCCTCGGCGCTGCGGCGGAGTCTCGGGGCTGGCGCCTTCCGGACGGGTGGGGGCTTCGGTCTCCGGTCTGACGGGATCCATGCGCAACCTCCTCGGCGGGCGGCGCACCGGGCTCCCCCGACGGCCGGCCGCGGCTGCGTCGAGCATACTCCCCCGCCGCCGGCACCGGACCCGCTCGTAAGAGTCGGTTCATAATCTTCGGGTGATGTCCGAGGTCCGCCTCGACCGCGGCGACCGGCCGCCCCGCATGGTGACGCCTCCACCGGGCCCACGCGCCCGGGCCCTCTGCCGGGACCTCGCCGCCTTCGAGGCGCCCGGTATCAACACCCTGGGGTCCGGCCCGACCATCCTCTGGCGGGAGGCGCTGGGCGCCAACGTCCTCGACGTGGACGGCAACCGCTACGTGGACTTCACCGCCGGCTTCGGAGTCGCGGCCGTGGGGCACCGTCCGCCCGCAGTGGTCGAAGCCGTCAGGGCCCAGGCCCAGAGTCTCGTCCACGGGCTCGCCGACGTTCACGCTCACCCCGGACGGCTCGAGCTGGCGCGACGGCTGAGCGCCCTGGCGCCGGTCGACGACCCGCGGGTCTACTTCGCCATCTCCGGCTCGGACGCCGTGGAGATCGCCCTCAAGACGGCGCGGCTCCTCACCGGGCGGTCGGGGGTCGTGGCTTTCGATCCGGGGTACCACGGCACCACTCTCGGCGCGCTCGCCGCCACCTCGCGGCTCGAGTTCCGGGCCCCTTTCGAGTCCCGGCTGACCCCCCACGTCACCCGTCTTCCGTTCGGCGTCGCGCCGGGCGAGATCCGGCGGCTGCTGGCCCACGACGACTCGCTGGGCTGCGTGGTGGTCGAGCCCGTGGTCGGCCGCGAGGGGGTGCTGGTGCCGCCGGACGGTTGGCTGACGGAGCTGGCGGCCGCCTGTCGCGACAGCGACGCGCTCCTGGTGGCGGACGAGATCTACACCGGCTTCGGCCGCACCGGCCGCCGCTTCGCGGTGGACCACGAGGGTGTGCGCCCCGACCTCCTCTGCTGCGGCAAGGCGCTCGGCGGCGGGCTGCCGATCGCCGCCGTGGTCGGACGCGGTGAGGTGCTGGCGGCGTGGCAGCGCCCCGGCGAGGCGCGGCACACCGCCACCTTCGTCGCCCACCCGCTGTCCTGCGCCGCGGCGCTCGCCACCCTGGACCTGCTTCACGAGATGCGTCTGGGGCCACGCGCCGCGGAGCTCGGTGACCGGGTCGGCCTCCGCCTGGCCGCCTGGCCGGACCGGTTCGCCGAGGTGGTCGAGACCCGCGGCCGGGGCCTGCTCTGGGGGGTCGAGCTCGCCAGCTCGGCGGCGGCCAAGACGGTGGCGAGGCGGGCGCTGGTCCGCGGGCTGCTCCTCCTGGCCGGTGGACCGCAGGGCCGGGTGGTCCAGATCGCGCCGCCCCTGGTGGTGACGGACGAGCAGCTCGACGGCGGCCTGGCCATCCTGGAGGAGGCGCTGGCCGCGGCGGTCTAGGCCGACGTTCCGGCCGCCGACTCGAGCGCCGACCGCAGCGACCGCGCCTCGGCGAGGAGCTCGCGCGCGGCGTCGTCCAGGTCCGGGTCCGCCGACCGCCGCCGACCGCCAGCCGGGCGCTTCTCCCCGGCTTCGCCCAGGCCGGCGCCGCGGTGTCGGGAGAGCGAGCGCTGCAGCCGGTCGCGGAGGCCGGCGGCGTCGTCGAGACCGCGGAAGCGGCCCACGTGCCCTCGCTTCTCTTTCGAGGACTCGCCGTCCGAGCCGCCCTTGCCCTGGCCGCCGCCGGCGGTGTGGACCTCCAGGTCGGCGATGCCGAAGAGCCGCTGCAGAGGTCCCTGACGGACCACGATGTTCTGGATGTTGGCCACGCGCAGCGTCTGCTCGCGCACCCGGACCAGACCCTCGCGGATCCGCAGGCTCTCGTCGCTCACCATGTACCAGCGCATCCGCCAACCCAGCTCGAGCATCAGGCCGGTGACCACGAGCTGGGTCAGGAAGGCGACCAGGGCGAACGCCTCGACGGACACCATGAGGCCCATCAACAGGGAGCCGAGATCGAAAGGCAGGGGCTCGCTCGCCCGGTCCAGCGACCCCACCGCGGTGCTCACCCAGCGGTTGTGCCAGCCGCCCAGGGCCACCAGGGGCACGACGATGCCAAAGAAGCCGGCGAGCTGCTTTCCCGCCCAGCCCAGGACGTTGTAGTAGAGGAAGCGGCGCGACGGGTGGAAGACCGAGAGAGTGCCCTCCGACCCGGGCGGCGGCGCCGGGCGCTCCTCCACCCTCAAGAGCTTGAGCAGCCAGCGTCTCACCGCGGCTCCTCGCCCGGCGCCACTCGCTGGCGGCCGGCCAGCAGAGCGCGAATCTGCCGCAGCTCCGCCGCCGCCTCCCGCAGCGCCGCCACCGCGGCGTCGACGGCCGGACCCTCCTCGGCGGGATCGGCGTCGCCTGGATCTTCCGTCTCCCCGAGCATCTTGCGGTAGAGCAGGTCGCGGATCTCCTCGAACTCCCTGAGCCCTTCGATCACCATCTCCGCCGCCGCCGCCCCGCTCGCGGTCTGGAGCTGCACCCGGCCCAGGCCCAGCCAGCGCTCGAGGAAGTTGCTGACCAGGTGGATGTCCTGGATGCGGGCGTAGTTGAGACGGATCTCGCGCCGGAAGAGCGCCCCCCAGCGCATGGAGACCCCCTCCTCGTCGAAGCGGTAGCGCAGAGTCCGGTAGCGGAAGAAGTAGAAGAGCAGGGGGATCGGGAAGAAGGGCCCCGCCAGAGCCGACAGGGCGGCGTAGTAGATCATCAGGTGGGCGTGCGGGCGCAGCTCGCCGTGCGCGTTTGGCGGCAGCTCGGACATCCGGTCATCCTACCCCCTCGCGGGCCGGCGGCGGCGGCGCCCGAGGACGGGCTAGAATCCCCCCTCGCGGGATGCCCGAGCGCTTCAAGATCGCCTTCATCGGCAGCCACGGCGTCGGCAAGACCACCCTCTGCTACGGTCTCGCGGCGCGTCTGAAAAAGCGTGACGTCTCCCTCGACGTGGTGCACGAGGTGGCCCGGCGGTGTCCCCTGCCGATCAACCAGGAGACCTCGATCGCCGCCCAGTCGTGGATCCTGCACACCCAGGTGGCCGAGGAGCTCGTCGCCGCGGCACGCTACCCGGTGGTGATCTGCGACCGCAGCGTGCTCGACAACTACGTCTACCTGCTGCTCGCCGCCGGCCGGCAGGAGGCGCTCGAGGAGCTGGTCGCCCGGTGGATGGTCACCTACGACCTGCTGGTCCACATTCCCGTGGTCGAGCTGCCCTCCGCCGACGGCATCCGCGCCACCGACCCCGTGTTCCAGCGCGCCGTGGACGAGCGTCTGACGGACGAGCTCGAGCGGCGCGAGCTCTCCTGCCTCTGTCTCGACGACGGGGATCGGCCCGGCTGGCTGGACGCCGTCGAGGCCGCGGTGTGGGGGGAGATCGAACCGCCCCAGATGAGGCTGGTCTGACCCGTGAGCTTCGAGAGCCTCGTCGTCGTCGGAACCCTCGCAGCCGTCCTCCTGGTGCTGGCCGCGATGGTGATCGTCGCCCGGGCTCGGCCGCGTAGCGGGGCCGCCGACGCCCTGGGCGCCGGCGACTTCGAGGGCGCCTGGCGCACCGCGAGGACCACCGCTCCGGCGGAGCGCGACGAGCTGATGGCGGCCGCCGTGGCCGCCAAGCACCTGCTGCGGCTCGAAGAGTCCGACGAGCTCCTGAGCCGGGTCGCCGGCAGCGACCCGGCCGACGGCGAGGTCTGGCTGGAGCGCGGACTGGTGGCCGCCTACCGCGGCGACTTCGAGAGCGCCAGCCGCGCCCTCGCCCGCGCCGAGGGGCTGCGCTCCGACCTGCTCGAGTCGATCACCCTCCACCGCGCCTGGCTGGAGCTGGTGACCGGCGCGCCGCGGGCGGCCCGCCACCGCTTCGAGGAGGTGGAGAGCTCGCTCGAGAACAAGCTCCGGGACGACCTGGGAGGCGGCGAGCCGCTCTTCGCGGAGTGGTTCCTGCAGGCCGCCGATCTGTGGGCCGCGAGCGGCGACGCCGAGCGCGCCCGGTGGGCCCGTGAGCAGGGCGCCGCCGCCGCGCCGGGCAGCCGTCTGGCCGCCGCCCTCGCCACCGGCCGCCGGCCACCCCTTGTGGATGACGCCACAGCGCCGGCCTGAGCGGGCGTCGTAGCCTGGCGGGGTGAACCGCGATCTACTCGGCCTGGAGGTGCTTTCCCACTTCAGCGAGAGCCAGCTCGGCCAGCTCTCCGGCTGCGGCGAAATGCGCGGCTACGGCCCCGGCGAGCGGCTCTTCCAGGAGGGCGACTCCTCCTCCGAGGTCTACCTGCTCCGACGCGGCCGCGTCCGCGTCCACCGCGCCACCAGCTACGGTGAGTTCGAGCTGGGCCAGCTCGGCGACGGCAACCTCCTCGGCGAGCAGAGCTTTCTCGACCGGACCCCGCGCGGCAGTAGCGTCGAGACCGTCGAGGCTTCCGATCTCTTCGTGATCGACCCGCCGTCCCTCGCAGCGGTGACGGCGATCGACCCCGCCTTCCAGCAGGCCGTGTACTGGAGCTTCTGGAAGAGCCTCTCCGCGAAGCTGCGCGGCGCCAACCAGCGTCTCTTCGACTTCTTCGAGGTGCCCGAGAGCGACGGCGATCCGGCCGACCTGCTCTCCCTGCCCGCCGAGCCGAGCTCCAGCCTCGACCTCAAGGCGAAGATGAGCGTCTTCGAGGAGCGGCGGCTCTCCGGCATGGAGATCAACTTCCTGAGCTCGCTCTCCCGCGAAGAGCGCTACCTCCCGGGCCAGAGGATCTTCTCGCAGGGCGATCCAGGCGACCGGATGTTCGTGGTGGTCGAAGGCCAGGTGGTGATCAGCACCATGGTGGCGGGTGCCGGCGAGGAGGCGCTCTGCTTCCTCGGCCGGGGCGACTTCTTCGGCGAGATGGCGTTGATCGACGGCAAGCCGCGCTCCGCCGCCGCCCGCTCCCACCCCAAGGAGGGAGCCCTGGTGCTGGCGATCCCGAAGGAGGTCGTCGAAGGCCTCCTCGACGCTCACCGCGTCTCCTCCATCAGCCTCCTGAGCCTGCTCTGCCGCATGGTCTCCAAGCGCCTGCGCGCGATCGACGACAAGCTCGTCGGCTGGTACCTGGTGGTGGCGGCCGACCCGGAAGCGCGTCCCGAGATCGCCACCCGTCACTGAGCCCGGACCGGCCGGCTAGACGGCGCGCTGCTCGAGGAGTTTGACCACCAGCGCCGAGACGGGGAGGTCGCCCAGCCCCTCCGGCTCGACCCACGCCGCCTCGGGTCCCTCGGCGACGGCCTCGTCGCCCAGCCTCTCGGCCTCCCGCAGCTCCACCTCCAGGCGTCGGAAGGTGATGCCGTGGCGCACCCACCCCCGGGACTCCCGCAGCCGCCACCGGCCGCCGTAGGCCTTGGAGAGGGCCGCTTCGCTCCCCCGATCCGCCGCCCAGGGGACCGACGGCAGCTCCCACGTCCCGGCGAGGAGCTCGCTGTCCTCCGGCCGCTTGAAGAGGAGCACCCGCCCGTCCCCGTGGAGCACCAGGGCGGCGATCCGCTTCTCACGCTCCGTCTCGCGTGGCCTGCCCCGCCGCGGATAGGCCTCCTGCGCTCCGGTCGCGACCGCGGCGCAGCCCGGCTGAAGGGGGCACTCTCCGCAGAGCGGACGCCGCGGCCGGCAGACGGTCGCCCCGAGCTCCATGAGGGCCTGGTTGGAGTCGCCGGGACGATTCGGGTGCAACAGCTCGCGGGCCGCCTCGAGCAGCCGCCTGCGGGTGGCCGAGAGGCGCGGATCGCCCTCCTCGGCGCGGTAGCGGGCCATCAGCCGGACCACGTTGCCGTCCAGCACCGGCTCGCACTCGCCGAAGGCGATGCTCGCCACCGCCGCCGCGGTGTAGGGCCCGATCCCGGGCAGACGGGCCAGAGCGGCGGCGCTGTCCGGCAGCTCACCGCCGCTCTCGACCACCACTCGGGCCGCGGCGTGGAGCTGGCGCGCCCGCCGGTAGTAGCCCAGACCCGACCACAGTGCGAGGACCTCGTCGATCTCCGCCTTCGCCAGGGCTTCGACGTCGGGGAACCGGCGCAGGAAGCGGCGGTAGTACGGCAGAACCGTCGTCACGCGGGTCTGCTGCAGCATGACCTCGGAGACCCAGATCCGGTAGGCGTCGCGGGTCCGCCGCCACGGCAGGTCCCGCTTCGTGGCGTCGAACCACCGGAGAAGCCGCAGAGTCGTGGCACCGGCCGCCGGGGGCGGCATCTCGGCTTCAGCGGGGGTTTCGGTCACCTGCGCCATTGTGGCACAGTCAACGCGGCACGGGGCAGGTCGCTCGCGAGAGGTGGCTGCCGGGGGGCTGGGCGGGTTGGTGCCGGTTGGATGGTCTTAGGAAAACGGTCTCGGGGAGGCCCCACAGTAGGTGAGATTTCCTGGTTCTACCCTTGGCGTCGCAAGGGGAATCGGGAAAGGATAAGGGGTGGGGTGAAGCTTCTCTCGAAGGCTTCGTGTAGGTAAGAAAAAGAATGAAGAGTTGGGTGCCTCCCCGATGGTAACCGTTGTGCCCCCTGAACGAAGCAATCGACGTGCCAACATCGGTCCAAAAAAGTGCGATTTCGGTCGAATTTCCCCCTTGCGCCCCTCGGGCGCTGTGCTAACATCTGCCCTCTCAGCGAGAATCCGTCGCGGGCGACCTGGTTCTCGGCGACAACGGTCAGTTCTCCACAGGCTGCGGAAATGTCTGTGGAAAACAAGGGATTTCTTCGCCTCAAATGCCTCGCTCTCTGTGGGACCAGCTACAACGGCGGCTCGAAAAGGACCTCGGTCCTGAGGAGTTTTCCACCTGGATCGAGCCGCTCAAGGTGCGGTCGGAGAAGCCCGACCGGCTGGAGCTGGAGGTCCCCTCGGACGGCTTCCGCAGCAAGCTGGAGGCGCGGTACCGCCCCGCGGTGGACCGCGCCATAGCGGGCCTGGGAGGCCCGAGCTGCGAGGTCCTGTTCTCTCTCCCCCAGAAAAGCGGACGGTCGCTCGCTGATCTGCGCAAACCGTCCTCCCAGAGCCCGCGGTTCAACCGCCGCTACGTCTTCGAGACCTTCGTGGTGGGCAGCTCGAACCAGTTCGCCCACGCCGCGGCCAAGGCCGTGGCGGAGAGCCCCTTCACCAGCTACAACCCGCTCTTCCTCTACGGCGGCGTGGGCCTCGGCAAGACCCACCTGCTGCACGCGATCGGCCACCAGCTCATGGTCGCCGGCGATCTGAGGGTGCGCTATCTGACCGCCGAGCAGTTCGTGAACGACCTGATCAGCTCGCTGCGGTTCAACCGCATGCCGGACTTCCGCAAGCGCTACCGATCGATCGACGTTCTCCTGGTGGACGACGTCCAGTTCCTGGCCAACAAGGAGCGCACCCAGGAGGAGTTCTTCCACACCTTCAACACGCTCTACACCGGGCAGAAGCAGATCATCCTCTCCTCCGACTCCTCGCCGCGTCAGATTCCCGATCTGGAGGAGCGGCTGCGCAGCCGCTTCGAGTGGGGCCTGATCGCCGACATCCAGCCGCCCGATCTCGAGACCAAGGTGGCGATCCTGCGGCGCAAGGCGGCGCTGGAGGCCGTCGAGCTTCCGGACGACGTGGCCCTCTTCATCGCCCGCCAGGTCAAGTCCAACATCCGCGAGCTCGAGGGACTCCTGAACCGGGTGCTCGCCTTCTCCTCCCTGACCGGCAAGCCGCTCTCGCTGGAGCTGGCCAAGGAGACGCTGAAGGACATCCTCCCCGGCGACGAGCAGCGGGTGAAGCCGGCCGAGATCGTCAAGTTCGTCGCCCACCACTACGGCCTCAAGGTCAGCGAGATCAAGAGCAAGAACAACTCGCAGCAGATCGTCCTGCCCCGGCAGGTGGCGATGTACCTGTGCAAGCAGCTCACCCAGATGTCCTTCCCCGAGATCGGGCGGCACTTCAACAACAAGCACCATTCCACGGTGATGTACTCGGTCGAGAAGATCGAGCAGCTTCGCTCCCGCGACGACGACCTGGACCGCGTCGTCGAGCGGATGGTCCGCCGGTTCTCCTGAGAGAGCTGCCCGGGTCGAGCTCCGCGGAGTCGAGCGGCCGGCCCCGCGTTTCCGCACCCTCTTCCGCAGCCGCCCAGCGGCTCCCCGGAAAGCCTGCCGACGGGTTGCGGAAAACCGGATTCTCCGAAACTCGTCCGCGATCGTTCCACAGCCGATCAGCGTCGAATTCCGGCTGCTCGAATCGCGCTCGGGGCCGGGAGGACGGGGCCTGGGGAGCATCTCCGAAGGGTCCGCAAGGCCTACCGACTGCTACGACGGCTGTACTATATTCACCGGACACCTGCTCGACGGAGTCGTATCTATGGAAGCCCGCCTGAACCGTACCGAGTTCCTCAACGAGCTGGTCCCGATGCAGGGGATCGTCGAGCGCCGGACCACCATCCCGGTGCTCTCGCACATCCTCCTCTCCGCCGCCGACGGCCGGCTCAAGATCGCCGCCACCGACCTCGACGTGTCCCTGACCTCGTGGTGCGAGGCCGAGGTCAGCGGCGAGGGCGGGATCGCGGTGCAGGCGCGCAAGTTCGTGGAGATCATCCGCGCGGTCGTGGGGGAGGACGTCGACCTCAGGCTCGAGGACGAGAAGCGTCTCTCCATCGTCGCCGGGCGCTCGCGGTTCAAGATCAACGGCCTCTCTCCCGACGACTTCCCCACCCTGCCCCAGGTCGAGGAGGACGGCGCCGTCCAGATCCCCTTCGCCAGCCTGAAGGGGATGATCGCCAAGGTGATCTTCGCCGTCTCCACCGAGGAGTCCCGCTTCCAGCTCAACGGCGCCCTGCTGCGGTTCAAGGAGGATGGGATCGAGCTGGTGGCCACCGACGGCCACCGGCTGGCCCTGGTCGAGAACGAGCTCGCCGGCGCCAGCTCGCAGGAGGGGGTCCTGGTGCCCCGCAAGGCGCTCCAGGAGCTCACCCGCTTCGAGGGCGACGACGAGGTCCAGTTCCGGCGCAGCGAGCACCACCTCTCCTTCCGCCTGGGCCGGCGCGACCTGATCTGCCGCATCCTGGAGGGCACCTTCCCCGACTACGAGCGGGTGATCTCGAAGGACAACGATCTCCAGGCGCACTTCGACCGCCGGCACCTAGCCGACGCCGTGCAGCGGGTGGCGCTCCTCACGGGCGACCGGGCTCGCGCGGTGCGGATGGGCTTCGAGAGCGACCAGCTCACCATCTCGGCGGTCAACCCCGATCTGGGCGAGGCGGTGGAGCAGGTGGCCTGCGAGTACGCCGGCGACGAGCTCAAGATCGGAATCAATCCCGACTACCTGGGGCAGTTCCTCTCGGCCATGGCCACGGAGAAGGTCCGCTTCGACCTGAAGGACGAGAACACCCAGTGCATCGGCGTGCCGGTGGAGGGCGAGGACCGCCGCTACCTCTGCGTGATCATGCCGATGAGGATTTGAGCGGGCAGCCGCTCGACAGCCCCTTTCTCGCCCGTCTCGAGGCCCGCGGCTTCCGCAACCTCGAGCCGCTCGACCTCGGGGTCGAGCCCGGAAGGCACCTGCTCCTGGGAGGCAACGGCGCCGGCAAGAGCAGTCTGCTGGAGGCGATCTACGTCGCGGCCACCACCCGGAGCTTCCGCGCCGCGCGGCTGGCCGAGTGCACGCGCCACGGCGAGGAGGGATTCCGCCTGGCGGCGCGCGTCGAAGGCGCCCGGCGCGCCGACGTCGAGGTCACCTGGGGCGCGACGGAGGGTCTCGGCCGGCGGGTGAACGGCGCCGCGGCCACCCTCACCGAGCATCTGCAGGTGCTGCCGGTCGTGGGCTGGTCGTCCGCCGACCTCGAGATCCTCGCGGGCGGTCCGCGCCACCGGCGGCGCTTCCTGGACCAGGGGATCGTGGGAGTCCGGCCCGCGTCCATCGAGCACCTCTCCCGCTACCGGCGGGCGCTGGACCAGAAGCGCGAGCTCCTGTCCCGAGGCGTCGGCCGAGGCCTCTCCGCCTGGAACGAGCTGCTGGCGGGCGAGGCGGCCGAGATCGCCGCCCTGCGCGCCGCCTACGCCGAGCGGCTGGCGGGGCTGCTGGCCGACACCGCGGCCGCCAGCGGCCTCGATCTGCCCCCGGTGACCCTGTCCTACCGGCCCTCTCCCGACGCGGCTCTCACGGGCGCCGAGCGGCTCCTGGCGGCCCTCGAGGAGGCGGCCCCGCGCGAGCGGGAGCGGCGCGCCCCTCTTCTGGGCCCGCATCGCGACGAGCTCGAGATCCGCTGGGGGGGACACGAGGTCAAGCGGGTGGCCTCGGCGGGCGAGCGCAAGCTCATCGGCCTGCTCCTGACCGCCGCTCGCGGCCGGGTCCTCGCGGCTTCGGCGCGGCCCCCGGTCTACCTGCTGGACGACCTGGACACGGAGCTGGACCGACGCCGTCTGGAGGCGGTCTGGGAGCTCTTCTCGGAGGCGGGCCAGCTCTTCGCCAGCTCGAATCGGGGGGCGGTCTGGAGGGGCCTCCCGAGGGCGGTCGAGTGGAGGGTGGAGGAGGGGCGCGCGGGGGTTCGCGACAGAAGCGAAAATACGCCGTAAATACGGGGTCTAAATCGCTGATAAATCAGCCACTTATTTTTTGACCCGGGAGGCCTGCGGGTGGTATAGTTGGGGGGTTCGAAAGGGGCCCGTCGAGCGCCTCACCCGAGTGCTGGACGGGACGCTCCCGCAAGCCCCGATCGAGCCCATCCCTTCTTCCAGGACGAGAGAGACCGGAGGTTCTAGGCGTTGGCGAAGAAACCCCCCAAGAAGCGCTCCAGCAGCACCTACACAGCCGACAACATCAAGGTCCTCAAGGGGCTCGAGGCGGTGCGCAAGCGCCCCGGGATGTACATCGGCGACACCGACGACGGCTCGGGTCTCCACCACATGGTCTTCGAGCTGGTGGACAACGCCGTGGACGAGGCGCAGGCCGGCTTCTGCGACCAGGTCGACGTCACCATCCACACCGACGACTCGGTGACCGTGGAGGACAACGGCCGCGGAATCCCGGTGGACCTCCACAAGACGGAGAAGCGCTCGGCGGCCGAGGTCATCATGACCGAGCTCCACTCGGGCGGGAAGTTCGACTCCAACTCCTACAAGGTGTCGGGAGGCTTGCACGGCGTGGGCGTGTCGGTGGTCAACGCCCTCTCCGAGAGCCTGGAGCTCGAGATCAAGCGCGACGGGAAGCTCTGGTACCAGGTCTACCACCGCGGCCTGCCCGAGAAGCCCATCGAGGCCATCGGCAGATCCAAGAAGACCGGCACCAAGGTCCGCTTCTACCCCGACGCCCAGATCTTCACCGGCATCGAGTTCCACTACGAGCGGCTGGCCACCCGGCTGCGCGAGCTGGCGTTCCTCAACAAGGGCGTCACCATCCACCTCACCGACGAGCGCAGCGGCAAGGAGATCAAGTTCCTCTACGCCGGCGGCATCCGGAGCTTCGTCGAGCACCTCAACCGCAACAAGAACACCCTCCACAAGAAGCCGATCTACCTGGAGGAGGTGCGCGACGACGGCGAGGGCGAGGAGACGGTCGAGGTGGCCCTGCAGTGGAACGACGGCTACCAGGAGCAGATCAGCGCCTTCGCCAACACCATCAACAACCGCGACGGCGGCACCCACCTCTCCGGCTTCCGGGCGGCCCTGACCCGTACCGTGAACGCCTACGCCAACGCCGCGGGTCTGCTGAAGAACCTCAACCAGAACCTCACCGGCGACGACATCCGCGAGGGCCTGACCGCCATCGTCAGCGTCAAGATCCGCGATCCGAAATTCTCCAGCCAGACCAAGGACAAGCTGGTCTCCTCCGAGGTCAAGGGTTGGGTGGAGCAGGTGGTCAACGACAAGCTCGGCTCCTACCTGGAGGAGAACCCCACCGTCGCCAAGCGGGTCATCGCCAAGTGCGTGGAGGCGGCGCGGGCCCGGGAGGCGGCGCGCAAGGCGCGGGAGCTCACCCGCCGCAAGGGGGCCCTGGACGCCTCCAACCTGCCCGGCAAGCTGGCGGACTGCTCCGAGCGCGACCCGCGCTTCGCCGAGCTCTTCCTGGTGGAGGGCGAGTCGGCCGGCGGCACCGCCAAGCAGGGCCGCGACCGCCGCTTCCAGGCCATCCTGCCCCTGAAGGGCAAGATCCTCAACGTCGAGAAGGCGCGCTTCGACCGCATGCTGGGGTCGGAGGAGATCCGCACCCTGATCTCGGCGCTGGGCACGGGTATCGGCAAGGACGACTTCGACGTCGAGAAGCTGCGCTACCACAAGCTCATCATCATGTGCGACGCCGACGTGGACGGCAGTCACATCCGCACTCTCATCCTGACCTTCTTCTACCGCCAGATGACCGAGGTGGTGGAGAACGGCCACCTGTACATCGCCCAGCCGCCGCTCTACAAGATCACCGAGGGGAGGAAGGAGACCTACCTCAAGGACGATTCCGAGTACCAGCGGTTCCTGCTGGAGCGGGTGCAGGAGGGGTGGGAGCTCGGCATGCAGCTCAACGGCTCGTCCAAGAAGCTCAAGGGGGCGCGGCTGGCCGCCTACGTCGAGGCGATCGAGAGCTTCCGCAAGAACCTGGAGCGGCTGGTGGACCGCGGCTACCCGGCCGACGCCCTGAAGGCGGCGTTGCAGCACGGCCTCTCCGACAAGAAGACCCTCTCCGACAAGAAGAAGGTCGCCCAGGTCGCCCGGATCATCGAAGCCTCGGGCTTCCACTGGGTGGAGGTCGGCGACGACGAGGAGCACGGCACCAAGTACGTCCAGTTCATCTCGCGGCGCGACGGCGTCGAGCGCCCCGTCCGCTTCGACTGGGACCTCCTGGCCCGGGCCGAGTACCGCGCCATGGTCAGGAACAAGCAGGCCCTCGAGGCGCTGGAGGCCGACGGCTTCCTGGTCATCAAGGGCGACGAGTCGGAGGAGGTCGAGGGGCTGGAGGAGGTGCTGGAGAAGCTCTACGCCGGCGCCAAGAAGGGCCTCTCCATCCAGCGCTACAAGGGTCTCGGGGAGATGAACGCCGAGCAGCTCTGGGACACCACCATGGACCCGGAGAAGAGAAGGCTGCTGAAGGTGACCATCGAGGACGGGTACGGGGCGGACGCGATCTTCACGACGTTGATGGGGGATCAGGTTCCGCCGAGAAGAGAGTTCATCGAAGAGAACGCCTTGAACGTCCGGAACCTGGATATCTAGAGGACGACCGGAATGTCTGAGCACGACCGAGTCCTCCCCTTCGACTCCACCGAGCCGGTGCCGGTGGACATCGAAGAGGAGAT
>JAWWBN010000067.1:0-16223 GCA_033720955.1 Thermoanaerobaculia bacterium | reverse complement strand
ATCTCACCGACGAGCTGTACGCCGAGTTCTCCAATGCCACCTTCTTCCGGCCGGAAGAAGGTGGCATTGGAGAACTCGGCGTACAGCTCGTCGGTGAGATTGTCCAGGATCACGGTGACGGCGTGGCTCAGCCCGCCCCGCTCGCGGAGCGTAACACCGCCGGAGAGCGTGTGGACGGTGAAGGAGGGCAGCACCCGCCCCACCGCCGGCACCGGCGCGCCCGGATCCAGGTTGGCGAGCTGGTCGGCGTTGTGACGCACGCGGTACTCCACCCAGGCGTCGCCGCCCTCGTAGCGCAGGTAGGCGTTGAGCTTCTCGAGCACCGAGTCGCCCGTCGGCGGATTCAGCGAGTCGAGACGCTCGATGTCCAGGTTGGAGTAGTTGCCCCCCACGACGAACCCCGCCGGGCTGCGATAGCCGGCCATCAGCTCGAAGCCCTCGGTGCGCAGCCGATCGACGTTGCGCTGCTGGACCACGAACCGCGCGCCGGAGCGGCGGATCTCCTCCTGCAGCGGGGCGGGCAGGGCCGCCACCTCGGCCGGGCTCAGGAAGTCCTGGACGATGCCGTCGTCGAGCTCGCTGCGGAAGAGGATCGCCTCGAAGACGGCGTTGGAGCGCCGGTACTTGATGCCCACGTCCACCGAGTCGCTGCTCTCGGAGGTCAGGGCGGGGTTGAGAAGCTGGTAGCCAATGCCCTCGGGGGTGGGTCCGTTGAAGAGGCGCTCGACGATGTTGGGCGCCCGGAAGGCGGTGCCGTAGGAGGCCACCACGTTGAGGTGGTCGGTGGCCCGCACCACGACGTTGAGGGCGCCGACCACGCTCGAGTCGTCGAAGTCGAGACCCGTGACGTCCCAGCCGGGGGTGGGCTCCGCCCGGGTCGAGACACTCTGGTAGCGCCCGCCCAGGGTCACCGAGAGGCGCTCGCCCAGCGCCAGCTCGTCCTGGGCGAAGACGCCCCAGCTCTCGTTGGTGGCGTTGGGGGCGTTGGCGACGTCGTCGCTCGAGACCGTCACCACCTCGAAGGGCGGGAAGGGGAAGCGCAGAGTGGTCGTGGTGGTCGAGAAGTCGGTGTTGAACGACTCGTCGCGGAAGCCTTCGGCCCCGAAGGTCAACAGGTGCCGGCCTCCGGCCAGGCCGCGCGTCAGCTCGAGCCTCGCTCCCAACGTCTCGAGATCGGTGAAGTTGAGGGTGTCGGCCTCCACCGTGGAGGGCGGAGCGCCGAAGACCAGGCTGCCGATGTCGATGTCGATGTCGTTGGCGAGCTGCCGCTCGTTCTGCTGGTAGTAGAGGTCGAGGTCCACCGAGTCGAGCCAGCTCCCGCCGGCGCCCACGTAGCCGAGGACGAGGCGGTCGAAGTCCTGGAAGGGGTAGAGGATGCGGACCCGGGTCGGGTCCTGGGCACCGATCTCACCCGGCTCCACGAAGCCGAAGCCGCTCTGGCCGGCGCGGTACCGGTTGAACCGGCCCACGAGCTGGTGGCGGTCGCCGAGCTGGTAGGCGACGCTGCCGAAGAGGCTGTCGTCCCGCACCCCGCTGTCGAGCACCGTCACCTCCTTGTCGAGACGGATGTCGCCGTAGGCGCCGTCGGCGGAGCGGTAGTCCTCCGTGTCGCGATAGCTGCCTCCCAGACGCAGGGAGAGGTTCCCCACCCGGCGGTCGGCCGAGCCCTCGACCTCCACCAGGTCGCCGGCGGTGCCGGCGCGGATGCCGGCGCTGGCCCGCCAGCCGCCGCCCGACGAGGGAGCGCGGGGGATCAGGTTCAGCACGCCGCCGATGGCGTCGGTGCCGTACAGCACCGAGGCGGGGCCGCGCACCACCTCCACGGCGGACACGTTGTCGACGGCCACGAGGCCGGTGATCTCGCCGAAGTCGGTCTGGCGCCGCGGGTTGTTCATCCGCAGGCCGTCCTCCAGGAACAGCACCCGCAGGCCGCGCTGGCCGCGGATGATCGGGCGCAACTGGTTCGCGCCGACGCCGTTCACGTCCACGCCGGGCTCGTAGCGCAGGAGGTCGGTCGCGTTGAGCGGCTGCTTGCGCTCGATCTCGGCTCGCTCGATCACCGCCACCGGCGTCGAGAGCTTGAAGGCGTCCTTCTCTCGGCCGGTGGCGGTCACGGTGGTGGTGGCGAAGAAGGAGGTCATCTCCTCCGGCGCGGGCTCGGGGGAGTCATCGGCGGAGGGGGCGGGCGCAGGCTCCTCGGCGCCTGTCGCGACCGCGGCGGGCGCCGCCGCGAGCGTCAGGCAGAGAGCCAGGGCGATCAGGGGGGTTCGGGTCGTCATCACGGGTTTCCTTCTGGACCCCGAGGAGGGGTCGCGGGTCGTTTTCTCTTCGGTCTCGTCCTGCGGAGCGGGCCTGGTCTCGGCCCCGCCCAGGCGGCGGGGCGCCGGACGGCGCACGGGCGCGGTCCGGCCCGGCGAGACGGGCTAGGAGGCCCGGCGAGCCGGGGGCGGACGGGAGAAGAGCGACGGCGACTTCGGACGGCGGCGGGCCACCGGGGCGTGCCGCCTCGGCAGCCGCCCCGCCAGGGCGACGGGGCGGCGGCGGGCGCCGGGCACCCCTCCGGCCGCGGCGGCCAGGACGCCCGCCGCCACGAGCCCCAGAGCCACCGGGAGCAGCGGCGGCATCTCCGCCGCGGCGCTCGGAGCGGAGCCGGGCGCCGGCCCGGGGACCTGCAGGTGCAGCAGCAGCACGAGCAGCCAGAGCACCACCGCGCCGCGGCCGCGCAGAAGCGAGAGGCCCCGCCGCCGCAGGGCCAGGGCCCCCCAGCAGAGCAGGGCCGAAGCCCCCCATCGCACGGCGACCCACGGCTCGAGCAGGGTCAGGTCGGCGAGCCGGCGCCAGAGCAGCACGACGTGGAAGAGCGCCACCGCCAGGGAGCCGGCGGTGAGCGCCAGACTCAGGGCCCGCGAGAGCGGGTGTCGTCGCCGGGCGGTGGGGGCCTCTCGCCCCGTCCTGCGCACGAGGAAAGTATAGCCCACGGCGCCGCGCGGCACGCCACCCCGCCGCCACCCGCTCGACCGCGCCGGCAGACGGGCGTCGCCGCGCCACGGCCACCCCCAAAGGGTGGCGCGGAGGCGGAGAGCGGATGGCAGAGTAGGGCCACGGGCCCACGAGCCCGGGAGAGGACGGTCGTCATGGGATCCCCACGCACCATCACCGTCGACGGCAACGAGGCCGCCGCCTCGGTGGCCTACCGAACCAACGAGGTGATCGCGATCTACCCGATCACCCCGGCCTCGCCCATGGGCGAGCTCTCGGACGCATGGGCGGCCGAGGGACGGCCCAACATCTGGGGCCAGGTGCCCCAGGTGGTCGAGATGCAGTCGGAAGGCGGCGCGGCCGGCGCCGTCCACGGGGCGCTGCAGGCGGGCTCGCTGACCACGACGTTCACCGCCTCCCAGGGCCTGCTCCTGATGATCCCCAACATGTACAAGATCGCCGGCGAGCTGACCCCCTTCGCCCTGCACGTCTCGGCGCGGACGGTGGCCACCCACGCCCTGTCGATCTTCTGCGACCACTCCGACGTGATGGCGGCGCGGCAGACCGGCTTCGCCCTGCTGGCCGCCAGCTCGGTGCAGGAGGCGCACGACTTCGCCCTGATCTCCCAGGCGGCCACCCTGGCCTCCCGCGTCCCCTTCCTGCACTTCTTCGACGGCTTCCGCACCTCGCACGAGATCCAGAAGATCCGCACCCTGGCCGACGACGACCTCGCGGCGCTGATCGATCCCGAGGCGATCGCGGCCCACCGGCGACGCGCCCTCACCCCGGACCGCCCGGTGATCCGCGGCACCGCCCAGAACCCCGACACCTTCTTCCAGGCGCGCGAGGCCTCCAACCCCTACTACGACGCCTGTCCGGCCGTGGTGCAGGAGACCATGGAGCGCTTCGCCCGGCGCACCGGACGCGTCTACCGCCTCTTCGACTACTCCGGCCACCCGGAGGCCGAGCGGGTGGTGGTGCTGATGGGCTCGGGGGTCGAGACGGCGCGGGAGACGGCCGAGTGGCTCGCCGGCCGCGGCGAGAGGGTGGGCGTGCTGGCGGTGCGTCTCTACCGCCCCTTCGACGCCGCCGCGCTGGTGGCGGCGCTGCCGTCCACGGCGCGCTCCCTCGCGGTGCTCGACCGCACCAAGGAGCCGGGGGCGCCCGCCGAGCCGCTGCACCTGGACGTGGTGGCGGCGCTCGACCGCGCCGTCGACGAGGGGGCCCTGGAGCGGATGCCGCGGGTGGTGGGAGGGCGCTACGGGCTGTCCTCGAAGGAGTTCGACCCCGCCTGCGCGGCGGCGGTCTTCGCCGAGCTGGGGCGGGAGAAGCCGCGGAGCCGGTTCACCGTGGGCATCGTGGACGACGTCACCCATCTCTCCCTCGACGTGGAGCGGCCGCTGGACATCGAGCCGCCCGACCGGGTGCGGGCGGTCTTCTTCGGCCTGGGCTCCGACGGCACCGTCTCGGCCAACAAGAACTCCATCAAGATCATCGGCGAGGAGACAGACCGCCACGTGCAGGCCTACTTCGTCTACGACTCGAAGAAGGCCGGCGCGGTGACCATCTCCCACCTGCGCTTCGGCCCCGAGCCGATCCGCTCGCCCTACCTGATCGACCGCGCCTCGCTGGTGGCCTGCCACCAGTTCGACTTCCTCGAGCGCTTCGACATCCTGCGGCACGCCGCCCCGGGTGGCAGCTTCCTGCTCAACTCGCCCTACCCCGCCGAAGCGGTCTGGGACCACATGCCGCGCGAGGTGCAGGAGGAGATCGTCGCCCGGAAGCTCGACGTCTGGGTCGTCGACGCCTACCGCGTGGCCCGGGAGGCCGGTCTGGGGGCGCGGATCAACACCATCATGCAGACCTGCTTCTTCGCCCTCTCGGGCATCCTGCCGCAGGCCGAGGCGACCGCCCGGATCAAGGAGGCGATCCAGAAGAGCTACGGCAAGCGGGGACAGGTCCTGGTGGAGCGCAACTTCAAGGCGGTGGACGCGACCCTGGCGGGCCTCCGGCAGGTGGAGGTCCCCGGCAAGGCGACCTCGCAGCTCTCGCGACCCCCCATCGTGGCCGAGGAGGCGCCCGACTTCGTGCAGAAGGTCACCGCGGTGATGCTGGCCAACCGGGGCGACTCGCTGCCCGTGAGCGCCTTCCCGGTGGACGGCACCTGGCCCACCGGCACCACCCGGTGGGAGAAGCGCAACATCGCCCGGGAGATCCCCCTCTGGGAGCCCGACGTCTGCATCCAGTGCAACCAGTGCGCCCTGGTCTGCCCGCACGCCGCCATCCGCGCCAAGGTCTACGAGCACGACGCCCTGGCCGGCGCCCCCGAGAGCTTCCTCTCGGCCGCCTACAAGGCCAGGGAGTTCCGCGGTCTCGACTACACCATCCAGGTGGCCCCCGAGGACTGCACCGGCTGCCACCTGTGCGTGGAGGTCTGCCCCGCCAAGGACAAGACGAACCCGCGCCGCAAGGCGATCAACATGGAGCCGCAGCGCCCGGTGCGGGAGCGCGAGCGGGCCAACTACGCCTTCTTCCTCGAACTGCCCGAGATCGAGCGGGACCGGGTGGAGCGGCTGGACGCCAAGGGGTCGCAGTTCCTGCAGCCGCTCTTCGAGTACTCGGGGGCGTGCGCCGGCTGTGGCGAGACGCCCTACGTCAAGCTCCTGACCCAGCTCTTCGGCGACCGTCTGCTGATCGCCAACGCCACCGGCTGCTCGTCGATCTACGGCGGCAACCTGCCCACCACCCCCTACACCGTCAACGCCGAGGGGCGTGGACCGGCCTGGTCCAACTCGCTGTTCGAGGACAACGCGGAGTTCGGGCTCGGCTTCCGCCTCGCCCTGGACAGCCGCCGCCGGCTGGCGCGCGACCTGGTGCGCGAGCTGGCCGGAGAGATCGGCGAGGGGCTCGTCGCGGCGATCCTCGCCGCCGACCAGGAGAGCGAGACGGGCATCGAGGAGCAGCGGGAGCGGGTGGCCCGGCTGCGCGAGAAGCTGGCCGGAAACGGCTCGGAGAAGGGGGCGCGGCTCCTGGCCGTGGCCGACGACCTGGTGCGCAAGTCGGTCTGGATCGTGGGCGGCGACGGCTGGGCGTACGACATCGGCTACGGCGGCCTGGACCACATCCTCTCGTCGACCTTCGACGTCAACATCCTGGTGCTCGACACCGAGGTCTACTCGAACACCGGCGGCCAGCGGTCGAAGGCCACCCCGCTGGGGGCGGCGGCCAAGTTCGCGGCCTCCGGCAAGGAGATCGGCAAGAAGGACCTGGGCATGGAGATGATGAGCTACGGCCACGTCTACGTCGCCCAGGTCGCCCTGGGCGCCAAGATGAACCAGACCGTGGAGGCGCTGCGCGAGGCCGAGGCGCACCGCGGTCCCTCCCTGGTGATCGCCTACAGCCCGTGCATCGCGCACGGCTACGACCTGGCCCAGAGCGCCGAGCACCAGAAGTCGCTGGTCGAGGCCGGGGCGCTGACCCTCTACCGCTTCGACCCCGCTCGCGGCGCCCGCGGCGAGCCGCCCCTCAAGCTCGACTCCGGGCCGCCGCGGCGTCGGCTGCGCGAGGTCCGCGAGCTCGAGACCCGCTTCCGCATGGTCGAGAAGATCGACCGCGACCGCTACCGCCGCTTCCTGGCCCGGGCGGAGCGCGAGGCCGCGCGCCAGTACGCGGTCTACTCGCAGCTCGCCGGGATCACCCTTCCCTCCGGGGAGGCCACGGAATGAACCTGACCACGCGCTATCTCGGCTTCGAGCTCCCCCACCCCTTCCTGCCCGGGGCGTCGCCCCTGGTGGACGACCTCGACACGGTACGGCGGTTGGAGGACGCGGGCGCGGCGGCGATCGTCATGCACTCGCTCTTCGAGGAGCAGATCGTCCACGAGCAGGTGGCGGCCACCGCCTTCCTGGACGCCCCGGCCGACTCCTTCCCCGAGGCGCTCTCCTACCTTCCCGAGCCCGACGGCTACGCCCTGGGACCGGAGGAGTATCTCGAGCAGATCGCCCGCATCAAGGAGGCGGTCTCGGTTCCCGTGGTCGCCTCCCTGAACGGCACCACCCACGGCGCCTGGCTGCGCTACGGCCGCCTCATCGAGCAGGCCGGCGCCGACGCCCTGGAGCTCAACGTCTACATGCTGGCCGCCGACCCGTCGGTGAGCGGCGTCGAGATCGAGCGCCGCCTGCTGGAGGTCGTGGCCGCCCTCAAGGAGAGCCTGGGCATTCCGCTGGCGGTCAAGCTCTCCCCGTACCACACCTCGCTGGCCCACTTCGCCGCCGAGCTCGAGCTGGCCGGCGCCGACGGGCTGGTGGTGCTCAACCGCTTCTACCAGGCCGATCTCGACCTGGACGAGCTGGAGGTCCAGCCCACCCTGCGGCTCTCCGACCCCTCCGAGCTGCTGCTGCGGCTGCGCTGGCTGGCGATCCTGTCGAGCCAGCGCTCCCTCTCGCTGGCGGTCACCGGCGGCGTCCACTCTCCGGAGGACGCCGTCAAGGCGGTGATGTGCGGCGCCCACGCGGTGCAGGTGGTCTCCGCGCTGCTGCGCCACGGCCCGGCGCACCTGTCCGCCCTGGTCGAGGGTCTCGCCCGCTGGCTCGAAGAGCGCGAGTACGAGTCGCTGGAGCAGATGCGCGGCTCCATGAACCTCTCCCGCTGCCCCGACGCGGCCGCCTACGAGCGCGCCAACTACCTCCAGGTCTTGCAGAGCTACCGCGCCCCCGCGTAGGGTGCCCCGATGACCGCTACCGGCAGCACCGCCCCCCGGGCGGCCGATCGCGAGACCCCGCCCCGGCGGCACGCCGCGGTCCTGATCCCCCTGCTGCGGGACGCCCACGGCGATCTGCGGCTGGTGGTGGTGCGGCGCACCGACGGCGGGCCGCACGGCGGCCAGCTCGCCTTCCCCGGCGGCGGCCGCTCGCCCGAGGACGCCTCGCCCTGGGAAACGGCGCTGCGCGAAGCGCAGGAGGAGATCGGCCTCCCCCCGGAGCGGGTGGCGCGGCTGGCGGAGCTCGATCCGCTGGACACCCTGACCACCCGCTTCCGGATCCACCCCTTTCTGGGCTGGGTCCGCCGGCCACCGCGCTGGTCTCTCCAGGAGAGCGAGATCGCCGAGGTGCTCGAGCCCCGGGTGGCGGTGCTGCTCGAGCCCGGGGCCCACGTGTTCGACACGGTGCCTTTGCCCCGCGGCGGCCGGTACGGCCCCACGCCGGGCTACCGCGTGGGCGAGCACCTGCTCTGGGGCGCCTCCTACCGCATCCTCCATCCGCTGCTGCCCCGGCTGGCTGCCGGGGAGTGGCCGGCGCCGGACGACGACCTCTAGCCGCCGGGCTCGACCGCGCGACGGACCCTCACGCCACGCCGCGCCAGGTCGGCGAGCACCGCCTCGCAGCAGCCGGGCACGGCGCCCACCTGCTCGGGCGCCGACACGCCCGGCCGAGCGAACTCCCCGGCCAGGAGACGGCGGGCCACGGCGGTGCAGGTGAAGCCGGTGGTGCGGGCCATGGCGGTCAGACCGCTCTCCGGGTCGTAGCGGTCGAGCAGCTCGTAGACCACCCGCTCGGACCGGCCGTCGCGGCGCCCCTCGATCTCCAGCCGCAGCACGGCCAGGTCGGCGGCGCCCGGCTGCAGCCGCCACTGCCGGGCCAGGAGACGCGTCGTCAGCTCCAGCGGCGCCACGGAGACGCCCTCCCCCGCCACCACCGGCTCGGCGGCGAAGAAGCCGCTGTCGCGCAGCAGACGGATCTTCTCGGCGTGACCCGGGTAGCGCAGGGTCTGCTCGCGCATCTCCGGGATGGGCAGGGTGGCCAGCAGGGTCCGCAGGCCGTCGGTGTCGAAGGCCTCCAGGGTCCCCACGCCCTCGACCTCCACCTCGCGGCGCCCGGAGAGCGCCTCCACCGTGACCTGCCGGCCGCCCGCCACCCGCCGCGCCGGCCGGGTGTACTCCGCGATGACGTCGCGCGGCGCGAACGGCGCGCGGTACTCCCACGGCGGCTCCCGCTCCACCGGCAGCCCGCCCACCTGGCAGAGGAAGGAGGTCACCTCGTCCAGACGCGCGGCCTCGAAGCCCAGCAGCAGGTTCCCGAGACCGGGCGCCAGCCCGCAGTCCACCACCGCGGTCGTCCCGGCCTCGCGCGCCGCGGCGTCGAGCGCGAAGGGGTCCTCCTCGAAGAAGGAGATGTCCACGTAGGGGCGCCCTGCCTCGATCACCGCGCCCAGGGCGGCGAAGCCGAGGGCGCTGGGGAGAGCCCCGACCACGAGGTCGGCGTCGCGCGCCAGCCGCGTCACCTCGCCGGGGTCGGCGAGGTCGGCCTCCACCGTCGCCACCGGGGCCGCCGCCGCCACCTCGGCCAGCGCCGCGGCCGAGCGGTCGGCCACCCGCACCGCGTGCCCCGGATCGGCCGCCAGGTCGCGGGCGATGGCGCCGCCGACGCGGCCGGTTCCCAAGACGGTGATCCGCGGCACCGCGGGATGATAGCCGCTGCCGGAGGTCACTCGTACCGCAGCGCCGCCGCCGGCCGCACCGTGGCGGCCCGCCGCGCCGGCAGCCAGCAGGCCAGTGCGGTGACGGTCAGGGTGAAGCCGACGATCGCCGCGAGATCCAGCCACCGGACCTGGAAGGAGACCGAGCTCAGGAAGTAGACCTCGGCCACCTCGGGGCCGAAGCGGATGAGCTCGTAGCGGGTCAGCAGCCAGGCCGCCAGGGTGCCCAGGGCCAGGCCGGCGACCGTTCCGACCAGGCTGACGAAGCCCCCGAAGAGGAGAAAGACGCCGCGGAGCTGGCGCGGGCCCAGCCCCAGCGCCGCCAGCACGCCGATGTGCCGCATCCGCTCGCGCACCAGCACCACCAGGGTCGAGGCCACATTGAAGGTGGAGACCAGCACGATCAGGCCGAGGACGAAGAAGAGGGCGATCTGCTGCAGCTCGAGAGCGGCGAAGAGCTCGGCGTTGAGCTCCCGCCAGTCCCGGATCAGGTAGTCCGGGCCCAGCAGCTCGCGCAGCGCGGCCGCCAGCCCTGCGGTCCCGGCGAGGTCGCTGGTGACCAGCTCGAAGAGGCCGAATCCGACCTCCTTGCCGGCCAGGCCCTGGAGGAGGGCGAGATCGGCCAGCACCAGCCTGCGGTCGAACTCCGACAGCCCCGTGGCCAGGGTCCCGGCCACCCGGACGCCGCGGTAGCGGAAGCGCGGCCGGCCCGCCTCGAGACCCAGCACCATGAGCCGCGCCGTGTCGCCCGGGGCGAGACCCAGCCGGTGGGCCAGCTCCTCGCCGACCACCACCTCCGGCGGGCGGTCGGACGTGGCCGCCGCGACCCGGGCGGACGGGGGCGCGAGCCGACCCGGCGGCCCCGCCTCCTCCCCCGGCGGGACGCCGCGCACGGTGACGTCCACCCCCTCGGCGACCCCTCCGCCGGCCAGCGTCCCCTGGCCATAGGCGACCCGGCGCAGCTCGACCACCCCCGGGAGCGCCGCGATCCGACGCCGCACCTCCGGATCCAGGCGGAAGGCCTCCGGAGCCAGCGGGTAGACGATCACCGCGGCGTTGCCGCCCAGCAGCTTCTGCCGCAGGTCGCGGCGGTAGCCCGACATCAGGGCCATCGCGATCACCATCGCCGCCACCCCCAGCGCCGTGGCTACCAGGGCGGCGCGGGCGGTGCCGTCGAGCAGCCGGCTGCGCTGCCGGCCGCGCAGGAAGCGCCAGGCGATCGCCCAGACGAGACGCCGCCGCGAGCCGCCCGCCGTCATCGGGGCCGGCCGTCCCGCCGGGTCACCCCGCGGCGCTCGCCGCCACGGCGTCCAGGAATCGGTCGAAGAGCCCGGCGGCGTCGTGGGGCCCGGGAGCCGCCTCCGGGTGGTACTGGGCCGAGAAGACCGGCCGGCCCTCGACCACGAACGCCTCCACCGTGCCGTCGTTGAGGTTGAGCTGGCTCACCCGGCAGCCGGCCGGCAGCGAGTCCGGGTCCACCGCGAAGCCGTGGTTCTGGCTGGTGATCAGGACCTTGCCGGTCTCCAGGTCGCGGACCGGCTGGTTGCCGCCGTGGTGGCCGAACTTGAGCTTGAAGGTGCGCCCCCCCACCGCCAGGCCCAGCAGCTGGTGCCCCAGGCAGATGCCGAAGATGGGCCGTCCCGAGTCGATGAGGTCGCGGATGGCGGCGACGATCCCCTGGAGCGGCTCCGGGTCGCCGGGGCCGTTGGAGAGCACGATCCCGTCGGGCGCCAGGGCCAGGCAGTCGGCCGCCGAGGTGCGCGCCGGAAGCACGGTGAGCCGCGCCCCCCGCGCCGCCAGCGAGCGCAGGATGTTCATCTTGACGCCGAAGTCGTAGACCGCCAGGTGGAAGCGGCCGGCGCTCCCGTCCGGCGGGTGGATCTCCAGCGGCTCGCCGCGGGTGACGTCGTCCACCAGGGCGCGGCCCGCCATGGAGGGCGACGCCGCCACCTCCTCGAGCAGCGCCGGCACGTCGTCGCGCTCGGTGGTGATCACCCCCCGGAGCGCGCCCTCCTGGCGGACCCGGCGCACCACCGCGCGGGTGTCGATGCGGTGCAGGGCGGGTACCCGGTGGCGCCGCAGGTAGCGGAGCAGGTCCTCCTCGCTGCCGTGGCTCGACGGCCGCTCGGTGAACTGGTGGGCCACGAACCCCTCGACCCACGGCCGCTCCGACTCGGCCACGTCGGCGCGAATGCCGTAGTTGCCGATGTGCGGCAGGGTCATGACGACCATCTGGCCGCGGTAGGAGGGGTCGGTGAGGATCTCCTGGTACCCGGTCATCGAGGTGTTGAAGACCACCTCGCCGAAGCGGGTGCCGGGCGAGACCGCCTCGCCACGGAAGACCGAGCCGTCCTCGAGGACCAGGAGCGCCTCTTCGGGAGGGGCGATCAGGGTCGTCTCCTCGCCGCGCGCCCTAGCTCTGGACCAGGGCGGGCAGGGTGCGGCCGACCACCGGCGCCAGGGCGCGCACCTCGGTCATCAACTGGTCGAAGGCGTCCGGCAGGATGGCCTGCGTGCCGTCGGAGAGCGCCTCGCCGGGCCTGTCGTGCACCTCGACCATGAGCCCGTCGGCGCCCACCGCCACGGCGGCGCGCGAGAGCGGCAGGATCTTGCGGGCCAGCCCGGCGGCGTGGCTGGGATCGGCGACGATGGGCAGATGGCTGATGCGCTGGACCGCGGGGATCGCCGCGATGTCGAAGGTGTTGCGGGTGTGGTCGGCGAAGGTCCGGATGCCGCGCTCGCACAGCACCACCTGCTCGTTGCCGCCGTCCAGCACGTACTCGGCCGCCAGCAGCAGCTCGGTGACGGTGGAGCTCATCCCGCGCTTGAGGAGCACCGGCCTGCCGCACTTTCCGGCCCTCTTCAGGAGGGAGAAGTTCTGCATGTTGCGGGCGCCGATCTGGACCATGTCGCAGGCCGCTGCGACGTCGTCGAGCACGTCCAGGTCGAGGGCCTCGCTGACCACCGGCAGCCCCACCTCCGCCCGCACCCGCTGGAGGATCTCGAGCCCCTCGACCCCCAGGCCCTGGAAGCTGTAGGGGCTGGTGCGCGGCTTGAAGGCGCCGCCCCGCAGCAGGTGGGCGCCCGCCGCCTTGATCCGCCGCGCGATGCGCAGGGTCTGGTCGTAGCTCTCCACCGAGCAGGGACCGGCGATCACCACCAGCTCGGGGCCGCCGAACCGCACCCCCCCCACCTCGACGACCGTGTCCTCGGGTCGGAACTCCCGCGAGACCAGCTTGTACGGATGCGAGACCTGGATGACCTCCAGGACGCCCGGCAGGGCCTCGAAGAGCCCCGGCTCCACCACCCCCAGGTTGCCGGTGATGCCGATCGCGGTGCGCTGGGCGCCGGGGATGGGGTGCGCCTTGAGCCCGCGGCTCTCGATCTCCTGGACCACGCCCTCCACCTCGCGGCGGCCGGCGTTCATCTTCATCACGATCAGCATGGGCGGCTCTCCCCGGCCCGTCGGACGGGGCCGGTATGATAGCAGGGTGCCAACCACGCGAATCCTCCTCGCCCTCCTCCTTCTCGCCGCGGTCGCGCTGCCCGCGACGGCCGCCTACACCGTCTTCCTGAAGGACGGCTCCAAGATCATCGCCCGCGAGCCGTTCACCGTGGAGGGCGAGAAGGCGATCATCATCCTGCAGAACGGCGCCCGCACCTCGATCGCCGCCACCGAGATCGACCTCGATCGCACGCGCGAGGCCAACCGGGGCAACCTGGGAGGCTCCCTGGTCCTCGACGACGGCCGGACCACGGAGCTGAGCGGCGCTCCCGAGCCGCCGAAGCGCGAGACCCTCTCCGACCTGATCGCCAGGCGCCAGGTGGGCCCGGGCACCCGCCGCACCGCCTCCGACCCGGCGGACCGCGAGCCGGTCACCGTGGACGCCCCCGGCTCGGCGCCGTCGGACTTCGACGCCGTTCCCCGGCGGCCCTTCCACAACCTCGAGATCGCCGGCGAGGTGCAGCGGTTCTTCCGCGCCCAGGGGGTGCAGCAGATGCTCATCTACCAGGGCACCCGGCCGCGCAACATGCTGCTCGCCGTGACCACCAACTCGGAGGCCTCGGTCTTTCGCGCCCTGGAGGTCGCCGCCGCCTGTCTCGAGCACATCCAGACCAGCTACGCCGGGGAGATCGACGCCTTCGAGCTCGCCTTCGCCACCGTGGACCGTGAGCCGGGCGGCCAGTTCCTCCTCGACGCGGAGGCGGCCACGCTCCTCACGGGCGACCTGGTGGAGACTTCGGCCTTCTTCGTCGAGCGGGTCCGCTTCTAGTGCCCCCCGCGGCGAGCCGCATCGACCACGTCGGGATCGCGGTGCGCTCCATCGACGAGGCGCGCGGCTTCTGGGAGACGCTCGGGCTCGAGATCGACGAGATCGAGGAGGTGCCGGCGGAGGGGGTGCGCGTGGCGATGATCCGCTGCGGCGAGTCGCGGATCGAGCTGCTGGAGGCGACCACCCCGGAGTCCCCCATCGCCCGCTTCCTCGAGAAGCGCGGCCCGGGCATCCACCACCTCTGTCTGGCGGCCGACGGGCTCGCGGGGATCGACGCGACCCTGCGCCGGGCGGGGGTCGAGCTGCTGCGGCCCCGGCCCACCCGGGGCGCCGGCGGCTGCTGGGTCCAGTTCGTGCACCCGAAGAGCGCCGGCGGCGTGCTCGTGGAGCTGTCGGAGCCGCCCGCGGCGGACGACGGAGGGGGCGGATGATCGAGGTCGGCTCCATCGTCGTCATCCACCTGGCCGAGCCCAGTGAGAAGCTCTGGGGTCTGCTGACACGGCTGGACGGCCTGGGAGCCGTGCTGCGCGGGATCCCTCTCGACTCGGTGGACACCTGGATGCTGGAGGTCGCCGGCGGCGAGACCCCGAGCCTCGGGCTGTCCACCGTCTTCGTGCCCATGGCCCGGATCGCCAAGATCTACCTCGACGAGGCGACGGGTCAGGTGCCGAGCTACCGGGAGCGGTTCGAGGAGAGGGTGGGGGTACCGGTCGAGGAGTGGCTGGAGCTCGGCGGGCCCAAGCCGTCGTAGGGCGGGCCGCCGGCCCGGGCTCCCCTCAGCCCGACCCCACCACCCCTTCGAAGAGCCGGTCCGCCACCGTGTAGGGGTCGGTGCGCTCCTCGAGCGCCCGCGCCACCTCGGCGCGCACCCCGAGGATCTCGTCGGCGCGGGCCAGGATCCGCTCCTGGAGGATCTTCTCGACCCGCAGCTTGAGCCGCGCGAGCCGTCTCTCGGCCAGCTCGCCCGACTCCTCGAGGTGCGCGCGGTGCTCGGCGACGGCGGCGGCCAGCTCTTCGATCCCCTCGTTCCGGCTGGCCACCGTCTTGACGATCGGCGGTCTCCAGGGGGGCTCCTCCTCGGGGCTGTCGGTGAGACCCAGCAGGGTCGCCAGGTCCTTGCGGGTGCGCTCGGCCCCCTGGCGGTCGCTCTTGTTGACCACGAAGACGTCGGCGATCTCGAAGAGGCCGGCCTTGATGGCCTGGATGTCGTCCCCCATGCCCGGCAGGGCCACCACCACCACCGTGTCGACGCCCCGCACCACCTCCACCTCGTCCTGGCCGACGCCCACCGTCTCCAGCAGGATGCGGTCGTAGCCGGCCGCGTCCATCAGGTCCACCGCGTCCAGGGTGGCGCGGGCAAGACCGCCCATGGCGCCGCGGGTGGCCATGGAGCGGATGAAGACCCCCGGGTCCACGTAGAGCTCCTGCATGCGGATGCGGTCGCCCAGGATGGCCCCTCCGGTGAAGGGGCTGGTGGGGTCCACGGCGAGGATGCCCACCGTGTGTCCCTCGGCGCGGTAGCGCCGCGCCAGCCGGTCCACCAGGGTGCTCTTGCCCGCGCCGGGCGGTCCGGTGACGCCGACGATCTCGGCTCGACCGGTGCGCGCGAAGAGACGGCCGACGAGCTCGCGGCGCTCGGCGCCCCCCCGCTCCACGTGCGAGATGGCCCGCGCCAGCGCGCGCGGCTGACGATCCAGCAGACGGGCGACCAGGTCGTCGAGGTGGCTCAGGACTCTTTCAGAAGCTGCCGGGCGATCACGATCCGCTGGATCTCGCTGGTGCCTTCGCCGATCGTGCAGATCTTGCAGTCCCGGTAGAACTTCTCCGCCCGGTAGTCCTTGATGAGGCCGTAGCCGCCGTGGATCTGGACACCGCGCTCGGCGCAGAAGACCGCGGTCTCGCCGGCCAGGAGCTTCGCCTGCGCCGCCTCGCGGGTCACCCGCCGGCCGGCGTCGATCGCCACCGCGGCGGCCAGGGTGAGCCCCTCGGCCGCGGCGATGCGGGTGGACATCTCCGCCAGATGGAACTGCACCGCCTGGAAGTCGGCGATGGGCTTGCCGAACTGCTTGCGGCCCTTGGCGTAGTCGCGCGCCAGGTCGAAAGCGCCCATCGCGGTGCCCACCCCGAGGGCGGCGATCGAGATGCGTCCGCCGTCGAGGATGGTGAGCGCCTGGATGAAGCCCTCGCCGCGGGCGCCCAGCAGGTTGCCGTCGGGGACGAAGCACTCCTCCATCACCACCTCGGCGGTGTCGGAGGCGCGGTTGCCTAGCTTGTTCTCCTTCTTGCCCGGCGAGAAGCCGGGGGTGCCCCTCTCCACCACGAAGGCCGACACGTTGTGGTGGCGGGGGCCGTCCGGGTCGGTGAGCGCGAAGACCACGCAGACGTCTCCCACCGAGCCGTGGGTGGTGAAGGTCTTGGCGCCGTTCAGGATCCACCCCCCGTCCACCTTCCTGGCGGTGGAGCGGGTTCCGGCGGCGTCGGACCCGGCCTCGGGCT
>JAWWBN010000066.1:0-16434 GCA_033720955.1 Thermoanaerobaculia bacterium | reverse complement strand
GGGCGACTTCGACCGCGACGGCGACGACGATCTCTTCGACACCCACTGGCTGGCTCAGGAGAACGCCCTCTAAGACTCCCGGCTGGTGGAGTTCGCCGCGGCCCGGGCCGCGGGCGGCACGGCGCCGGCGCTGGCGTTCGCGGACGTCGGCGCGCCGCTCGGGGTGGGCCAGATCGCCCTCCAGATGGTGGGCTGGGGCACGGAGTTCGCCGACCTCGACGGCGACGGCTGGCTCGACCTGCTGGTCGCCAACGGCAGCACCAGGGAGACGGGCGAGCCGAAGCGGCTGGAGCCGCAGCCGGCGATGCTGCTGTGGAGCCAGCGCGGCGAGTACTTCCACGACCTGGCCCCCCTCGACGCGGCGCTGGCCGAGCCCCGGGTCTCACGGGGGCTGGCGGTCGCCGACCCCGACGGCGACGGCGACCTGGACGTGGCGCTGTACCGGTTGGACGGCGGCCTGACCCTCCTGGCCAACGAGATGCAGACGGGCAATTGGCTCGCTCTGCGGCTGCGCAGCCGGGGACGCACCCCCGACGGCCCGCTCGGATTCGCCGAGGGCAGCACGGCGACCGCGCGGGTCGGCGGCGTGGGGCTGCGTCGCACGGTCGGCGGGGCCTCCTACCTCTCCCAGAGCGGCCACACCCTGCATTTCGGCCTGGGCGACGCCACGGTCGTCGACGAGGTCGAGGTGCGGTGGCTGGGCGGCGAGACCCAGAGCTTCGGGCCGCTCGAGGCCAACACCCTGTGGGAGCTGATCGAGGGCGACCGGGAGCCGCGGCGTCGGAGCGGACGCGCCAAGGCGGAGCCCTTGGACGAGAGGGCGCGGGTGGTGGCCTTCTGGAAGGAGCAGCGGGCGGGGATGGACGCCATGAAGATCGACGGCGACATCCCGCGGGCCGTCGAGCACTTCCGCGCAGCGCTCTCCCTGGACCCGGCCCACCAGGACTCCCGCTACTACCTGGCCAACTGCCTCGCGACGCTCGGGGACACCGACGGGGCGCTGGCCGAGCTCCAGCGTCTTCTCGAGGAGGACCCGGGCAGCCATCGCGGACAGAAGCAGTGGGGCGTGCTGCGGGCGCTGACCGCGCGCAGCGACGAGCACCTCGCCGCCGCCCAGGCCGCCCTCGAGCGCGCCGTCGAGATCAACCGGGAGGAGACCGGCAGCCTGCTCGCCCTGGCCGAGGTCGAGCTGCTGCGCGGCGACCGGGCGACGGCGCGGCAGCGCCTGGAGTGGGCCACCAGCACCAACCCTCGGGCCGTGGGCGGCTTCTTCCTGCTGGGCTACCTCGCCTGGAGCGAGGGACGCCGGGCGGAGAGCGTCGAGTACCTGGCCAACGCGCACGCGGCGCGGGGCCCCGAGTGGAAGCCGGAGGGCTCGGTCGCCGAGGGCGACGTCGCCGTCCGCATGCACCACGAGATGTCCCCCCTGTCGCGCTTCTGGGAGCGATGGGAGGGCGACGCCTCCGACCCCGACCGCATTTTCGCCGAGCTCGCGGCGCGTCTCGCCGGATAGCTGCCGGCCGACCGTTTCTTCCCGGCCGGCCCCACCTTGGCTAGGATTCGGCCCACATGCACCCCTACGTGCGGACGGTCGCCCTCTTCCTCTTCGGGTCCGGCTTCTGCGCCCTGGTCTACCAGGTCGCCTGGCTGCGGTTGCTGCGGCTGATCTTCGGCTCCTCGACCGGCGCCTCGGCGGCGGTGCTGGCCATCTTCATGGGCGGCCTGGGTCTCGGCAGCTATCTCCTGGGAAAGAGAGGCGACCGCTCGAAGAGCCCCCTGGGGCTCTACGGCAACCTGGAGCTGGCCATCGCCCTCGCCGCCGCCGCGAGCCCGCTGCTGGTGGCCGGGGTGCGGGCGAGCTACATCGCGGTGGGGGGCACCTACTCTCTGGCGCCGGGGATCGGCCTGGTGGTGCGGATGCTGCTGGCCGCGGTGGTCCTGGCCGTCCCCACCTTCCTGATGGGGGGCACCCTGCCGGCGGCGGTGCGGGCCATCACCCGCGACGCCGACGCCCGGCGTCACTCGGTGGGTCTGCTCTACGCCATCAACACCCTGGGGGCCGTGGTCGGAGCCATGGCGACCAACTTCCTGCTGATCGAGCTGCTGGGCATCCAGCGGACCATCTGGCTCGCGGCCCTTCTGAACCTCCTGGTGGCCGTCGCGGCGCGCGCCAAGGCGCGCGAGCGCGGCGTCCTGGAGACCTCGCCCGACGCGCCGGTCGAGCCGCCCGCCGCCGACGCCCGCGGTCCCGCCGGCTACCGCCTGATCCTCGTCGCGGCAGCCGTCGTGGGCTTCGTCTTCTTCCTGATGGAGCTGGTGTGGTACCGCATGCTGGCGCCCATCCTGGGGGGCTCGACCTACACCTTCGGCGTGGTGCTGGCGGTGGCGCTTCTGGGGATCGGCGCCGGCGGCCTGCTCTACGCCGCCATCTCCGGCCCGCGGCCGACCTTCCGCGGCTTCGCCCTGACCTGCGCCCTGGAGGCCGCCGCGGTGGCGCTGCCCTTCGCCCTGGGCGACACCATCGCCTTCCTGGCCCTCGAGCTGCGCGGTCTCCACTCCCTCGGCTTCTCGGCCATGGTGGCGAGCTGGACGCTGGTGTGCGTCATCGTGGTGCTCCCCGCCTCACTGGTGGCGGGGTTCCAGTTCCCGCTGCTCGTGGCGCTGCTGGGCAGCGGCAGGCGCCGGGTCGCCCATCAGGTGGGCGTGACCTACGCCTGGAACACCGTGGGCGCGATCGCCGGGGCGATCGCCGGCGGCTTCGGCCTCATCCCGCTGCTGTCGGCGCCGGGGGCGTGGCGGCTCTCCGTGGCCCTGCTGGTGCTCCTGTCGCTCCTCTTCCTGCTTCGCGGCGGTCGGGCCGGGCGCTGGCAGCTCGCCACCACCGCCCTGGTGGCCGTGGCGGCGCTCGGCCTGGCTCTCTCCCGGGGACCGTCCAACTTCTGGCGGCACGGCGGCATCGGGGCGGGGCGGATGAGGGCGCCGGCGAACAACCCCAACGAGGTGAAGGACATCCTCCACATGCACGCCCGGAACGTGGCGTGGCAGGAGGACGGACGCGAGAGCAGCGTGGCGCTGGTGTCGGGAAGCGGCTACTCCTTCTTCGTCAACGGCAAGTCGGACGGCAGCGCGCGGGGCGACGCGCCCACCCAGGTGATGAGCGGCCTGGTGGGGACCCTGCTGCACCCCGCACCCGCGAGCACCCTGGTGATCGGGCTGGGCACCGGCAGCACCGCCGGCTGGATGACCGAGGTGGAGGAGGTCGAGCGGGTGGACGTGGTGGAGCTCGAGCCGGTCATCCGGAGGGTGGCGGAGGACTGCGCGCCGGTCAACCGCGACGTGCTGCAGAGCGACAAGCTGGAGCTGATCTACGCCGACGCGCGCGAGTACCTCCAGGCCACCCGGCGTCAGTACGACGTCATCTTCTCCGAGCCGTCGAACCCCTATCGCGCCGGCGTGGCCAGCCTCTTCACGCGCGAGTTCTACCGCGCCTCCTCGCGCGCCCTCACCCACGACGGCATCTTCGTGCAGTGGCTGCAGGCCTACGAGGTCGACTCGGACGTGGTCCGCACCGCCTTCGCCACCCTGGCCTCGGTCTTTCCCTACGTCGAGACCTGGCAGGTGGCGAACAGCGACCTGCTGCTCCTGGCCTCCAACCGGCCGCTGACCCACGACCTGGACCGCATCGCCGCGCGGGTCGCCGAGGAGCCCTACAGCATCGCCCTCCCCGCGGTCTGGGGGGTCTCCGGTCTCGAGGGCTTCTACACCGGGTTCGTCGCCGGCACGGGGTTGATCCACGCCATCGCAGACACCGGGCTCGACCCGATCAACACCGACGACCGCCCGGTGATCGAGTACGGCTTCGCTCGCACCGTGGGGCGCCGCGGTCGCTTCAGCGTGGTCGATCTGCGCCGGCTGGCCGAGCTGCGGGGTGAGCACCTGCCGCCGGCCGCCGGACGCTCCCTCGACCTCGACCGTCTGGAGGAGCTGCGCGAGGCCCGCGCCACGATGTTCGGCGCTCCGGTGCGCCCCCGCGCGTCGGACGAGCCGGGCCGGCAGCTCCGGGCGCTCGCCCGCGCCGCCTGGATGGGCGGCAACCTGGCCGAGGCCGCCCGCGCCTGGCGGCAGCAGGAGCGAGAGCCGGAGCAGCGCATCGACCTGGCCGTGGTGGCCGAGAGCCTGGCCGAGGTGGGGGACGAGAGCGCCCTGCCCCTGATCGAGCGGCTGGGCCGGGAGCAGCCCACCGACGCGGCGGTGATCCGAGCCCGGTTCGCGCTCCGCACCGGCGACGTCGAGGCCGCCACCGGCCATCTCGTCGAGGGGTTCACCCGCTACCGGACCGATCCGTGGCCCTCGATGGGGGTCATGGCGCGGGCCCTCGCCCTCTCCGACGAGATCGCCCGCCCCTCTCCAGCCGCCGCGGTCGAGCTCTTCCGGGTGCTCGGGGAGCCGTTCGTGCTCCACATGTTCGACCGCAGCCGGATGCTGCACCGGGTCGGGCTGGCCCGCCACGGGGATTTTCTCGACCTCTGCGCGGAGGCGATCGCGCCGTTCGAGCCCCATGTCCCCTGGCGCTCCGGTTTCCTGACCACCCGGCGCGACTGCTACGCCGGCGCCAACCACCCCCTGGCCGCCCGCGCCCAGCGCGATCTCGAGGCCTTCCACGAGCGCGGCGAGCTGCCGATCTGGTGGGGGGTCCTGCCGCAGGGCGAGGTCGACGCCCCGGAGCTCGAGATCCCGCCCGAGCCGCCGCCCACGCGGACCGAGACGCCGGCGGAGCCGTAGCCCGGATCAGCCGGAGTTCAGCCGCCAGATCGCGACGTTGAGGCAGGCGGCGAAGCCCACCCACGCCAGGTACGGGGCCAGGAGCCAGGCGGCCGCCCGCGAGTGATGCCGGAAGGCCACCGCGGTGGCGGCGATCGCCAGCCAGAGCACGACGATCTCGACGGCGGCCCAGCCGGGCCGCTGGGCGGCGAAGAAGATCCACGACCAGGCCGCGTTCAGGAGGAGCTGGAGGCCGAAGAGCCCGAGGGCGATCCGCGCCGGCCCGAAGCCCGCGGGGCGCCAGACGAGCCAGGCGGCCACCGCCATGAGCAGGTAGAGGACCGTCCAGACCGGTCCGAAGATCCAGTCGGGCGGGTTCCACGAGGGCTTCTCGATGCCCGCATACCAGCCCTGGATCTCGGGGGCGGTGGCGAAGCCGCCGACAGCGGCCGCGCCGAAGCAGAGGACCACGAAGAGGGCCAGGCCGAGAAGCTGCTGGGTGGGCGCCATGGCGCAGAGGGCTCGACGCTCGTGCGCCGGGCGCCGCAATGGTACCGGGCGGGCGGCGCCTCAGAGGCGGGAGAGGAGAACCCGCCGCGCCAGCCACTCGGCGAGCTCCGGGTCGGCGTCGGCCAGCGCCCGGGAGGCCTCCCGCGCCGCGTCGACGTCGATCCGGATCAGAGCCTCCCCCGCCGCCCGGCGGAGCGCGGTCGAGGCGTCGCTCGCCAGGAGGCTCCGGAGAGCCGGCACGGAGGGTCTCGCGGCCTCCCCCAGCAGCCCGAGGGTCAGACAGGCCCGCTCCCGCCTCTCCGGGTCGCTTCCCGGCTCCAGCGCCGCGCGCAGCCCGGGGACCCAGGGCGTCAGGTGGGGAGCCATGGCACGCAGAGCGTCGAACGAGGCGGACGACCCCACCCGGTAGCGGTCGATCAGACCGGGCACCTCGGCCTGGGCCACCGCCGCGTCCAGGACCGCCACGGCCCGGGCCTGCCGCGCGGCACGCGCACCGGGCGCGTCCTCCCAGCTTCCGTACGCATCCCCGGCGCCGCTACTTGAGCACCACCAGCGCCACCCGCCGGTTCTGCGCCCTGCCCTCCCGGGTGCCGTTGTCCGCGATGGGCTCGGACTCGCCGTAGGAGATGGCCGACATACGGTGCAGGGCGAAGCCGTGCTGGAGGTTGAGGTAGCGCCGCACCGCCTCCGCGCGGCGCTCCCCCAGACGCAGGTTGTAGTCCTCGTTGCCGATCGAGTCGGTGTGGCCTTGGATCTCCACGAAGACGTTCTCGTTGGCGGCCTTGATCTCGACGGCGAAGGCGTCCAGGGCGTCGAGCGCCTCGTCGCTCAGGGTGGACTCGTCGAAGCCGAAGCGCACCTTGTCGTCGGTGAGCACGGTCTCGTAGAGGAAGCGGCCCTCGGCCAGCTTGCCGGCCGCGATGGCCCGCTCCAGCGCCTCGCGCGCGGTGGTGGAGAGCTCGCCGATCTGGGCCTGCTGCTCGTCCAGCCGGGTCTGGTTCTGCTCCACGTCCGAGGCCACCTCGTCGATCTGCTCGCCGGTCCGGCCCTCGGAGGCGCCCACCTCCCCGCGGACGTACTTCTTGGTGGCGCAGCCACCGAGCGGCAGAACCGCCGTCAGCACCACGGCCGGCCAGAGAATGCGCAGTCTCTTCATGCTGTCCTCCTCGCTCCGGAGCATCGCGAAGAGACGAGCTTAGCAGCGCGACGGCGACACGGGGATGCAGCGCGCAACAGGGCGCGACCCGCCCCCACGAGGCCTCGCGCCGGCAGATTCCGGACCCGGGCCTTGCTTCCGGCCCGCCCCGGGTGTAGACAGGGAGTCAAATCCCGAGAACAGCGGTCGGGTGGAAACGGGCCGCGGCGCGGGCCGCGCCCGACGCCGGCCGGCCGGACCAGGAGGAGCGCAGGATGAGCTACCTGACCGTGCCGAGAGTCCACTGGGCGGGCCAGTTTCTGGCCAGCCCCAGCACCATCAACAACAGGGAGAGCAACTACCGCACCGCGCCGCCGCCCCAGTTCCCGGCCTACCCGACCTATCCCCCCTCGGTGCCCCCGGGGGCCGCCGTCCTCTGGAACCCGATGGGGGTCGCCCTCTTCCAGCTCGACGGCCGGAACGTCAACGGCACCGACCTGCCGGGCTGCACGGTGCAGAGCGTGATGCCGGCGAGCGGCGCCCTGGTGTCGTCACCCGACGCCGACGCCCTGGTCGGCGCCAGCATCCAGTCCAGCAATCAGCCGAGCTCGGCCAAGATCGTGGATCTCGACCCCGAGCAGCAGCTCGCGACCCAGCTCTTCGGGCTGCAGATCCAGATGGTCTTTGCCGACGGCACGCCCGGGTTCTCCATGAAGACCGGCCAGTTCGTCCCGGTGCCCAACCTCACCGACTACGCCGGGACGGGGTGCTTCGAGACGGCGATCGCGCCCGGCCAGCTCGACTGGAACCCCGCCGAGGTGTCGCCGCTGTACAAGAGCTTCCGGGACGCCTGCCAGCCGTGCGGCATCTCCGTCCGCTTCCTGGTGAACGACTACGACGGCGACCCCGGCTCTCCGACCTTCAACTTCGGCACCATCGTGGGCGCGCTGGGTCCCGCCCGGCCCGGCGAGCCGGCCCGCTGCTCGGTCGGCCGCAAGTTCCTGGGCTCCAACGGCGCCTTCAACGCCGGCTATCTCGAGATCGACGCGGCGCGGTCGAAGGTGGTGATCGACTTCGGCAACGCCCCCCCGCGGTTCGACTACGTGGCCGGCAAGTCGCCGGAGCTCGAGGCCGGCGTCACCCGGAGCGGCGCCACGACGCCCTTCGGCGGTCCGCTCGACTACTCGGCGCCGCAGTACACGCTGACCTCGGGAATCCTGGAGGTGGATCTCGTCGAAGGGGTGGAGGGCGCCCCGGTCTCGATCCTGCGCGACGGAACACCGGTGATGAGCGAGTTCGTGGCCCAGCCCGGCGACGATCTGCCCACCGGCGCCTACGTGATGCCCACCCGGATCTCGCAACGGCTGAGCTACGGCGAGGCCGACTCCGACCCCGTCGAGCTGGTCGCCCGCCGGTTCGGGCAGCCGTTGGCCGGCCAGAGCCTGGCGATCTCCCTCTCGTCGGGCGGCTCGGGGCTGACCTCCCGCCCAGCGTGACGACCGACGCCGACGGGCATGCCCCGGTGCCGTTGACGGCCACCCCTGCGCCGCTGACCGGCGGGCGCGAGTGGGTGGGCAGCGCCGTCTACTTTCTGGTCGGCCCCTGGCAGGGCACCAGCTTCAACGGCAACTGGCCCATGGGCAATGCCTTCCTCACCGTCAAGGCCTACCCGGAGTACCAGATCCCCGCCAGCCCCACCTGGGTCGCCGACGTCGAGCCGATCATGCAGCAGTTCATGACCCTCTACCCGGGCATGAAGCAGATGCACGACCTCTCGAAGTACGAGGTCGCCCGGGGCCTGGCCCCGGTGCTCCGGGCGGTCTTCGAGACCCCCATCACCGATCCGCGCTACATGCCGGTGACCCGCGAGCTCGACCCGCTGAAGCGCCAGATGGTGGTTCAGTGGATCGACGACGGCACGCCGCTGGGGCCCTGAGCCGGCGGTGCGGCGGGCGCACTTCCGCCTCGCGACCCACCGCGTGCCCGGCCGGAGGTCAGCCCGCCGGCGCCGGACCGGTGTAGCCGCGGCGGTGCGACACCCGCGACGACCGCTTCCCCACCTCGACGCGGATCTCGCGAAAGACCGAGGCGCCCTCGCTTCGGGTGGCGAAGCCCAGGACGTAGCGGGAGCGGGTCTCGGCCGCGATCTCGGCGCAGGCCGGCTCCACCCCCTCCGGGCCCTCCATGGGGAAGTACCGCCCGCCGGTGAACGACGCCAGACGCCGCAGGACCCGCGCGTAGGTGTCCGGCTCCCCGGCTTCGCCCTCATCGCCCGCCGAGCGCCCGAAGCCGAGGACGTAGACCGGGATCTTGGCCGAGCGCACCACCCGCCGCGCCTCCTCCGGCGCCAGGCTGCTGGCGTTCTCCACGCCATCGGTGACGAGCACCGCGGCGGCGTTGGGGGCCTGCCGGGAGATGGCGATCCGGGGGATCGAGGCCACCGCGTCGTGGAGGGCCGTGACGCCGTACGGCTGCCAGGCCATGGCCGCCTCGCGCAGGGCCGACAGATCTCCTGTGAAGGGAACCTCCACCCGCAGCCGCCGGCCGGCGAAGGAGGCCAGGGCGAACCGGTCGGCCGGACGGGCCCCCTCCAGCAGACAGTCGAGCGCCCGGCGGCTGCCCTCGAGCTTGCCGCCCAGGTCCATGCTGCCGGAGAGGTCCTGGAGCAGCGCCAGCCGGACCGGCGCCTCGCCGGCGCGCTCGAAGCTGTCGATCGCCACCTCCCGCCCGTCCACCCGCAAGGTGAAGTCGTCGAGCTCGAGGCCCCGGACGAAGCCCTCCCTGGAGCGCACCGCCACCGGCACCAGCACGTACCCCACCGAGACCTCCTCGGAGAAGCGGTCGGCGCTCTGCGCGCCCAGCGGCGGGCAGACCGCCGCTGCGAGCAAGAGCGCCAGCCCCGCGATCCCGCTGCGCCTCCTCATCGCGGCCGAGTCTAGACGGCGGGGCGGGCCCTCGCCCGAGTCGGGCGCCGGGATGGTCCTGGTCCTCTCGTCGCGGACCGTCTCCCGGATCCTTGCACCGCCGGGGCCCCCTGTGGTCAAGTTGGGCCAGGCAACAGAGAGCCAGGGTCGATGACGGGCATCCGGGCCGCGGCCGGCAGCTTCGCTTTCCTACTGCTTCTCCCTGTCGGCAGGGTGGCGGGAGAGGGCCGGCCCGTCGCCGTCTCGCCGGGCGCGACCACCGAGGCTCTCGCGATCGGAGGCCGGTGCCCGACCTTCACCTGGGCCGCGGCAGAGGGCGTCTCCACCCTCGAGCTGGTGGCCTACCGCCTGACGGGCGAGGGACGGTCGGCTCGGGGGAGCGTGCGGACGGTCGATCGCCTCTGGCGGGTCGCCGTTCCCGACGGGGCGCGTGCCTGGACCCCGGGACTCCAGAACTGCTTCGCCCCCGGCAGGTACGCCTGGCTCGTCCGGGCGGGAGGCGAGTGGTCGGACCCGCTCCTGTTCGAGGTTGCGAGGCCTTCGGCAGCCGAGGTGAGGGAGGCGGCCGCGCTCCTTCGAAGCTATCTCGCGGGAGCGGAGCTGCCGCGACCGCAGGCGTCGCCAGCGAGCACTCCGAGGGGGCTGGCGGCCTCCGGCGACCGCCAGGGCGGAGGCGGTCCGGGCGCTGCGCCGGCGGCGCCCGCCTCCTCACCGGTCGGCGGCGAGGCCGCGCTTCGAGCCGAGCAGGCGACCACGACCGGCGCGGCGCATGGGGTGGTGGGGAGCACCGAGTCGTCGCAGGGGGCGGGGCTCGCCGGCGCCAACGCCGCCGGGGGAGCGGATCTGTTGATCCAGGGAGGAGTTGGCTCGCCCAGCGCTCTGGTCACCGAGGCGACCCTGGATCGGCCCTCCGACGGCGACACGAGCTTCGATTTTCTGAACTCGCTGGCCGGGACCATGACCCTGCAGGTAAACGGCGTCGACGTCGTCACCTCGGCGACGGACGCGGACACCCTGGCCGCGCTGGCATGCGCCGCCGATCAGATCGCGAAGTGGGACGGCGCCGGCTGGACCTGCTCGCCCGACGGGGGCCCCGACACGCTGGCCGCTCTCGCCTGCGCCAACGGCGAGATCGCGCGCTGGAACGGCGCCGTCTGGGAGTGCTCGTCGGACTCCGACTCGTTGGGCGGGCTCGGCTGCGCCGCCGGCCAGGTGCCGCAGTGGAACGGCGCGGCCTGGATCTGCGCCAACGTCGGCACCGACACTCTCGCGAGCCTCTCCTGCGACCCGAACGAGATCGTCCACTGGAGCGGTGCCGTCTGGTCCTGCGGCCAACCGCCGCTGACGCGGCACACCTGCTCCGCCAGCGGAAACCCGGCGAGCTGCACCATGAGCTGCGCCGCGGGGAGCATCGTCTGGACCGGCGGCTGCGAAGCGGCGACCTCCGACTCGCTCACCGACGACACGCCCACCCAGGCCGGCGGGATTCCGACCGGTTGGAGGTGCGAGGCCTGGGATCCGCTGGGCTTCGCCTCGGTGAACGGCGAGCTCTATTGCGTCCCGCAGTAGGCCCGGCTGAGGCGGCGAGACGCGGCCGGCGCGCCGCCGGCCCGACGCGGCTCCGAGCCGGCGCCTCGCACCCCCCCTCTACTTGTCGGCCTCGGTGATTCCCATCCCGCTGCGGTCGGGGAAGGCCGGCGGCGTCGGCGGGAGGTAGGGATTGCGCTCCAGCTCCTCCAGCATGTGGGCGATGGCGGCGTCGAGCTGGGGATCCCTGCCGCCCACCATCCGGGCCGGGTCGTCGATCACCTCGATGTCGGGGTCCACGCCGTGGCCCTCGATGCCCCAGGTGCCGTCCTTCTCGTAGAAGGCGAAGGTGGGGGCGGTGGTGCGGGTGCCGTCGATGAGCGGCGGGTTGCCGCTGATGCCCACCAGACCCCCCCAGGTGCGGGTGCCGATCAGCTTGCCCAGGCCGCTCTCCCTGAACCAGAAGGGGAAGTAGTCGCCGCCGGAGCCGGCCAGACCGTTGATCAGCATGCACTTGGGGCCGTGGTGGGCATCCGGCGGCCAGACGAAGTCGTCGCTCTCGCGCAGCGACCAGTAGTTGGCCACCGGCCGGTTCAACAGCTCGATGAACCGGGTGGGGATCTGGCCGCCCCCGTTCCACCGCTCGTCGATGATCAGCGCCGGCTTGTGGAGCTGGCCGAAGAACTGGCGCACCAGCTCGTCCTGACCGCTGACGCCGGTGTTGGGCACGTAGATGTAGCCCACCCTGCCGTCGGTCTGCCCTTCGACGTAGGCGCGGTTGGCCTCCACCCAGGCGCGGTAGCGCAGGTCGTAGTCGCTGCCCGGCAGCTCGACCACGACGCGGCGGGCGTCGGCGTCCAGGGTGGGCGCGGCGCTCACCGTGAGGGTCACGGTGCGGCCGGCCAGGCCCTGGAAGGCGGCCAGCACCTCCCGCGACGGGTCCACCGCCACCCCGTTGACCGCGAGGAGGTAGTCGCCCACGCCGACGTGCACGCCGGGCTGGCTGAGCGGGCCGCGGGCGTCGGCGTCCCAGGGACCGCCCTCGACGATGCGGCGAATCCGGTAGGCACCGTCCACCAGCTCGAAGTCGGCGCCCGGCATGCCCACGGAGACCGAGGGGGTCTCCTCCTGGCTCCCCGGCCGGTAGTAGGCATGGCCCACGTTGAGCTCGGAGATCATCTCCTGGATGATGAAGGTGACGTCGTCGCGCGAGGCGGCGTCGTCCAGCAGCGGCTCGTACTGGGCGCGCACGGCCTCCCAGTCCACGCCGTGCATGTTGGGGTCGTAGAAGAAGTCGCGCTGCAGCCGCCACGTCTCCCGGAAGAGCTGCCGCCACTCCGCGCGCGGATCGATGGTCGCCGTCATGCCGGAGGTCGAGAGGGCCTCGAACTTCTGGTCGGCGGCGGCATCCACGATGGCCAGGCGGTCGTCCATGGAGACCAGGAGCTTCTTGCCGTCGGCCGACATGGAGAACGAGCCGGCGCCCTCCAGCACGGTCTTGACCGGCTCGTCCTCGTCGTCCAGGTCGAGCAGGTGGATGGAGGGCTCGCCCATCAGCTCGGAGGTGGGGAAGTGGGCGTAGATCAGCTTGCCGGCGTCGTTCACCGAGAGAAAGCCGAAGTTGCCCCTCTCCACCGGGAGGGGCACCGCCCGCGACTCGAAGCCGGCCAGATCGATCTCGACCGGCGCCGGATCGTCGTCCTCCTCCTTCCCGTCCCCGTTCTCGGCCTCGGCCTCCTTCTCCTTCCCCTCGCCGCCGGCCCCGTCCTCGTCCCACTCCTCCTCGTCGATCTCGGGCGCCAGGGGCGAGTCGAGGTCCGAGCGCAGCGGCACGGCGTAGAGACGGTCCACGTGAGCGTAGATCCAGTTGGTTCCCAGGTCGTCGTAGATCGGCTCCGAGATCTCCTGCTGGCTGGCGAAGTAGAGGTGGTCCCCGTCGCGGTCGAAGGTCGGCCAGGTGGCGTTGAACATGCCGCCGGTGACCCGGGTCAGCTTCGCGGCCGCGGTGTCGTAGAGCCATACGGAGCTCGGCTGGCGACTGCTCTCCGGCATACTGAAGACCAGCCAGCGCGAGTCGGGCGAGAAGGCCAGCGGCGGCTGGCCGAAGCCCGGGTTGCGGGTCACCTCGGTCGCCCTGCCGTCCCCCAGGTCGTGGATCCACAGCCGCGCCGACTGGTCCCAGAAGGCGAGGCTCTCGGAGTCGGGCGACCAGGTCAGCCGGTAGTGGAAGCGACGCTGGGTGCCGGGCAGGCGACGCGTCTCGCCCCGCCCGTCCGACTGGGTGACGTAGAGGTGGTACTCGCCGCTCTCGTCCGAGGAGTAGGCGACAAAGCGGCCGTCGGGGCTCCAGACGGGGCTGCGCTCGGCGACGCCGCTGCTGCGGGTCAGGTTGCGCGGAGTGCCCTTCTCGGCCGGCAGCGTCCAGACGTCGCCGCGGGCCTCGACCACCGCGCGCTGGCCGGTGGGCGAGATCGCCGGCAGCCGGATCCCCTCGGCCACGTCGAACGATTGCGGCCGGATCTTCGGGCGGGCTCCCGGCACGCTCACCCGCACCGCGCGCGCCTCCTCGGTGGCCAGGTCGAGGAGGACCAGCTCGGCTCCGTGCTGGAAGACGATCTCGCCGCCCCCCGCGGGTCCGGGCCCGATGGACGGCCACTTCACGTCGTAGTCGGCGTAGGTCGTCACCTGGCGGCGCTCGCCGCTGGCGACGTCGTAGCGCCAGATGTTCAGGCGGTGGGCGGGGCCGGCGTCGGAGAGGTAGTAGACGGCGCCCCCCTGCCACATGGGCAGGGTGTCGGTTCCCTCCCAGTCCGTTATGCGGCGGGAGGTGAGCTCCTCGAGGTGGAAGAGCCAGATGTCGGTCGCCATGCCGCCCCGGTACCGCTTCCAGGTTCGGAAGTCACGCGTGTGCGGGGTGTAGGCGAGCCAGGAGCCGTCGGCGCTGACCGCGCCCACCGCGCCGTAGGGCACCGGCATCTTCTCCGGCTCCCCGCCGCCGGCCGCCACGGCGAACATCTCCTGGGCGCGGGGGTAGATCTCGCGGCCCCTCTGGTAGAAGACCAGCCGGTCGTCCGGCGTCCAGTCGGTGAGGATCTCCGTCCCCGGGTGGTAGGTGACCCGCTGGGGCGGACCGCCGCTCACCGGGACGGTGTAGAGGTCGGTGTCGCCGTCGTAGTTGCCCATGACAGCGATGGCCTCGCCCGAGGGGCTGAACTTGGGTTGCATCTCCTCGCCCGGCGGGCTGGCCAGCGGCACCGCGGTGCCGCCCTCGCGCGGCACCAGCCACAGGTCGTTGGCGTAGAGGAACACGATCTGGGTGGCGGAGACGTCGGGGTAGCGCAGCATTCCGGCGTGGGGCTCCACCGCGACGGCCGCCCCGGCGGTCGATACGAGCAGCGGGAGCAGGGCGAGGACGGGCACGAGGGGGCGGTCGAAGCGCATGACGGATCTCCTGGAGATGGGACGGACGGGCCGCGCGGGCTGGAACGACCCTACTACGACTCCCCGGCGGCAGGGTTTCGGAGCGGCCGCTCCGGTAGAATCGAGGCTCCACCAAGGCCAACCGGGAGCTCCCTCATGCCGCGATCCGCACCCCTCTGCCTGCTGCTGGCCGCCCTCGCCCTGCCCGCCTTCTGCGAGGGCCACAACCCGCCCGCCGAGGGTTTCGACCTGGCCGGCTCGGACCCGAAGGCGATCGAGATCGCCGACGCGGTCATGGAGAAGATGGGCGGCCGGGAGGCGTGGGACGCCACCCGTTTCCTGACCTGGAAGTTCTTCGACCGCCGCCTCCACGTCTGGGACAAGTGGACCGGGGACCTCAGGGTGGAGGGCACCGACCGCGAGAGCGGCCAGGAGTACACCATCCTGATGAATCTCCACACCGGCGAGGGTCGTGCCTTCCGGGACGGCGCCGAGGTCACCGACCCGGAAGAGCTCGAGAAGATGCTCGACTCCGGCGAGGCCGCCTGGATCAACGACGGCTACTGGATGTTCATGCCCTACAAGCTCAAGGACAGCGGGGTCACCCTCGGCTACCTGGGCGAGGGGGCGATGGCGGACGGCCGCGCCGCGGACGTGCTCGAGCTGACCTTCGAGGGAGTGGGGCGCACGCCGCAGAACAAGTACCACGTCTACGTGGCGCGCGACTCGGGCCTCGTGGAGCAGTGGGACTTCTACTCCGACGCCGGCGACGCCGAGCCGCGCTTCCAGATCCCGTGGCGCGGCTGGACGCGGCATGGCGGCATCCTGCTGTCCGCCGACCGCGGCGAGACCGGACACACCGGCATCGCGGTCTTCGAGGAGCTGCCGGCGTCGGTCTTCTCGAGCCCCGAGCCCATCGACTGGGAGGCGCTGGGTCGGTAGTGCCGGCCACCCTTCTCACCGGCTTCCCCGGCTTCCTGGGCTCGGAGCTCGTGCCGAGGATCCTGGCCGGCGACCCGGAGCGCCGCGTCGTCTGCCTGGTGCAGAGCCGCTTCGCCGAGCTGGCCGCGGAGCGGGCGCGCGAGGTCGCGGAACGCGACCCCTCGGCCGCCGGCCGCATCTCCCTGGTGGAGGGGGACATCACCGAGCCCGGGCTGGGGATGGGCTCCGGTCGCGATCTGACCGCCGAGGTGGACCAGGTCTACCACCTGGCCGCGGTCTACGACCTGATGGTACGCCGCCGTCTGGCCCTCCGGGTGAACGTCACCGGGACCAGCCACGTGCTGGACTTCTGCGAGAGCTGTCCCGCCTTCGAGCGGCTGCACTACGTCTCCACCTGCTACGTGAGCGGCCGCTACGCCGGGATCTACACCGAGAGCGACCTCGACAAGGGCCAGACCTTCAACAACCACTACGAGGAGACCAAGTTCCTCGCCGAGGTGGAGGTCCAGCAGCGGATGCGCGGCGGTCTGCCGGCGACCGTCTACCGCCCCGCGATCGTGGTGGGTGACTCGACCACCGGCGCCACCCAGAAGTACGACGGGCCCTACTTCGTCATCCGCTGGGTGCTGCGCCAGCCCCTGGTGGCGGCCGTGCCGGTGGTGGGAGACCCGACCGCGGTCCGGGTCAACCTGGTGCCGCGGGACTTCGTCATCGACGCCATCTCGCATCTCGGCGGCCTGCCCGAGAGCCGCGGCCGGGTCTACCAGCTCGCCGACCCCGAGCCCCTCACCGTGGACGAGATCCTCGACGCCGTGGCCGAGGCCACCGGCCGGCGGATCGTGAGGGTGCCGCTGCTCAAGGGGGCGGCCAAGTTCGCCCTGGACTGGGTGCCCGGCGTCGAGCGGCTCCTGCAGATCCCGTCGGCGTCGGTGGACTACTTCGTCCACCCGACCCACTACACCAGCGAGAACACCCAGGCGGCGCTGGCCGGCACCGGGATCCGGGTGCCCCCGTTGACCTCCTACCTCGACCGCCTCGTCCGGTTCGCACGCCTCCACCCGGAGATCGGCGCCGAAGCGATGGTGTGAGCCCGGACCGCGGCGTGAGGTCGGAGCCAGCAGCACCTTCGACCGCCGCGCGGGTGGGTCTCGCCGCGGGTCCGGCGGGTCTCGCCGGCGTCCTGGCGAGCCCTCTCCTCGTAGCTCTGCCCAGGGG
>JAWWBN010000065.1:0-16554 GCA_033720955.1 Thermoanaerobaculia bacterium | reverse complement strand
CGGGATCCGCACGTTGAGCAGCCGGTCGCTGCCGCCGGCCTCGAGCAGGAGCACCCGGGTGTCGGGGCTCTCGCTCAGCCGGTTGGCGAGAACGCACCCGGCCGAGCCCGCGCCGACGATGACGTAGTCGTAGCGCATGGCGGATCTGGTGACAGGATACTCGTTTCGGCGGTCGCGATCCCGGCCTCCTCCGGCACCGGCCCGAACCGAGGATGCCGTCGTCGACGCCCCGACCTCGAGCCGCCCGCCGGAGACCTCACCGCGGCACCGCCGAGCCGTTCGATATGCTGCACGAGCCATCTGGGAAGGGAGGAAAACGATGAAGCGAATCTGGATCGCCGCGACGATCGCCGCGTTGGCTCTCGGTGCCGCCCCGGCCGCGGCCGAGCTCTGCACCATCGACGCGGTGCCCGCGGCCACCCTGCTGCTGCCCTACTTCGAGGTCGACCTGGGCAAGAACAACTTCCGCAAGGTGGAGCAGACCATCATCTCGCTCCAGAACGCTGGCGCGGCGCCGGCCCTGGCCCACGTCACCCTGTGGACCGACCTCTCGGTGCCCACCCTCTCCTTCGACGTCTTCCTCACGGGGTTCGACGTGGAGGAGATCAACCTCGCCGAGCTCTTCTACACCGGAGGGATCCGCGGCCTCCAGGGCGCCGACTTCACCCGCGGCTTCGTGCTCGGGCAGACGCCCTCCGGGGGCATCCAGAGCCGCGGGCTGCTCATCCAGGCGCACCGCGGCGAGCCGGTGGGCGGCCCCGGCGGCGACTGCTACGGAGTGCCCACCGGAGACAACGTCGCCAGAGGCTACGTGACGATCGACAACGTCTCCGAGCCGAGCACTCTCTTCCCCTCCGACAGCGGGTACTTCGGATCGAACGGCGTGGCCAACGACATCAACCAGCTCTGGGGCGTCGTCCTGGTCAAGCTGAACAAGGCGCTGCAGGCCGATCTGCTGGTCAGCGTCGAGGCGGGCGACTTCGGCAGCAACGACTACACCTTCTACGGGCGCTACGTCGGCTTCGACGGCAGCGACGGCCGGGAGCCGCTCGGCAGAAAGTGGGCGGCGCGCTACTTCTCGGGCGCCGAGCGCACCGACCTCGTCGTCTGGCGCGACTCGACGGCCGTCCAGGAGCCCTTCGACTGCGACGAGCTCGGCCAAGCGGGCTGGTACCCCCTGGAGCAGACGCAGGCGATCGCCTTCAACGAGTTCGAGGAGGGCCTCGAGCTCTTCGTGGACGTGCCGCAGGATCAGCCGCTCCCCGGGCTCCCGTCGGACCAGCCGATGGATCCGGGCTTCCCCGCCGAGACCCAGCGCATCCGCGTGGTGAGCCCCCAGATCGGCACCGGCCCGTTCCGCTCCGGCTGGATCTATCTCGACCTCGAGGACCCGGACCTGCCCACCCAGTCCCTCGTCTGGGTCCGGCAGGGGTTCCGCAAGCGCGCCGCGCTCTACCCGGGACTGCCCTGGTACGACGTGTCGAACGGCGGCTCCCCGGCCGACGGCACCGCCTGCGGGCGGGCGCCCAGGCGCACCCTGCTGCCGATCCCCTGACCACGTCGTGCGGGTACCGCTTCTGACCGCCGCCCTGGCGCTGACGACGGTGGCCTCGGTCCCGGCGGAGACGACCCGGCCGGCCGAAGACGCGGCGACGCCCCTCGCCAGCGGCCTCCCGGCCCGCGGCCAGTGGCGGCAGGGCTTCTCCCTGGCCGACGTCGACGGCGACGGCGACCTGGACCTCGTGCACGGTCCGCCCCGCGCCGGCGACGCCACCCCCCGGCTCTTCCTGAACGACGGCCGGGGCCGCTTCGCCCGCTGGAGCGCGGCCCGCTTCACCGCGAGCTCCCGCCTGGACTACGGCGACGCGGAAGCGGTCGACTTCGACGGCGACGGCCGCATCGACCTGGCGCTCGGATCGCACCTCCTGGGCATCGGCGTCCTCGGGGGCGACGGAGCGGGCGGGTTCACCCCCGCAGCCAACGCCCCCGCCTGGAGCGGCGACGCCGCCTTTGCCACCGTGGCCCTCGAGGCGGTGGACTGGGACGCCGACGGCCGCATCGACCTGGTGGCCCTCGCCGAGGGCCCCCGGCCGAGCGCCGAGTCCCGCTACGGCCTCCTCCTTCTCCGCAACCTGGGCGACCGCTGGGTCCCGCTGGCGGGCGAGGATCCCGGCCGGCTCTTCGGCGACGGCCTGGCGGTGGGCGATCTCGACGGCGACGGCCGGCCCGACGCGGCGGCGGCCGCCCGCAGCGTGAGCCATCGAGGGCACCTCTTCCTGGGGCGCGGCGCCGACGGCTGGAGCCTGGCCGTCGCGCCGCGCCGGGAGCGCGCCTACATCTTCGCCGTCGCCCTCTGCGACCTCGACGGCGACGGCCGCGACGAGCTGGCCGAGGGCTTCTTCGAGCGACAGGGGGAGGAGTGGAGAAGCGGCGTCGACGTGCTGGACCTGGACCCGGACGGCGGCTGGACCCGGCGGCTCGTGCTCGCCGGAGACGGCGACGATCCACCCCGGGCGCTGGTTTGCGGCCCGACTCCGGGGGACCCCCACCCGGATCTCGTGGTGGGCACCTCCCGCGGCCGGTTGACGCTCCTTCCCGGAGACGGGCGGGGCGGCTTCGACGAGCCCCTCCCCGTCGCCAGCCGGGCGTCCAACGGCGGCTGCGGAGTGCGCAGCCTCGCGCTCGCGGACCTCGACGGCGACGGATCCGCCGAGTTGATCGGCTCGCTCGCCGCCACGGACGAGCGGGGCTGCGCCCGGGGCGGAGCCCTCCGCGCCTGGCGGCTGGGCTCCCGCAGGCGGTGATCCCGTCGCACCACCTCGCGGCGGTCCCACCCCGTAACCCTCACGGCCCCCCGGTCGCCACGGGTCTACAATAACCGGCGAACTCGATAAGGAGGCACTCCCATGAAGAAGATCCCCGCAGTCCTCGCCCTCGCGCTGATCATGGCGTCGCCGGGCGCGAGCCCCGCCGCGGCCGAGCTGTGCGCCATCGACGCCGTTCCGGCCGCGACCCTGCTGCTGCCGTACTTCGAGGTCGACATGGGCAAGTTCCCCAAGCTGAACAAGGTGGAGCAGACGATCATCTCCATCCAGAACTTCAGCCCCGACCCGACGATCGCCCACGTCATCCTGTGGACCGACCTCTCGGTGCCCACCGTCGCCTTCGACGTCTTCCTGGACGGCTGGGACGTGGAGGAGGTCAACCTCGCCGAGCTCTTCTACAAGGGCGAGATCAGGGGCCTGCGGGTGGACGCCGGCGGCGGCCGCGGCTTCGTGCTCGGGGTGACTCCCTCGGCCGGCATCCAGACCCTCGGGGAGCTGATCCGCGCCCACCGCGGCGAATCGGTGGACGGCAAGTGCTACGGGGTGCGGACGGGCGACAACCGGGCGAGGGGCTACGTGACGGTCGACCACGTCAACGAGGCCAGCATCCTCTTCCCCAACGACCCCGGCTACTTCTCCTCGGGGGGCTCGGGCGTCGCGAGCAACACGAACCAGCTCTTCGGCTTCGTCAAGGTGGCCTCCAAGAAGGCGATCCAGACCAACGAGCTCGTTCACATCGAGGCCGCGAGCGCCAGCGCCGGCGACTACACCTTCTACGGCCGCTACGTGAGCAACAGCGGCAGCGACGGCCGCGAGCCCCTCGGCACCACCTGGGGCACCCGCTTCTCCACGGGCAGCGAGCCCACCGAGCTTCTGATCTGGCGCGACTCGGGCGCCGTCCAGGGCCCCTTCACCTGCAGCGAGCTGGGGAGCTCCGGCTGGTACCCGCTCGACCAGGTCCAGGTGGTCGCTTTCGACGACGATGGCGAGCCGATGTCGATCGACTCCGGTCCGCTGGAAGACGAGCGCTTCTTCGCCGCGGAGGCGATGCGGATCCGCATCAACAGCGGCGCGCTGCCTTCCATGGGCATCAGGTCGGGCTGGTTCTACGTGAACCTCAACGACTCGGAGGTCCGGCAGTCGTTCGTCTGGGTCCGCCAGGGTCTCCGCAAGCGCGCCGCGCTGCACCAGGCGACCTACTTCAACCACGCCTGCGAGGCCACCTCGGCGCCGAGCGTCTCCACGCCCATTCCGTAGCGAGGCTCGGGACCGCCCCCCGGGACCTGAGGCAGAGGCTCGGCCCGGCTCCGGGTGCTACCCGGCGCCGCCGAAGACGAAGACGAGCTGCGCCCACCCGGCCAGGAAGCCGAGCACGGCGCCGGTCAGGATGAGCTTCAGCTCGTCCTCCTGGAAGCAGGGGCGCAGGAGGTCCTGGAACTCCTCCGAGGGGAGGCTCTCCATCCGCTCGCGGAGGAGCTGCTCGGCGCGGCGGGCGCGGTCGCGGTTGAAGGGCCAGTGGTCGAAGGGGTCGGTGGAGACCTCGACCGCCTTGCGGCCCACCGAGTCGCGCAGGTCGTCCACCCCCTCGCCCCCGACCACCGCCTGGGCGGGGGCGGGGAAGCCGTCCAGCACCTCGTCCACGATGGGGCGGATGTGCTTCTGGATGAGCGCCTTGGCCCGCGCCGACCGCGGGCCGTACACCATGGCGTAGATGATGTGCTGCAGGGTGATGATCTCGCTGGTGACCAGCCGGCACCAGACCGCCGCCACCTCTTTCTGGCGCTTGAGGAAGAGCCCCTGCACGGTGTAGGGCCCGATCCGGGTCGGGCGCAGGGGACGGAAGATGATGTTGATGGCGAACCAGTTGGTGGCGTACCCCACCAGGATTCCGAAGGCGGGCAGCACCCACCATCCCCTGTAGAAGATCCACACCGCGAGCTGCACCAGGCCGAAGAAGAGCCCGAACCAGAAGCCGGAGATGATGATGAACCTGAACTCCTTCTCGCCCGACTCCTGGAAGAGACGGTTCAGCAGCCCCTTGTCGTTCTCCAGACGGTCCACCAGCATCTGCCGGAAGTCGATCAGCTCCTCCAGGTTCTCGGTGATCTCCTCCACCAGGTTGTCCACCAGCCGTGGCATCTGCTCGCGCACCCGGTCGTAGACCCGCTGCTTCATCGGCCCCGGCAGCAGCCGCCAGAGACGCGGCCGGCCGTAGAACATGACCTCGTCGGTGTAGGCCTCGAGACGGGCGTCCATCAGCTCGCTGATGTGGCGGGCGATCTCCTCCGGCTCCATCGCCCGGAAGAGCTCGTCCAGCGTCCCCAGACGGTGCATGGTGGAGTCCACGAAGATCCCCGCCATCTTGCCCGCCTTGGAGGGGATGATCCCCTGCCATCCCAGATAGGGAGGGATGCCCACGAACTCCAGGGGCTTGAAGGTGAGCCGGATGGCCACCCAGTTGGTGGCCCAGCCGATCACCGCCGCGACGACGGGGATCGAGGCGTGCTTCCAGAAGTCGGCGCTGGTGAGGATCTGCTGCAGCACGGCGGCCGCAGCTTACCGGCCGCGCTGCAGCGGCAGCAGGATCCCGGCGGCGAAGAGCAGCACCCACAGGGGCCACGGACCGCCGGCACCGGCCAGGATGGCCCCGGCCACCAGGCAGAAGCCGCCCAGCAGGGTCGCGCGGACCCCGGTGAAGGGATTCTGCTGCGGCCGCTTGGTGGCCTGCTCGATGAGCCGCAGCCCTTCCGTGACCAGCCGCGGCGCCTTGGTCAGGGTGTCGGCGAGCTCGGGAAGGGTGGTCAGGCTCTCCTTGGCCAGCCGCATGGGCGCGAAGCGCTGCACCAGCACCCGGTTGACGTGCTTGCGCGAGTAGCGGATCACGTCGAGCTCGGGCTGCAGCAGGTAGCCCACCGCCTCGAAGGTGACGATGGCCTTGACCATCAGCACCATCTCCACCGGGAAGTACATGCGGTAGCGGGCGCCGCGCGCCAGCGACTGCAGGATGAGCTGCGCCAGCGAGTAGTCGGAGAAGCGCGTCCGGTGCTCCCAGTGCCGGCAGACCTCCTCGACGTCGCGCCGGAAGCCGGCGGGGTCGGAGTCGGGTCCGGTCTCGGCGATCAGCGACAGGTAGGCGGCGGCGCTCTCGGCGTCCCCCGAGACCAGGCTGTAGTAGTAGTAGAGCAGGGTGTGCTTGAGGTCGGTCTCCAGCCGACCCACCATCCCCAGGTCCACGAAGCCCAGCCGCGGTCCCGGCAGGATGAGCAGGTTGGCCGGGTGCAGATCGGCGTGGAAGAAGCCATCGCGGTAGAGCATGTTGACGATGGCCTCGGCCCCCAGGTCCACCAGCCGCTCGCGGTCCTCCTCCCGCAGCTCCCTGGCGCGCGGGTCGTTGGGCTTGATGCCGTCGAGATACTCCATCACCAGCAGGTCGCGGCTGCTCAGCTCGCGGCGGATTCTCGGAAAGACGATGTCGGGCTGGTCGCCGAAGGCGGAAGCGAAGATCTCGGCGTTGTCGGCCTCGAGACGCAGGTCGGCCTCGCGCACCGTGTACTCGCAGAACTCGCGGATCACCTGGCGCGGCCGGTAGCGCGGGGAGACGAGCTGCAGCAGCCGCCCCACGAGCCCCAGCAGGACGGTGTCGCGCCGGAGGGTGCGCCGCACCCCCGGCTTGACGATCTTGAGCACCACCTGCTCCCCCTCGTGGGTGGTCGCGAGGTGGATCTGGCCGATCGACGCCGACGCCAGCGGGCGCGAGCGCACGTGGGCGAAGACCTCGTCCACCGGCCGCCCCAGATGACGCTCGACCAGCTCCAGGAAGCCCGGGTAGGCCACGGCCGGGAGCCGGTCGAGGAGCTTCTTGAGCTCCTCGGTCACCTCCGCCGGCAGCAGGTCCTCCCGCAGGCTGAGGATCTGCCCCAGCTTGACATAGGTGGACCCCAGGGCCTCGAGCCGCAGCCGGAGCTGCTCGGGGAAGGGCCGGCGCTTGATCTTGCGGCTGACCGGGAGCCCGGCGACGGCGGAGAAGAGCCGCAGCAGGAGAAAGCGCAGCCGCCAGCGGTCGCGCGGCCGCAGCGCCCGCAGCCGCGCCGCCAGGCCGCCGAGAAGAAGGCCGTAGAGATGGCGCCCGGTGGCGAAGAAGCGCCGCACCAGCCCGTGGTGACCGGTGTCGACGTGCTGGCCCTCGATCGCCGCGGCGTCGGGGCGGGGCGGATCGGCGGCGGGGAGCCCGCCGGGGCGGGGGTGGCGGGATGGCTCGTCGGCGGGCACGCGGGCTCCTGCCGCCAGTCTATCCGTCCCCCGCCGCCATCGCCCGCACCTCCTCGCCGTCCCCGGTGAGCTGCCAGTGGATCAGCGAGACCGGGATCACCCCGGCGGCGTCCACCTCCTCGAAGAAGCTCTCGAGGTCGAAGGAGCTCCCGAGCTGCTCGCTCCGCGCCGCCAGCAGCCGCTCGAGAAGGTACTTGCCGGTGACGTAGCTGGTTCCGTAGCCCGGCTGCCGCAGGTAGAGGAGCTGCTCGAAGCCCAGGAGGTCCAGGTCCTCCCGCATCCAGCCGCGCGGCGTCCACCTGACATGGAAGTCGCGGGCGTCCTGGAGGTCGAACTCGTTGGCGTGCAGGTAGAGCGAGGCCAGGCCGCGGGCGGCCCGTTGCGCCAGCATGATCCAGACGATCTCGCGCACCCGCGGGTTGTCGTCGTACAGGCCGGCGTGCATCATCATCTCCTCCACCCCGGTGGCCATCCCCTCGGCGCGGCTGTCGAAGATGTTGTAGAGCAGCGGCCCCCGGCGCACCGGGCTCTCGTGCGGGTCGGCCTCCATGCGGGCCAGGTCCCACCAGTGGTAGAAGTGGGTCCACAGGGTCATCGGCTCGTAGTGGATGGCCGTGTGGAAGAAGTTGCGCTCCTCCTCCGGAACGAAGCGCCCCACCCGGGCGCGCAGCGCCGGGTCCATGTAGTCGCGGACGGTCAGGATCCCCTCCCGCTCGAGGAAGTCGAGGTAGCGGGTGACCGACTCGTTCGCCTTCCGGTCGTACTCCTCGGGAGTGGAGATGGCCACCAGGGGCGGCAGATCCCGGTTGCGGTGCTCCTCGAGACGCAGAGATGCGTGGGCGCGATGGAGCTCCCGCTTCAGCAGGGCGACCTCCTCCTCCCAGGAGAGCGGCACCAGGTGGACGTTGCGCAGGTACCAGGTGTACTGGTCGCGCCCGATCCCGGACGGAGCGGTCTTCGAAGGCGCCTGCTGGCGCAGCCACTCGACGAAGCCCAGCGTCGCCTCGCGCGCCGCGGCGACGGCGGCGCGGAGCTCCTCGCCGGCGGCGGCGGTCTTCTCCGCCAGCCCGCCCAGGGTCTCGGCCTGGCTCTCCAGGTCCCCGATCCCTGCCACCCAGAGGTCGCGCGCCTCTCCCACCAGGTTGAGCCTGGCCTGCGCGAGCAGCGGCGGGATGGTCGCCAGCTCGGCGGCCAGCTTGGCCTCGGCCTCGGGCGAGAGCGGGAAGTCGTAGGTCCACAGCTCCACCAGCGCGTGGTGGGTCGGTCCCTCGTGCGCCGGCGTGTCGCTCTGGTAGGTCCAGACAGAGGCGTAGTAGGCCGGGTCTCGCGCCCAGGGCCGCAGCACCCTCAGGTTGAAGTCGAGGCCGTTCATCTCGGCCCGCACCAGGTGCCAGTCCACCTGCATCTCCACCGGCCACCCGGCGGGGTCGATGGCCTGCAGCCGGGCGCGCAGCCGGGCGAGGCCCTCCGCCTGGGCGGCCATCGTCGCCGCGGTGTAGTCGGGGGCGCCGTCGCGAAGAGGCGGCCGCTCGAAGGCCCGCCACTCCTCGAACAGCTCGACGAGCGCCGCGTAGCCGGCGTCGGGCTCGTGATGAGCCGCCGGGGCGACCGCGCACGCCAGCAGCAGGGCCGCGGCGACGAGGGCGGCGGGGATCGGGGGAAGGCTAGCTCGGTCCATGGCTCGGACTCCTCTCGTTCACAGCGGGCGACGGCGATTCGCGACAGAATAGCCCAAGAACGGCCCGACCCCGGCCGGTAACGAATCCCGCCCCCGGCCGCCTGTGCCACCGATGCCCGGCACCCGAACGCTCGCCCCGCTCCTCGTCCTCGCCGCGGGGACGATTCTCGGCGGCTGCCCGCCACCGGCGTTCGACTACGATGCCCGCACCGCGCCGCGGATCTGGGTGAAGCACTCGCCCCTCAACCCGTCGCCGGGCCAGGAGATCGTGTTCACCGCCGTCGCCGAGCCGGGCGGCGCGGCCATCGATGAGATCACCGTCCAGGCCCTGCTCCCCGGCGGGCGCGGCGACCAGGCCTGCGGCTTCACCCCGTGCGTTCTGCGGGCCACGCCGGGAGGAGCCGGGCTCGGGCTCTACAGCGCGCGGCTGCGTCTGGCCGGCGGCGCGACGAGAGCCACCGGCAGCTACCTCTTCCACGTCGGCCAGCCGGCGGGCGACCAGCCCGTCGCCCTGCGGGTGCCCTTCGACCTCCTGGAGGGCGACCAGGTGCGGGACGTGCTGCTGGTGGCGCACGACGCGAGCTACCCGGGCGGTCATCTCGCCCTCCGGCCGGACGCCGAGGATCTCCTCTACGACGGGCTCCTCGCCGACCCCGCCTACCGCTGGCGCGACCGCCAGCTCGGCTTCTGGCTCGCCCGCTACGAAGGCGCCACCAGCGACTACGACAGCGGCCTCGCCACCCGTTGCGGCCAGGAGCCGTGGCTGGGCCAGCCGGCCGCCACGGCGGCGGCGGCGGCCAGCGCGGCCGCCTTCGCCGACGTGCTGGCGGTGATCCACCGTCAGGACTTCCGGGACTGCGCCGGCCTGGGGGTCGTCACGGCCGGCGCCGGGACGAAGCGCAACCTCTCCGCCGACGGCCGCGATCCCCGCGTCTTCCACCACGAGCTCGGACACGCCTTCGCCGGCCTCTCGGACGAGTACAACGAGGACACCGCCAGCCGCACCGCCCGGGGTGGCGGCGCGCCGGACCCGTTGACCTGCGACTGCTGCGACCCCGACGGCGGCGGCACGCCCGTGGTGGTGGACGTCCCGGGAGGGGGCGGCCTCGCCGACGACGGGGGGGCGGCGGGCGGAGTCACCACCGGCGACACCGTGCCCACGGTCTCCGGCGGCACCACCGCCGGTGGCGGGCTGGTGGACGGAGGAACCGACGGCATCGGCGTCGGTGGGCCCGGCCTGGGAGAGTGCCTGCCCAGCCAGCCCCCCTGCGCCGGTTTCGTGAAGCCCGCCCACTGCTACCCGGCGCCCCCCGCCTGCCCACCTCTGGGCAGCGCCTGCGCGCACCCCAACATCTTCCCCGACCAGGCGAGCTGCGCCGCCGCGGCCGTCGAGATCGCGGCCCATCCCGGGGTCGAGAACCCGCAGCCGGCGGCCGACTGCCGGCTGCTCTGCTCCAACGCCCCGGACACCGACACCCCCTGCCCCTGCACCACCGACCCCGCCATCGAGTGGTGGATCCTGGACCGCCGGCATCCGGTGGGGGCCAGCCTCGACGACGACGTCATGGGGCTTCTGACCCATCCGGTCGAGCACCATGGGCCGGCCTGCCAGCGCTGCCTCGAGACCACCTTCTGTCTGGACTGGGAGCTGGCCCGCGGCCGCACCCGGGCGCAGGCCGAGGCTCACTGTCTCGACCCCCAGGAGGGCTCTGGATGAAGCCCCTGCCAACTCTGGCGGCCACCCTCCTCGTTCTGACGGCGCTCCTCGGCGGCGCCTGCGGCGAGCCGCGGACGCCGGACGCGTCCCAGATGGAGCGGGTCGTGGCGGACGCCTCCACCCGGCCCGGCATCGTGCTCGTCGTGGCCCGTCTGACGGGCGACCCGGCCGCCCAGGCCAAGGCGGCGCCGCGGCTGGTGATCGACCGCGTCGCGGTCGCGCCCGGAGCGCCGCCCCGGCTGCTGGACGACCCGGAGCTCACGGGACGCTTCGAGCTCCTCGACCGGGCCGGCGAGCCGCTCTGGTCGATGGGGTACCGCCCGGCCCGATCCCCCGGCGAGACCGTGCGCCTCCGGGCGCCGCGGGTCGAGGGCGCGGTGACCGTCCGCCTGCGCGAGCCCGACCGCGGTCTCGCGGTCGAGGCGCCCATCGAGCGCTGACCCGCCGTCCGATCCGCCCGGAAGCGGGGGCGGCCGGACCCGTACCGGCGGTCGCCGACGGCCGGGCTCAGCCGGAGGCGGGCTCCACGAAGATCCCAGCCGCCCTCAGCTTCCGCTTCAGCGCCGCCGGCAGCCGCTTGCCCCTGACCGCCACCACGGTCTCCCCCAGCGGCTCCAGGGCGCCGCCGCCGGCCGCCAGCAGCAGCAGCGCGGTGTCGCGGTCGGGACAGCGGAGGAGGGTCGCGGGCTCGGCGGCGACCCGCCGGCAGCGGGCGAACCACTCCTCGATCTGCCGCCGCACGTTGCCCGGCACGGGCTTCGACGAGAGCCGGTCGAGGGTGGCCAGAACCCGCTCCGCGGTCAGCCCGCCGGCGGCGGCGGCGAAGATGGAGTCCCGGGTGATGTGGAAGAGCGACCCGAAGTCGCGTCCTTTCTGCCGCCGCCGCGCGAACCGGCCCAGCGCCGCCTCCGCCGGCGGCGAGGGAGCGAGGAAGATCACCTCGAAGTCGGGCTGCACCACGATCTCTCCGCCATCCTCCTGCCACTCGAAGTCGTCGGCGAGGCCCAGGAGGTAGCGGCCCGCGTCGGTGACGCCGAAAGCGAGCCGGTCCCCCTCGACGACGGCCACGGCGGCGCCGCCCAGAGCGAAGAGCCGCTCGGCGAAGAAGTCGTAGAGCACCTCCGCCCAGAGCCGCTCGAGCTGCTCGTCCGTCAGCGGGCCCCGTGCCGCCCGCCCGCCGCGCCGCGCCGCGCCCAGAACCGCCAGCGGGTTCTCCTCCTCGGCTCGGTGGCGCAGAAAGGCGGTGAGCTGCACGAACTGCCCCGGCTCGAGCGAAGCGTAGGCCTCGACCAGGGGTCCTTCGAGCTCGAGGCCGAAAAGCTGCAGGTCCCGCCGGGTGCGCCGGGGCAGGAAGCGGATCGTCTCCTTCAGGAAGCCGCCGCCGCCCGGCACGTCGCGCCGTGAGGCCCGGAGCAGGTCCAGAAGGGCCTGCAGCCGGGTCTTCGGGTCCTCCGCCAGCCACTCCTCTCCCGCCGCGGTCGCCGCGAGCCGCAGATCCTCCCCCGGGCGGCCGCGGCTCTCGACGTACCCGAGCTGAGAGAGGGCCAGGACGGCCCGCTCGACCCGGTCGGCCCGGCTGCTCTCCAGGAGACGCGCCACGGGAGCCGGAAGCGGCGCCAGCGCCTCCTCCAGCTCCCGGCGGGCGCGGGCGAAGAGCCGCGACCCGGAGCGGGTGAGCCTGGGCGGATCGGCCACCGCCGCCACCAGCACCGTGGTCATCTCGTCGAGCAGGAGCGCCGACCGGTAGGGTCGCTCCACCTCCAAGGGGCGCGGGCGGCCGGCGCGCGGACGCCGGATCCGCTCCAGGGCCGGCGGGTAGATCCCGACCACCGGGAGCCGTCCGTCGGGGGTCAGACCGGCCAGGAACCAGAGCCGCGCCAGGCCGGCGGAGAGGGCGGCCGCCAGGAGGTCGCGGTCGGGATGCTCGGCCGCGAGCTCCACCGCGGGCACCGGCTCCCCCGCCGCCACCAGACCGCCGACAAGGCGCCGGCACTCGAGGACCACCCGGGAATCGGCCGGCAGGGGCGGCCCCGAGCCGCCGTCCGCCGCGCGGGCGGCCGCGTCGGAGCCCTCGGGGGCGAGAAGGCCGCCCACCCACGACCGGGACGACGCCCGGCTGGCGACCAGCCGTCGCAGCTCGTGCCCGGCGCCCGGCCGTCCGGCGACCAGCTCGCGCAGCTCGCGCACCGAGAGCTGCTGGGCCAGGTAGCGCTCCAGGGCGGCGCGGCCGGGTCTCTCGAAGACCTGCGAGCGCTTCATCCGCCTGAGCGCCGCCAGCAGGGGCCGGAAGGGAGACGCCACCTCGACCCGGGAGCCGCGGTCGACCGCCCGCACCAGGCTCGCCGTCTCCAGCTCGGCGCCGCGCTCCCCCAGCCGCGGCAGCGGCACCGGATCGCCGGGGGGGAGGGTGAGAGCGGTCTCCCGCGCCGGCAGCGACAGCGCGTGCCAGGCGGGCAGACGGTCCAGCACCGCCCGCCAGTCGACTCGCGCCAGGCTCACGCCGGGTGCGCCTCCAGCTCCTCCGGATCGAGGATCCGATACTCGTACCCCTGCTCGCAGAGGAAGAGCTGCCGCTTGAGGGCGAACTCCTGCTCCACAGTGTCGCGGCTCACCAGGGTGTAGAAGTGGGCCTGGTTGTCGCCGTTCTTGGGCCGCAGAACCCTCCCCAGCCGCTGCGCCTCCTCCTGACGCGAGCCGAAGGTTCCCGACACCTGGATGGCCACCGAGGCGTCGGGCAGGTCGACGGCGAAGTTGCCGATCTTGGAGAGGGCCAGAGCCTTGAGACGTCCGGTGCGGAAATCGTCGAAGATCCGATCTCGCCGCTTCTGCGCCGTCTGACCCGTCAGCACCGGGATCCCCAGCTCTCTCGCGAGGCCGCGGATCTGCTCGACGTAGGCCGACAGGAGAAGCGCCGGCTCCTCGGGGTGGCGCTCCAGCAGACGCCGCACCACCCCGAGCTTGGCCGGGTTCTCGCTGGCCATGCGGAAGCGCTGCCGCGGCTTGGCCAGGGCGTAGCTCATCTGCAGCTCCTCGGGCATCGGCACCCGCACCTCGGCGCACGAGGCCTCGGCCACCCAGCCCTGGCGCTCGAGCACCCGCCAGGGGACGTCGACCTTCTTGGGGCCGATCAGCGCGAAGACGTCGCCCTCGCGTCCGTCCTCGCGCACCAGGGTGGCGGTGAGGCCGAGACGGCGTCGCGCCTGCAGCCCGGCGGTGACCTGGAAGACCGGCGCCGGCAGCAGGTGGACCTCGTCGTAGACCACCAGGCCCCAGTTACGGCGCTCGAAGAGGTCCATGTGCGGGAAGCCGTCCTCCTTCGTGGGGCGGTGGGTGAGCATCTGGTAGGTGGAGATGGTGACCGGGCGGATCTCCTTGGCGGCGCTGCCGTACTCGCCGATCTGGTCCTCCTCGAGAGTGGTCTTGTCCAGCAGCTCCCGCCGCCACTGGCGTGCCGCGGTCACGCTGGTGGTCAGGATCAGGGTCGAGGTCTCGAGACGCGCCATCACCGCCATCCCGACGATGGTCTTGCCCGCGCCGCAGGGCAGCACCACCACGCCGCTGCCCCCGCGCGAGGTGCCTCCGGCGTGGAAGGCGTCGGCCGCCTCGCGCTGATAGTCGCGCAGGGCGAAGCGGCCCCCGGCGCGCCGCTCGGGCAGCAGGGAGAGCGGCAGGGGCTCGCCCGCGGCGTACCCGGCCAGGTCCTCGGCCGGGTAGCCGATCTCCACCAGCGCCTGCTTGAGACGGCCGCGGCCGAGACGGGGCACCTCGAAGCGGGTCGTGGAGAGCCGCTCTCCCAGGAGGGGATCGATCGCGTCCTGACGCGCCAGCAGCTCGGCCAGGGCGCCGTCGTCCACCTCGAGCACCAGCCTCCCCTCCTCCTGCACCAGGCGCACCCGCCCGAAGCGTCCGGCGTAGGCGGCGATCTCGGCGCGCACGTTGTCCGGCACCGGGTAGCGGCCCAGCTCCTCCAGGGTGCCCACGATCTCCTCCTCGCCGATCCCCGCCGCGCGGGCGTTCCAGACGGAGAGCGGGGTGATGCGGTAGGTGTGGACGTGCTCCGGCGACTTGACCAGCTCGGCGAAAGCCAGCAGGCGGTCGCGCGCCTCGGCGAAGCGGGGGCTGTCCACCTCGGCGAGGACCGTGTGGTCGCTCTGGACGATCAGCGGGTTGTCGCGGGGGTGGGCCATCTGGATCGGAACGGGTCGAACCGCCGGTCGGCGGGCCGAACCATCGATGTTACCCCGCCTTCTTGGGCTCGCCTCGCCGATGGGCTACTGTTGGGAGCCGATGAGCGAATCACGAGGAACCCTGGGGATGGTGCTGGCCGGCGGCGAGGGCAAGAGACTCCTGCCGCTCACCCGAGACCGCGCGAAGCCGGCGGTGCCCTTCGGCGGCCAGTACCGGCTGATCGACTTCGCGCTCTCCAACCTGGTCAACGCCGGAATGCGCAAGATCGTGGTGCTGACCCAGTACCTGAGCCACAGCCTCGACCGGCACCTGGGCAAGACCTGGCGGCTCTCGCCGCTGCTGGGGAACTACGTGGTGACCGTGCCCGCTCAGATGAGGACCGGGCCCCACTGGTTCGCGGGCTCCGCCGACGCCATCTACCAGAACCTCAACATCATGGGGGACGAGAACCCGCGACACGTGGTGGTCTTCGGCGCCGACCACATCTACCGCATGCACGTGAAGCAGATGTACGACCAGCACGTGGCGACGGGGGCGGGGGTCACGGTGGCGGCGATCCCGGTGAGGCTGGACGAGGCCCGCGCCTTCGGCATCGTGAATGCCGACTCCGAGGGGCGGATCGTCGACTTTCTCGAGAAGCCCTCCGCGCCGCCGCCCATGCCGAACGACCCGGAGCGGGCGCTGGCCTCGATGGGCAACTACATCTTCGACGCCGAGGTGCTGCGCGAGGTGGTCACCGCCGACGCCGCCAACCCGGACTCCAAGCACGACATCGGGCGCGACATCATCCCGCGTCTGGTGGGGGACGGCGTCGCCTGGTTCTACGACTTCGCCGGCAACGAGGTCCCCGGCCAGCACGACCGCGAGCGCGGCTACTGGCGCGACGTCGGGACCCTGGACGCCTACTACCAGGCCAGCATGGACCAGGTGTCGATCGACCCGATCTTCGACCTCTACAACCGCGAGTGGCCGATCCTCACCTGGACCGACCCCCGGCCGCCGGCCAAGTTCGTGCACGAGGCCGGGCAGCGGTCCGGCCGCGCCCTCAACTCGCTGGTGGCCAGCGGCGCCATCGTCTCGGGCGGGGTGGTCCGGCGGTCGATCCTCTCCGCCGACGTGCGGGTGAACTCCTTCGCCGAGGTGGACGACTCGGTGCTCTTCGACAACGTCAACATCGGCCGCGGCGCGGTGGTCCGCCGGGCGATCATCGACAAGAACGTGCGGGTGCCGGCCAACGAGCGGATCGGCGTCGACCTGGACCGCGACCGGGAGCGCTTCACGGTGTCCGAAAGCGGCATCGTGGTGATCGCCAAGGGCACCGTCATCTGAGGGCCCCGAGCGGCGGCCGGGAGGCTCGCCCCCCGGGCGCGCGGGCGCTCTCCTATCCCGGGAACAGCCGGCCGTGGAACCGGACGTTGACTCCCGTCTCGTCGCTGTCGTTGTCGCGGCAGGCCAGGATCCGCACGTTCCGGTTGGGCTGGTTGTAGATCGTCACCTGCGCGCTCATCGAGCCCCGGCCGATCAGGCAGGTCGAGCAGATCCTGGCGCTCTCGATGCTCGGAAGCTGGTGGGTGACCTGCTGGCCCACCAGCCAGGTCTTGATCGCCAGGGTGACCGGGGCGAAATTGGTGGCGGCGAACTCGAACGCCTCGGCGGAGACCCACTCGATCACCAGGCGCTTGCCGGCGGGCACCGAGTAGAGGATGCCTTCGGCGCAACCGTCGAGATCCTGGATGACGAGGTCCAGCTCGCCCTGGACGAAACCGCCCAGCGGCGCCGACCCGAGCGGCGCGCTCAGCGCGACCCCGAACGACACGGCCAGCAGAGCTGCCTTGATGCTCAGCTTTCTCATGGACACCACCTCCTGGATCTGGGGG
>JAWWBN010000064.1:0-16708 GCA_033720955.1 Thermoanaerobaculia bacterium | reverse complement strand
GCCGCCTACCTCGAGGACAGCGATATCTCGGCGGCCAAGCGAGCCAACATCGCCTACAGCCTCGGCGATACCTACATCAAGAACGGGCAATACGAGAAGGCCCTCCGTTGGCTGTACGAGGCCGAGAGCTGGGACGACGGGGAGCTCGCCGAGGAGATCGGGCCCAAGATCGTCCACGCACTGGAGCGGCTGGGGCGACACCACGCCGCGCAGACGGCGCTCGAGCGCCGCAGCGGCCTCGGAGAGGGAGGGGAGAGGCGCCGGGCACCCACCGACCCGGTGGTCGCCCGGATCGGCAGCCGCGAGGTGACCCGCTCGGAGGTGGACCGCGCCCTCGACGATCTGCCGCCGCAACTGGCGCAGCGCTTCCAGGGCGTCGAGGGCCGGCGGGAGTTTCTCCGCAGCTACGTCGCCGAGGAGCTCCTGTGGGAGAAGGCGCAGAAGCTCGAGTACCACGACGACCCCGAGGTGCGGCGCGGCCACGAGCAGCTTTTGCGCCAACTGGCGGTGGCCCGCTTCGTCGAGCGCGAGGTCCTGGGCAAGATCGAGGTCGACGAGGACGACCTGGCCAACTTCTTTGCCGCCCACCGGGAGCGGTACGCGCCGCCCTCCAAGGAGGGAGAGGAGTCGGTGCCGCCCACCCTGGAGCAGGTGCGGCCGGCGGTCGAGCGTGACTACCGGTTGATGAAGACCCAGAGCGCCACCGCCGAGCTGATCGACTCCGAGCTGGCGGCGGCGGGGGTCGAGCTCTTCCCCGAGAGGCTGACCGATGCGCAGTAGGCGGGTGCTGCTGTCTCTCCTGTCGCTGCTGGCGGCGGCCTGCGCCCGGGAGGCCGAGGTGGTCGCCCCGAACGGCGAGCCGCCGCCGCCGGTCGAGGCGCGGGCCGCCGTGGACCGCGCCGTGGCCACCACCGGCGACCTGATCACCTACCGGGTGGAGATCGAGCACGACCCCGCCTACGAGGTGGTCGTGCCGGAGGCCGGGGCCCAGATCGCCGGCTTCCGGATCGTCGACGCGGGCGCCGAGCCCGAGCGCACCCGCCGCGGCCGGCGGATCGTGGAGCGCTGGTACCGGCTTCGGGCCGACCTGGTGGGCTCGTACGTGCTGCCGCCGGTACGGGTGAGCTTCCACCTTCCGGCGGAGGGGGAAGAGGGCGAGACCGGCGCGGTGGAGACCTCGGCCCTCTTCGTCGAGGTCGAGTCGGTGCTGCCCGCCGAGGGGGGAGTCGACGACATCCGCGACGTCAAGCCGCCGCGCCGGGTCGCAGACCGCTGGCCGTGGCTCTGGGTCGCCGCCGCCGGAGTGGCGCTGGCGGCGCTGGCGCTGCTGCTGGCGTGGTGGCGGCGCCGTGGCCGGGTCGCGCCGACGCCCGAGAGACCGGCGCACGAGATCGCCTTCGCCGAGCTCGAGCGGCTGCGCGGCACCGATTTCGACGACCCGCGCGCGGTGCGCAGCTTTCACTTCGCCATCTCCGAGACGGTGCGCGGCTACGTCGAGCGACGGTTCGGCGTCAACGCCACAGATCTGACCACCGAGGAGATCACCGCCGCGGTCGGCTCGCTTCCCGACCTCGGGCCGGCGGAGCGCTCGGCTCTGGTGGCCTTCCTCCAGCAGACCGACCTGGTGAAGTTCGCCCACCACGAGCCGTCCCGGGAGGAGATCGGCGTCACCTGGGAGCGTGCCCTGGGCTTCGTCGAGGCGACGCGCCCGCGGCCGGAGGCGCAGGACGAGCCCGAGGAGGCTCCGGAGGCCCGCGCGGCATGAGCGAGGTCCAGTTCAACGATCTGTGGATGCTCTGGATCCTGGCGCCGCTCTTCCTGCTCTGGCTGGCGGCCTGGTGGCTCCTGCCGCGTTGGCGGCGCGACACCTCGCCGGGCGCCGTGCGCTTCTCGAGCCTCGACCGCGCCCACCGGCTCCGACCCTCTCGCACCCTGCTCCTGCGGCGGCTCGTGCAGGCCTCCCGGGTCGTGGTCGTCACGCTGCTCATCCTGGGGATGGCGCGGCCGCAGACCGGCCGCCAGCAGTCCCGTGTCCGCACCGAGGGGGTGGACATCGTGCTGGTGCTGGACACCTCGGGCAGCATGGAGGCGCTCGACCTCGATGCCGACCGCTCCATCGAGCGGCGCCGCAACCGTCTGGAGGTCGCCCGCTCGGTGGTGGAGGAGTTCGTCCGTCGCCGCGAGAGCGACCAGATCGGCCTGGTGGTGTTCGGCAACGAGGCCTTCACCCAGTGCCCGCTGACCCTGGACCACGGCATCCTGGCGACCTTTCTCGAGCGTCTGGAGATCGGCATGGCGGGCGAGGGGACGGCCATCGGCTCGGCGATCGGGATCGCGGTGAAGCGGCTTCAGGACTCGCGGGCCGAGTCCAAGATCGTGATCCTGCTCACCGACGGGCGCAACAACGCCGGCATCCTGAGCCCCGCCAAGGCGGCCGAGGTGGCGGCCTCGTTCGGGGTCAAGATCTACAGCATCGGGGTGGGGACGCGGGGCAAGGCGCCCTTCCTGGTGGACTCCCTCTTCGGCCGCCAGGTGGTCTACGAGAGCGTCGAGATGGACGAGGAGTCGCTGCGCCAGGTCGCCCAGGTGACCGGCGGCCGCTACTTCCGCGCCGAGGACCGCGAAGCGCTGGCCACCATCTACAAGGAGATCGACCGGCTCGAGAAGACCGAGATCACCATGGACACCTACGTCGAGTACGACGAGCGCTTCCGCGCCTTCGTGATGCCGGCCCTGGGCCTGCTGCTGCTCGAGGTCGTGCTGCTCGGCACCCGTCTGAGGAAGCTGCCGTGAGCAGCACGAGGGGGCGCGCCGGCTTCGTGGCGGCCGTGGCGGCGGCCCCGGCCCTCGCCGGCTGCGCGCAGCTCAAGGTGGGCAGCCCCGAGTCGCTCTGGCTGCTGTGGCTGGTCCCGGCGCTCGCCCTCTTCCTGCTCTACGTGGCCCGCGCCAAGCGGCGGCTGCTGGCGCGGTTCGCCCAGCCCGAGATCCTCGCCCGTCTGACCGCCGGGATCAGCCGGCCGCGGCAGGTCCTGAAGGCCGCCCTGATCCTGCTGGCGGTGCTGGCTCTGGTGCTCTCTCTGGCGGAGCTCAAGTACGGCTTCACCTGGGAGGAGGTGCGCCGGCGGGGGGTGGACATCGTGGTGGCGCTCGACGTCTCCGACTCCATGCTGGTGGAGGACGTGGAGGCCGGGGGCCGGCTCAGCCGGCTGGAGCGCGCCAAGCGCGAGATCGCCGACCTGCTGCGTCTCCTGGAGGGCGACCGGGTGGGTCTGGTGGCCTTCGCCGGCGCCGCCTTCCTGGAGTGCCCGCTGACTCTCGACTACGGTGCCGCCGAGCTCTTCCTGGACTCCCTGGACACCGACCTGATCCCCGTCAAGGGGACCGATCTCGGCGAGGCCCTCCGCGTCTCCCTGGAGGCGTTCGAGGGGGCCAGCCACCCGTCGCGGGCGATCATCCTGATCACCGACGGCGAGGACCACGGCGGCCGCGCGCTGAAGCTGGCCGCGGAGGCCAAGACCGCCGGGGTGCGGGTGTTCACCATCGGCATCGGGCGCGACGAGGGAGCGCCGATCCCGGCCTCGGGGGGCGGTTTCCGCCGTGACCGGCGGGGCGAGATCGTGATGAGCCGGCTGGACGAGACGACGCTGCAGAGAGTCGCCCTGGAGACCGGCGGCAGCTACGTGCGCTCCGTCACGGGGGACGTGGACCTGGAGAAGATCTACGCCCAGGGGATCAAGGCCACTCTGGAGGACCAGGAGCTCGGCTCCAGGCGGCGGCAGCGCTGGGAGGATCGCTTCCAGTACGTCCTGGGTCTGGCTCTCGCGGCGCTGATGCTGGAGACGCTGATCCCCGAGCGCCGGCGGCGGCGGGAGGTGGCCGGTGCCTGACTGCCGCCTCCTGCTGATCGCCGGGCTGCTGCTGGCGGCGCCTTTGGCCGGGCAGGCCCCGGCGCCGGTCGCGGACGCCGAGGGGGTCGCTCCGGCCGCGTCCCCCCGCCGCTACGCCTCGCCCTGGAAGGCGTTCGAGGCGGGCGCCTGGGACCAGGCGCGGGAGGGGTTCGTGGACCGTCAGGTGGCGAATCCCGGGGACCCGGCCCTGGCCTTCAACGTCGGCGACGCCCACTACAAGATGCGCAACTGGGCCGAGGCGCGGCGCGCCTTCTCCGAGGCGGCCCTGTCGGGGGATCTCGATCTGCGTGCCGACGCCCTCTACAACCTGGGCAACGTGGCCTACCGGGAGGGGCGGCTGGACGAGGCGGTGGAGCGCTACAAGGCCTCCCTGGAGATCGATCCCGACGACGAGGACGCCAAGTTCAACCTGGAGTTCGTGCGCGACGAAATCCGCCGTCGGCACGAGGAGGCCCAGAAGCGGCAGCAGCAGCAGGATCAGCAGCAGCAGGAGCAGCCGCAGGAGCAGCAGCCGCAGGGGGAGGAGCCGAGCGACCCGGGAGAGCAGGGCGAGCAGCAGCCGGGCGAAGGGGCCGAGGAGCCCCAGCCGGGCGCCGAGGAGGGGGAGCAGGAGGCGCAGGGGGCCCCGGAGAGCGGGCCTGGCGGCCCCGACGCCGACCGCGACGGCCTGCCCGACCGGGTGGAGCGCGAGGGGGAGAACCCCACCGATCCCGAGAACCCGGACACGGACGGCGACGGGCTGCCCGACGGAGCCGAGGACATCGACCGCGACGGCCGGGTGGATCCCGGCGAGACCGACCCCAACCTCGTCGACACCGACGGCGACGGGGTTCCGGACGGCAGGGAGGACGCCGCCCCTGGGGAGTCCACGGCCGAGCCCGCGCCGGAGGGCCTGACTCCCGAGGAGGCGGCCCGCTACCTCGCCGCTCTGGAGGAGGGTCGGCCCGACCAGAAGCGGGGCCGTCCGGGCCGCCGCACGCGGCCGGAGAAGGACTGGTGAGACGGCGGACGCGTTGGACCCGGACGGCGGTCGTCCTGCCGCTCCTCGCCGCCGCTCTCCTGGGCGCGACACCGGCGCGGGCGCAGCCCTCCGTGGAGGCATCGGTGGATCGCGCCGAGGCGACCGTGGACGAGCGCATCCGACTGGTGGTGACCGTCACCGGCTCGCGGTCGGTGGAGCCCACCCTGCCCGAGCTGCCCGACTTCGAGATCTACCCCCGCGGGCAGGAGACGCGGTTCTCCTGGGTCAACGGCCGCGCCACGAGCAGCGTCTCCTACAACTTCCTGCTGGAGCCGCGGCGCACCGGAGAGCTCCAGGTCGGCGCCGTGACGGCGGAGATCGACGGCCAGGTCTACCGCAGCAAGCCGTTCACGGTGCGGATTCTGGCGGCCGACGAGCGCCCGGCGCGGCCGCGGGACGTCTTCGTGACCGTCAAGATCTCCAACGACAAGCCCTACGTGGGCCAGCAGGTGATCTACACCTGGCGCCTCTACCGCCGGGTCAACATCGCCGACGCGCGGCTCGAGCCGCAGAGCTTCGACGGCTTCCTGGTGGAGGACCTGGGGGACGTGCGCGAGTACGAGGCCACGGTCCGCGGGCAGCGCTATCTGGTGAGCGAGTTCAAGAAGGCTCTCTTCCCGCAGGAGGAGGGCCCCCTGGAGATCCCCGGGTCGCGTCTGACCTGCCGTGTCCCGGTGCCCCTGGACAACGGCCGGCGGGACCCCTTCGACGACCTCTTCGGCCGCTCCCGTCTGGAGAGCCAGGTGGTGCGCACCCAGCCGATCCCCGTCGAGGTGCGGCCCCTGCCCGCCCCTCCGCCCGGCTTCACGGGGCTGGTGGGCGACTTCGAGATCACCACCCGGGTGAGCCGCGCCGACCTCGCCGTGGGCCAGTCCACCACGGTCGAGATGAAGGTCTCCGGCACGGGCAACCCCCAGATGATCGCCGAGCCGGGCCTGCCCGAGCTGGCGGAGTTCAAGGTCTACGCCGACCGGCCCAGCACCTCGATCGAGCGCTCTCCCGGCGGGCTGTCGGGCAGCCGCACCTTCCGCAAGGCGCTGGTGCCCCGCCAGGCCGGCGAGCTGGTGGTGCCGAGCCTCGAGCTGACCTACTTCGACCCGGAGAGCGGCAGCTACCAGATCTCGCGCTCGCCGCCGGTGATGCTCCGGGTCGCCCCCGCCGCCGGCCCGGAGGAGCTCAAGCTCACCGAGGCGCTGGCGCCGTCCGCCGGCAAGGTGAACGTGCGGATCCTGGCCGACGACATCCTACCGCTCCATCGCGGGGTGGCGAGCCTGACGGCGCCGGCCGGAACGGCGCCGCCGGCCTGGGCTCTGGGTCTCGGTCTGGGGCTGCCGCCTCTTCTCTACCTGGGCGCCCGCATCCTGACGCTGCGCCGCCGGCGGCTGGAGAGCGACGCCCTGCTGCGGCGCCGCCGCGCCGCCGCGAGGCGCGCCCGGCAGGCGCTGCGAGCCATCGAGAGGCTGGCCGGGGACGACGGCGCGGTGCCGGCGGCCTCGCTCTGTCTGCGGCGCTACATCGGCGACAAGCTGGGGGTGGAGGGCACCGCCCTGACGGCGGCGGAGACGGAGGAGTGCCTGCGCCGGCACGGGGTCGACGAGGAGACGGTGGCCTCGACCCGCGAGGCCCTGGACCGTTGGGAGGCGGCGCAGTACGCCGCCCGCCCGACCGGCGGCGCCCCGGTGCACGAGGAGCTGGCGGCCCTCCTGCGGCGGCTCGGGCGGAGGCTGCCGGCATGAGAACGCTTTCCCGTGCCCTCCTCGCGGCGCTCCTCGGCGCGGCCGCCGGGAGCGCCGCGGCGCCGGCCCAGGAGCTCGTGATCGAGGGCGTCGGCGACGTCCCGCGGCCGGCCGGGGAGGAGCTGCTGGGGGCGGCGGCCGAGCCCGGCGACCGCGGACCGGAGGAGCTCTTCGTCGCCGCGGGCCGCGCTTACGAGCAGGGCGACTACGCGGCGGCGGCCGCCCTGTACGAGCGGCTCGTGGGCTCGGGCTTCGACAACGGCCACCTCTACTACAACCTGGGCAACGCGCGGCTGCGCAACGGCGAGCTGGGCCGCGCCATCGCCGCCTACCGCGAGGCGCGACGGCGGCTGCCGCGCGATCGGGAGATCACCGCCAATCTCGAGTTCGCCCGCAAGAGCACCAAGGACGCCCTCCAGCCGCCCGAGCCGTCGCCGGTGCTGGCCACCCTCTTCTTCTGGCACTACGAGCTCTCCCCTCGCGAGATCGGAATCGCGGCCCTGGTCCTCAACCTGCTCTTCTGGTGCGCCCTGACGCTGCGCCTCTTCCGCCGCGGGTCGGAGCCGCTGAAGTGGCTCACTCTGGCGCTGCTGGCGCCGCTGCTGGCCGCGGCCGGCTCGCTGGCGGCGCACGAGCTGCTGCCGGATCGGGTGGCGGTGGTGGTGCCCCAGGAGGCCGACGCCCGCACCGCCCCGGACCCGGAAGCCGTGGTGCGGTTCCAGCTTCACGCCGGCACCGAGGTGCGCCTGGAGGAGCGCGCCGACGGCTGGGTGCGGATCGCCCTGCCCGACGGCCAGGAGGGCTGGATGGAGGCCGGCCAGGTGGTCGCGGTCACCGGCTGAGCCGGCTGCTAGACTCTCGCCTCCTTCGCGAGCTACGCATGTTGCGGCGCCTCCTCATCCTGCTCGTGACGATGGGCGTCGCCGCCGTGGCCGTCGGGATCCTCCTCGGCCGGCCTCTCGAGGTGGGCGGCGCCGAGCGGCCGCTGCTGCTGGGGGAGCTCGACGGGCTCCTCGCCGCCGGGCTGTTCGCCCTGGCCCTGGTCTGGCTGGCGCCGGGGCGCGGCGCCGGGAGGCGGCGCAAGGCCGCGTTCGGCCTGCTGCTGGCGGCCGGTCTGACTGCGGTGGTCCTCACCGCCTGGCTGCCCCGCCCGCCGCGCCGCGTGGAGCCGGGCGAGGTGGAGCCGCCGCCGGGCGCGCGCCGCACCCTGCTGGTGGCCGTGGACGCCCTCTCCTGGAACCGTCTGCTGCCGCTGGCCCGGAGCGGGGCGTTGCCCAACTTCGCCCGTCTCATGGAGGAGGGGAGCTACGGCGCCCTCGACTCCCTCCGCAGCCGGCGGCGGTCCGCGGGACGGGACGGCTATTGGTCGCCGGTGGTGTGGACCTCGATCGCCACCGGCCTGCCGCCGCGCGAGCACGGCATCGTGGACTTCAGCCTGCCCAACGAGGGCGGCGGGCTGACCCTCGCCGCCACCCATCACCGGCGCGCCGCGGCGTTCTGGAACCTCTGGAGCGCCTTCGGCCGCTCGGTGGGCGTGGTGGGCTGGTGGGCCCCCTGGCCCGCGGAGGAGGTGCGGGGCGAGATCGTCTCGTCGGGCCTCGGGCTGCGCGGCCGCCGGACGGGCCGCGGCGAGGAGCTCGCGGGCGGCGTGCTGGAGCGCTTCGCCGAGGGGCTGACCCACCCCGCCGAGCTCCTCGTCGAGCTCGAGAGCGAGGTGGCGCCGCCGGGCGACGTGGAGCGCTTCATCGACCAGCGGATCTTCCCGCTCACGAGCTACGCGGTGCTGGGAGAGACGGAGCGCAACACCTTCCAGTCGGTGATCTGGCAGGACCGCTACTTCTACAACGTCGCCCGGTACCTCCTGCAGCGGCAGCCGCGGGAGCTGTTCGCCGTCTACTTCGAGGGGGTGGACCTGGCCGGCCACCTCTGGTGGCGCTACCACGACGACCCCGACTCGCTGTTGGGGGTGACGGTGCCCCCCGGGTTCGCCGAGCACGCCAAGGTGGTGGACCGCTCCTACCGGGTGGTGGACTCCTACCTGGGCGGGCTCATGGACCTCGCCGGCGACGACGCCACCGTGGTGGTGGTCTCGGACCACGGCTTCCGGAGCGACCCCGGGCACGAGCAGGGGGCCGACCACAGCGTGTCGGGGGTGATCCTGGCTCGAGGCCCGGGGATCCGCCGCGGGCACGACCTGAACCTGTCGCCGCGGGGCGCGGTGGACCGGCTGCTCGCCGGCCGGGTGGGCGTTCTGGACGTGCTGCCGACCCTGCTCTATCTCCACGGCCTGCCGGTCTCCCGCGAGCTGCCCGGTCGGCCGGTGTTCGAGATGCTCGAGAGCTCGTACCTGCGTCGGAATCCGCTGGTGGAGGTCGGCTCGTACGGAGACTTCGAGGCCACACGGAAGGTGGAGATCGAGCTGCCGGAGGAGGACCGCGAGGAGTACCTCGAGCGGTTGCGCAGCCTGGGCTACATCGACTGAGAAGGACGCGGCACGAGGAGGAACCGAGGTGAGACGACGCGCACTCCGGCTCGTGGCGGTGGCAGCTATGGCGCTGGCCGCCGCCGTGCCGGCCCCCGCCCTGGTCGACCTGGAGCTGGTGGTCGACGGCCTGGACCGCCCCCTGCTGGTCACCCACGCCGGCGACGGCTCGGGGCGGGTCTTTCTGGTGGAGCAGTCCGGCCGGATAAGGATCCACGACGGCCAGCTCCTCGACCCACCCTTCCTGGATCTCTCGGGGCGCGTGAGCTGCTGCGGCGAGCGCGGCCTGCTGGGTCTCGCCTTCCACCCCGGCTACGCCGAGAACGGCCTCTTCTACGTGAACTACACCAACGGCGCTGGCGACACGGTGCTGGCCCGGTTCGAGGTGGGCGCCGACCCGAACGTGGCCGACGCCGACTCCGAGGTGGTGCTGCTCACCCTCGACCAGCCCTTCGCCAACCACAACGGCGGCCACATCGCCTTCGGTCCCGACGGCTACCTCTACGTCGCCACCGGCGACGGCGGCAGCGGCGGCGACCCGCAGAACAACGCCCAGAACCTGGGCAGCCTGCTGGGCAAGATCCTGCGTCTCGACGTCGACTCCGCCACCCCCTACGCGGTGCCGGCGGACAACCCCTTCGTGGGCCGGGCGGGCGCGGCGGAGGAGATCTGGGCCTACGGGCTGCGCAACCCGTGGCGGTTCAGCTTCGACCGGGACACCGGCGACCTCTACATCGGCGACGTGGGCCAGGGCGAGCGGGAGGAGATCGACTTCCAGCCGGCCTCCAGCCCCGGCGGCGAGAACTACGGCTGGCGCATCCGCGAGGGCTCCCAGTGCTTCGAGCCCGCGGTCGGCTGCGCCGAGGAGGGGCTCACCGCGCCGGTGCTCGAGTACCTGCACGACCAGGGCTGCTCGGTGACGGGCGGGTACCGGTACCGCGGGCCGAAGGCGGCCACCCTGGACCGCTTCTATCTCTACGGCGACTTCTGCTCCGGCCGGGTCTGGGGCGGCCGGCCCAACACGGCGGGCAACTGGCGGGAGCGGCTGCTCGCCGACACCGGGGCCAATGTGAGCTCCTTCGGCGAGGACGAGGCCGGCCGGCTGTACCTGGTGGACCACGGGGGCCGCCTCTACCGTCTCTCCGGCCGCCCTCTCTTCGCCGACGACTTCACCGGGGGCGACCTCGGCCGCTGGTCGAAGGCGGTCGGCGCCGTGAGCGTGACCCAGCCGGGGCTCCTCGGCGAGGAGTTCGCCCTCGAGGTGTCGGTCGAGGGGAGCGCCCGGCGGTCGTTCGTCGAGACGCGGCGGGTGCGGGGGGAGAGGACCGTCGAGACCTGCTTCGCCCTGCGGCCGGAGGACGTCGCCGCCGAGGGCGGCCCGGTGACCGTCCTCGAGCTCTGGAGCCGCGGCGCCCGCAAGCGGGTGGTGGAGCTCCGGCTCGCGCCGGGGCGGCGCCACCGGCTGGAGCTGTGGGCCCGGGGCGGCGGCAGCCTGACCCGCCGGGGGGGCACGGCCCTCAAGCGGAACAAGCCCACCGAGCTCTGTCTCGAGTGGGCGGCCGCGACCGGGACCGGGGCGGCCGACGGCGAGGCCCTGCTGCGCCGGGGCCGCCGGGTGCGGGCGCGGGCCACCGGTCTGGACAACGGCGGCGACCGGCTGCGCCGTCTGCGACTGGGCCTGCCCCAGGGATCGGCCGCGGTCGGGCCCGGGGGCGGGCTGCTCTTCGACGACGTCGTGATCACGCCGTAGCCACGACCGCCGGGCGGGTCGGGCCCGCGGGTCAGCGCCGAAAGCGGACCGGCGCCACGACGAGCACGCGCCCGCGGCGAGGCGCTCCGCGGGCGTCTCGCCGCACCAGCTCGCTGCGGTGGAGAATCCGGTTGCCGTTGCCGTCGTGCGGACCGCCGCCGGCCAGCGGGTCGAGGCGGATCTCCGCCAGGCAGAGGTCGGAGGGCTCGAAGAGCTCCTCCGGCGCGGAGTAGCCGTCGCGCTCGGCGTCCACCCAGATCCGGAGCTCGCTCCAGAGGGCGTCGCCCGGGTCGATCGCCCCGTTCCCGTTGCCGCCCAGCTCCGGCCGGTCGTAGCGGCCCAGGTCGTCGAGAGCGTCGGAGCGGACCGCGTCGCCGTCGTCCCGGCGCGAGGCGAAGAGCTCGCTGCCGTCGTTCACCCGGCCGTCGCCGTTCAGGTCCCGCCAGGGAATCGCCTGGCCGAGCATGGGCCAGGAGGTCATCTCCACCACGCCGTCCCCGTCCAGGTCGAAGGGCACGGCGTGCTCGGGGCCGGAGAGGCCCCCGAGCCGGGGCTTCGTCCACTCCAGGAAGACCGCCGCCGTGGAGCGCTCGAGGGCGCCCCGGGCCCGGGCGTCGACGGCCAGCTCGAAGCTGGAGGGGCCCCCGGCGTCGGCCCGGCTCTCCGCTTCGATGCCCGGAGGGGTGCAGGCGCCGTCGTCGAAGGGCGCCGCGCCCGGGTCGCCGTCGAGCTTGGCCGCCACCCAGTCGGCCACCCGGGCCATCGTCCCGAGCTCTTCGATTTCAGCCGCGTCGGCGAGCCGGGCCGGGCTCAAGAGGCCGGCGTCGCCGGTGAAGACGAAGAGCGCCTCGCCGCCGAGGGAGAAGACCCGACCGGTCCCGTCGGCCGGCGGGTGGTAGGGCAGGAAGAGCATCTCCGCTCCCGGGGCGGGGGACTCCGGCAGGTTGTACTGGCAGGTGCGCAACGGCACCCCGGCGACGGCGAGCCGCGCCTCGGGGTAGAGCAGGTAGAGCGGGCCGGTGGTGGGGTAGCCCGCTTCGGCGCGGAGCGGCTCGACCGGGTCCAGCTCGAGGAGCAGCGCCGGAAGCTCTCCCGCCAGTCCGACTCCGGTGCGGCGCACCCGGCCCCGGTAGATGGCGTGGGCATGGCGGACGCCGTCGTCCAGAGAGCCCCTGGGCCGGTCGTCGAAGCCGCAGGAGACGGTGGCCGTGCAGACCGGGAAGTCGCGCGGGTCGGCCGCCAGCTCCGCCACCTGCTCCCCCTTCCGCGCCAGGGTGTCGGCGAAGCCCTCGCCCAGGACCTCCCACCGTGGCTCGCCCGTCTCGTCGTAGATCGCCGGCGCCCCGATCCAGAGGAGCCGCTCCGGCGGCCCGGCGGCGCGCACGACCGAGGGGAAGGGGGGCGGCTCCGGCTCCGGGGGTGCTGCGGCGAGGGGCGGAATCGCGGTCAGGGCCGCGGCCACCGCGGCCGCTTCGAGGGCGGTGGGCATCGCCGTCGGCAAGCAAGCAAGAGCCGAGCCGCCGGCGGCGGGTAGAATCGATCCGTGCCCGGGCGAGCATCAGCCGTTCTCGACACGGGCAGGAGGACCACGGCCCCGCTCCGAGCGCTCGCCGGTCTCTTCGTCACCGCCCTGCTCGGGTCTCCCCAGCCCGCCGGCGCCGCCCGCGGCGACCTGCGGCCGGCGATCGACCGCGACCCCGATCCCCGGGTCTTCTCGACCCGCCTCGTGGCGCGGCCAGTCCGGCGCGATCTGGACGGCGACGGCTCGAAGGAGGAGGTGTGGAGCTTCAACGGCTCGGTGCCCGGCCCGGAGATCCGGGTCCGCGTCGGTGACGTGGTCCGGGTGCGGTTCCGCAACAAGCTGCCGCTGCCGTCGAGCATCCACTGGCACGGCGTCGAGGTCACCCACAGGAGCGACGGCACGTCGGTGAGCCAGAACGAGGTGCCGCCGGGCGGCAGCTTCCGCTACGAGTTCCGGGTGACCCGGCCCGGGGTCTTCTGGTATCACCCCCACGTCCGGCCCAGCAACCAGGTGTGGAGGGGTCTCTACGGGCCGCTGATCGTCGAGGATCCGGCCGCGGGCGAGCTCGCCGCGGCCGGAGTGATCCCGGTGCGCGACCACACCGTGGTGCTGAGCGACGTCACGGTCTGCAAGACGCCGGGCGCCAACGACGAGCAGACCTTCCCGGCCGACCCCTCCCTGCCGTGGGCGGGTGGCGGGGAGTTCCCCGGTCACGCCCTCTCCCCGAGCCCCCGCGAGCTGTGCGAGACGCCGCGGGACGCCACGGGCCGGCGTGTCGGAGAGCCCCTGCCGGCCGGCGTCATCCCCTTCGTGCAGGCTCCGCGCGGCTGTGTCTCGGGCCGTCAGCCCTGCCGCGTGAACCCGGGGCAGTGGGTGCTGACGAACGGAGGGGTCGCGGCGGGTCGCGAGGGCTCGCCGCGCCGGCCCGGGCCGCTGGTCGGCAGAGCGCGGCCGCTGGCGGTGGGGAGCGGCGAGGGCCTCCGGCTGCGGCTGATCAACGCCTCCCTCATCCGCTTCTACCGGCTGCTGCTGACCGACGCCCGGGGGAGACGCGTGCCGCTGCTGCGGATCGGCGGCGAGGGCGGTCTGCTGAACCGGGCGCGGCTCGAGGGCGGCAGCAGCCAGGGCTTCACGACCGGGTACGACCGGGGCGAGGTGCTGCTGGGCCCCGGTCAGCGGGCCGACCTCGTGCTCGTCCCCGAGGGCGAGGAGGGCGAGGTGCTGACCCTGTGGACGCGGGACTTCGCCCACACCGGCCGCGGCTTCGCGCTCACCCCGACCGTGCCCGTGCTGCACTTCGCGATCGACGGGAAGCGCTCTCCCGCCGCCGCCTTCTCACTCGCCCGCCGGGCGCCCCTGCTGCGTCATCCGCGGGTCGCGCGGCCGCTGGAGAACCTGCGCCGCCGTCCTCCTACCGCGGGCCTCGTCGATCCGGCGACCCTGTCGAGCGCCCGTCTCCCGGGCACGGCGAGCCCGGAGATCCGGTTCACCAACTCCAACGGCCCCTCGATCGACGACGTCATCGGGATCTTCGACGCCGCCGCGGTCTCCGACTTCCGCCAGGTGCCCCTCCTGCCCTCCTCCCGGTACGCCCGCGTCGGCGGTCTGCTCGAGCTCTCGGTGACCAACGAGACGGCAGCCCACCACGTCTTCCACCTGCACGGCTTCTCCTTCCAGCCGGTGCGGCTCGAGCTGGGCCGGCGGGTGGTCTACCGCTACCGCTATCCCGAGTTCGTGGACTCGGTCGACATCCCGGCGGAGCACCGCCTGGTGTTCAAGGTGCGTCTGGCCGACCGCCCGCGCCGTCCCGGTCGGCCCGGCCTGGGGGGCGCCGTGGGCCGGTGGCTGCTGCACTGCCACCTGCTGCCCCACGCGGCGCAGGGAATGATCGCCGAGCTGGTGGTGCTGCCGTAGCGGCGGAGGAGACCCTCCCTACTCCGCCTTCCCGGCCAGGTCCAGCAGGAAGGCGTAGGTCAGCGCCGTCTCCTTGTGGCGCTTGAAGCGGCCCGAAGCCCCGCCGTGCCCGGCCTCCATGTTGGTCTTCAAGACCACCAGGTTGTCGTCGGTCTTGAGGTCGCGCAGCTTGGCCACGTACTTGGCGGGCTCCCAGTACTGGACCTGCGAGTCGTGCAGGCCCGTGGTGACCAGCATGTGGGGGTACTCCTTGGCCTCCAGGTTGTCGTAGGGCGAGTAGGAGAGGATGTACTCGTAGTCCTCCTTGACGTTGGGGTTGCCCCACTCGTCGTACTCGCTGGTGGTCAGGGGAATGTCGTCGTCCAGCATGGTGGTCACCACGTCCACGAAGGGAACGTGGCTGACGATGCCGTCGAAGAGCTCGGGGGCCAGGTTGGCCACCGCCCCCATGAGCAGACCGCCCGCCGACCCGCCCTCGGCGTAGAGGCGCTCCGGCGAGGTGTAGCGCTCGTCCACCAGGAACCGGGCACAGTCCACGAAGTCGGTGAAGGTGTTCATCTTCTTCCTGAGCTTGCCGTCTTCGTACCAGTCCCGGCCCATCTCCTGGCCGCCGCGGATGTGGGCGATGGCGAAGGCGAAACCGCGGTCCAGCAGGCTCAGGCGGTAGGAGCGGAAGCTGGCATCCATGGAGGCGCCGTAGGAGCCGTAGCCGTAGAGCAGCAGCGGATGGCTGCCGTCCCGGGTGAAGCCCTTGCGGTAGACGATGGAGATGGGTACCTGGACGCCGTCCCGGGCGGGGGTCATGAGACGCTCCGTGACGTAGTCGTTCTTGTCGAAGCCGCCCAGGACCGGCTCCTCCTTCCGCAGGGTCTTCTCCCTGGTCACCATGTCGTAGTCGTAGACCGACCAGGGGGTGGTCAGCGAGCTGTAGCTGTAGCGCAGCACCTGGGTGTCGAGCTCCTCGTTGGCGTCGAAGTAGGCGGCGTAGGCGGGCTCGCCGAAGTCGAGGTAGTGCTCCTCGCCGCCGTCCCAGGGCATGATGCGCATCTGGATCAGGCCGTCCTTGCGCTCCGAGGCCACCAGGTGGTCGCGGAAGGTCTCGAAGCCGTTGAAGAAGACGTCGTCGCGGTGGCCGATGACCTCCTCCCAGCTCCCCTTGTCCGCCGCGGACCCGGTGGGACGCCGCATCAGCCGGAAGTTCTTCGCCTCCCAGTTGGTGCGCACGTAGAAGTGGTCCCCGAAGTGGTCGAGGGAGTACTCGTGCTCCTCCTCGCGCGGCAGGAAGACGGTCCAGGCGGCGTCCGGGGTGTCGGCGTCCAGGTAGCGGTACTCCGAGGAGAGGGTCTGCTCGCTGCCGATCATCAGGTAGCGGTTGGTCTTGGTCTTGTAGACGAAGGCGTTGAACTCCTCGTCGGTCTCCTCGAAGGCCACCTCGTCAGCGGCCGGGTCCTCGCCCAGCACGTGCTTCTTGATCTGGTACCAGCGCAGGGTCTCGGGGTCCTGGCGGGTGTAGAAGAAGGTCTTGTCGTCGTTGGCCCAGGCGCCGTTCGAGGTGACGTCGGGGATGACGTCGGGAAGGTCCTCGCCGGTGGCCAGGTCGCGAAAGCGCCGCTCGTACTTGCGCCGGCCCACCGTGTCCACGGCGTAGGCCAGGAGCTTGTTGTCCCGGCTCACCTCGAGCCCGCGCAGCGCGAAGAACTCGTGCCCCTCGGCGAGCTTGTTGCCGTCCAGGAGGATCTCCTCGGGGGCGTCCAGCGTCCCTTTCTTGCGCGCCCAGATCTGGTACTCCCCCCCCTCCTCGTAGCGGTAGTAGTAGTAGTAGCCGTTCTGGAGGAAGGGCACCGACTCGTCGATCTCCTGGATGCGGCCGACGATCTCTTCGTACAGCTTCTCCTGCAGCTCCGCGGTGTGGGCCAGCGCCGCCTCGGTGTACTCGTTCTCGGCCTCGAGGTAGGCGATCACCTCCGGGTCCTCGCGCTCGCGCAGCCAGAAGTAGGGATCCGTTCGCGCGTGGCCGTGGATGACGAGCTCCTGCGGCTGCTTCTTGGCCCTGGGGGGCTCGGGGAGGTCGCGTCGGGCGGTCATGGTCGAGGTCTCTGGGGAGGCACAGGCGGCGACGAGCAGGGCGAGCAGGGCGGGCGGGACGGTCCTGCGCATGGAGGGCGCTCCTTTCGGCCGAGTCGGGGTGGTCAGCGGAGTCGGACGGTGTGGCCGGGCTCTCCCGGAGCGGCGGCGTCGGGCGGAGCCGCCCGGGCGACCAGAAGGGGGAGTCTTGGCACCATTCCCTGAGCCTCCGCCGGTGGGGGAGGGCGAGAGTATATCGGGGCCAGCACGAAACTTGCAGCCCCCCTCGAGGGCGAGAGCGCCCCGAGAGG
>JAWWBN010000063.1:0-16722 GCA_033720955.1 Thermoanaerobaculia bacterium | reverse complement strand
GCCGCGAGGCCCGCGCCCACCTCAACGAGCAGTTCACCCGGCGCTCGGCGGAGAAGACCTATCTGGCGGTGGTGACCGGCGAGGTCGAGGCGGAGCACGGCGCGGTCGAGCTGGCGATCGGCGACGACCCCGGCTCGCGGGGCGAGAGAACTCCCGGGGGGCGCGCCCGGCCCGCGGGCCCGCCCGGCGTCACCCTCAGCCTCCGGGGGGCGCGCCGCTCCGGCCGCAGCCTGCTGGAGCTGCGGCCGCGGACCGGCCGCCAGCACCAGCTCCGGGTGCACCTCGCCTCGATCGGGCATCCCATCGTGGGCGACAAGCTCTACCTGGGCGGCGACGCGCTCTTCCTGCGCTCGCTGGAGGGCGATCTCGGGGCGGAGGACCGCGCCCGGCTGGGGCACGATCGCCAGGCGCTCCACGCCTGGCGGCTGGGCGTCGAGCACCCCGCGACGGGCCGCCGGATCGTTCTCGAATCGGCCCTCTGGCCCGACCTGGCGGAGCTGGTGGCCGGCTCGCGGAGGTAGCGTCCTCCGGCGGCGCGGTCTCGCCGCGGATCCGCCAGCCGCCGCCGGCTCAGTAGGCGCTGGAGGCGCCGGACTTGCCCGAGCCGCCCGAGTCGTCGCCGCCGAGGGTCTTGCGGAGGATCTCCTCCGTCTCCCGCTTGTCGAACCCGAGCAGGGTCAGGACGCGGGCGTGAGGGACACGGCGGGTGATCAGCCACGAGAACAGCACGATCCCGGAGGCGAGGAAGATCGCACCGAGGGTGACGTGGAAGACGCTCGACATGGCGATCAGCGCGGCCCCGCCCGCGGTGTTGAGCGCGGCCGTGGCGCCCATCATCATCCCGGTCGGCGGATCGTAGTCGCTTATCCCTGAGCCGGTGTTGTCCATGATTCCTCCTTGGCGGGCGCCACCCGAGGCACCCGGAGACCCGAAGTGAACAGAGAGACTTGCTTCACGCTACCACAGGCCTTCAGGCCGAGTCGCCCATCATCACGAAGGGCGCCCAGTAGTAGGGATGGGCGAAGCGCGGCGACCCGGCGAGCCGCAGCTTGGCCCGCCGGAGCGCCTCCGTCATCCGGGCGCCGTCTTCGATCTCGCGGTAGAAGGCGAGCATCAGCTCTGTGGTCGAGCGGTCGGCCACCGGCCAGAGGCTGACGGTGACGGCCCGCGCGCCGGCGTAGATGAAGGCCCGGCTGAGACCGACGAGCCCCTCGCCGCGCACCTGCCGACCGAGCCCGGTCTCGCAGGCCGACAGCACCACCAGCTCGGCCGGCACGGCGAGCCGGAAGACCTCGTGGGTCTGGAGGAGGCCGTCCTCGCCGGGCTCGCTCTCCGGCGACATGAGGATGGCGGAGTAGGCGGGCCGGCGGGCGTCCACGACGGCGTGGGAGGCGAGGTGGAGGAAGCGGGGCGAGACGGCCCCCAGACGACTCTTGAGGAGGCTCTCCCGCGCCCGCTCGCCGACGTAGGTCTCGACCCGCTCGGCCGGGAAGAGACCGGCGATGGCCTCGATCTCCTCCCGCGTCCCCGGCAGCCGCCGCCACTCCCAGCGCTCGGCGGGCAGGGCGCGGGTGGCCGAATCCGGGCCCGGCTCCGCCTCGGCGACGAAGGGGTCGCCAAAGGCCAGCAGGTCCCGGCTGCGCGCCGGCGCCTCCTCCCGCTGGTTGCGCCGGATCTCGGACAGAGCCGAGGCGGAGGGCACGTACGACACCGACCAGCGCGAGACCAGGTACGCCTCCGGCGACAGCCTGGGGGTGGCGCGCGTGAGGAGGGCCTCGAAAGGCAGGTAGTGGAGAGCTCCGTCGGGGACGATGCGCAGCCGGACGCGGCCTTCGAGGAGGGGCTCCGCCGGGCGGACGAGGAGGTCGTAGAGCCGTGGCGCGACGGCGAGGTAGCTTCCCAGGGTTCCCCGTCCCGGCTTCTCGAGCGCCCGCCGGGCCGCGCGGACCAGGGCGGCGATCTCGTCGGCGGGCGGCAGCGCCAGGGTGGCGAAGCGCTCCCGGGTGACCACGAACAGCAGCGACCGCGGCTCGCCCAGCAGGTATTCGAGCAGCGCGTCGCCGGGCTCAAGCATGCGCTGCACCCCGGCCAGGCTCGCCGGCTGCGGATAGCGCACGTCGGCGTAGCGGGGGTGCTCGCGGCGCAGCTCCCCCTCGAGCTGCTCGAGCTCCAGCAGCAGCGCGTCGAGGTCGTCCCGCGCCGCCGCGGTGCGCCGCGGGTCGGGGTTGGGCCGCGCCAGCAGACCGATGAGGTCGCTCTGCGTCGAGGCGATCCGCTGGCTGAGCGCCCGCTCGCGCTCGGCGAGCTCCCCGGTGAGGCCCTCCCGCGCACCGGCCACCGCCTCGGCCAGCAGCTCGACGAAGCTGCGCGCGCGGGAGCGCTCGCTCCACTCGAAGGCCAGGCGGTCGAAGCCGCCGCCGGGCTCCCGCTCGTGCCGCTCCACCAGAAGATCGGCGACGAAGAAGTAGTTCTCCTGCTGGCCGGCGAAGTAGGACGCTCGCATCTCCTGGCTGGCGAGGTCGGCCCGCAGCCGTTCGATCGCGGTCAGCGCCGTCTCCATCTCGTCGTACGCGGCCCCCAGGCGGCCCTCCCGCCGCGCGAGCCGCGCTTGGGCGAATCGCGTCGAGGCCTCGGCGATCGGGTCGCCCACCTCGCGGCTCAGGTCGAGGGCCCGGGAGAGGGTCTCCCGGGCGCGGACCAGCTCGCCGCTCTCGGTGAAGGCGCGGCCCAGGTTCCGCAGCGCCAGGTTCAGCGCGTTGGCGTCGGTGGCCGTCTCGGCCAGCTCGGCCGCCGCCTGGAAGAGCGGCGCCGCCGCCAGGGGCTCGCCGAGCTCGAGCCGGGCGCGACCCATGGTGGCGAGGATGAGCGCCTGCTCCCGCGGATCCTCGGCCTCCCGGGCCAGCCGCAGCGCCTCCTCGAGAACCGGCAGCATCTTCTCGGGCTCGCCGGTCGACTCGTGGATCCAGGCGATCCGCATCAGCGCACCGGCCTGGGGGGCCAGCTCGCCGCTGGCCCGGTAGAGGGCGAGCGCGGTCTCGTGGCTCTCCATCGCCCGCTCGGGGTGGCCCAGCCGGTCCCACAGCGCCCCCAGGTTCTGGTGCAGGTCCGCCAGCTTGCCCCGGGGCAGATCGAGCCGGCTCGCCCGCTCGATGCCGTCGGTGTAGGTCTCGAGAGCGCGCTGCATCTCCCCCCGCACGCGGTGGAGGACCCCCAGGTTGTTGACGATCGTGATCTCGTTGTCGACGTCGCCGCGCCGCCGGGCCAGCTCGAGCGCCTCCCGGTAGGCGCCGTCGGCCGCGTCGAGCCGTCCCAGGCGCCGGTAGATGACGCCCAGGTTGGCCAGGGTCCGGGCGCGCAGGGCGTCGTCGCCCGTCTCCCGGTAGATCGAGAGGGCCCGGTCGAACTTCTCGCCCGCCTCGGCGAGCCGTCCGGCCCAGTAGTCGAGGGCGCCCAGGTTGTTGAGCGACTTCGCCTCGAGGTCCCGCCGACCGCTGCGGCGCGCGACGGCGAGGGCCTCGGTGTGGATCTCGGCCGCCGCCTCGCGATCGCCGCTCGAGCCGAGGAGGTGGCCGATCATGTCCAGGGAGTGGTGGGTGCCCGGGAGATCCCCGGCCGCCCGGCGGGTGGCGAGGGCGATCCGCAGGGTCTCCAGGGTGGCCTCCAGGTCGCCCTCGGCCTGGTGGACCCCCGCCAGGTAGTGGACGATCTTGCCCTCGAGGGCGCCGTCACCGGCCCGCCGGGCCGCGGCTCTCGCCCCGGCCAGGAGCCGCTGCGCCTCCGCCGCGCCCTCCCGGCCGTGGCGGTCCAGCCGGTCACGGCCGAGCTGGAGGTGGGTCTCGGCCTCCACCCGCCACGCATCGTCGGGCCCCGCGGGCCGCAGCTCCTCGAGCTCCAGCCGGTAGTCGCCGCCCTGCTCCTCCTCCGGCGCGGTTCGCACCACCACCCGGAGAGGGCCCTCCCCGCTCGTCACCAGGGAGACGACCTCCGGCAGGAAGAGGCTGCCCAGGACGTCGCCCCCGGCCAGACGGTCGCCGGCCGGGCCCAGGACCTCGACGGCCAGATCCACCACGCTCTGCTCGGCCACCAGCCGGAGGTAGCTGCCCGCCGGGACCGCCAGCTCGTAGAGGTGGCCTTCGCCGGGCTCGATCCTGCGCTCGACCGGCTCCCCGGCGGTCAGCGGGGTGGCGGCCGGCTCGCCGGGTGGGGCCGGCGGGGGGGCCGCGGCGGCGATGGCGCACAGGGCGACGACCGCCGCCGACCTGGACCTCCTCTTCCTCCTCCGCTCCGACCTATCGCTGTCCGCCAATGAATCGATTGTAGTGCAGCTCCCGCGATTGACTTGGCCCCGGGGCTTCGGCACCATTGGGCCTCACCTTAGCCAAGCCGCTGGGCGGGAGCGATGCAGAGCGAAGGTCGGCAACTGATCGAGGCGTATCTACGAGGCGACCGCGCCGCGGTAGAGCGCGTGGAGCAGTGGATCCGGGCCGCCGCCTCGGCCTACTACCGCACCCTGGCCCACGAGTGGGAGGACGTGCTGCAGGACCTCCGGCTGGAGGTCCTCTCCGAGCTCGGCAAGGGTCGGTACCAGGGCAAGGCGAAGGTCAAGACCTACGTCTGGCGGGTGGTGAGCCACTCCTGCCTGGACCGGGTGCGCGCCGCCCGCCGCTGGCGCTGGACAGGGCTCGAGGACGACCCCGGGGCGGGCGGCGTCGAGTCGCCGGCGGGCGGCGGGCTGCCCCACGAGGTGGCCGACCTGCTCCTGCGCGTGCTCGAGCGGACCAGCGAGGAGTGCCGGGAGCTCTGGCGCAGGATCGTGCGCGGCGAGAGCTACCGGGAGATCAGCTCCGATCTGGGCATCTCCGAGGGTGCCCTGCGAGTGCGAGCGCTTCGCTGCCGCCGGGCCGCCCAGGAGATCCGCGACCGTCTGGAGGGAGATCCGGCGGGAGAGGTGTAACTTCTCCCGCTCCCCGACGCCCAACACGTGCGAGGGGAAGCCACATGAACTGCGATCAAGTAGCCGAGCTCCTGCCCTGGTATCTCAACGACAGCCTGGAGGGAGCCGTCAGGAGGGAGGTCGACGGGCACCTGGCGGAGTGCGCCGCGTGCGCCCGCGAGCTCGACGCCACCCGCGGCGTCTTCGAGATCTTCGACGCCCACCTCCCGCCGCCGGTGCTGACCGGCCTGGTGGAGGGGGAGCCGTTGGCGATCCCGGAGGAGCTGGCGCGGCGCCATCTGGCGGCGTGCGAGAGCTGCGCCGAGGAGCTGGAGCTGGTGCGGGCGAGCCGCGCCGCCGTGGGCGCCGAGGAGGAGAGCGGCGGGGTGGTGACCCCGTTCGCGCCGCGCGCCCGCCCCCTGCCGCGCCTGCCGGCCTTTGCGCCGCCGCTCGCCGCCGCGGCCTCCCTGCTGGCCGCGGTCGCGGTGGTGGGCTGGCTCGCCACCGCCCGGGTGGCCTCGGAGCGCGCGGCGGTGGTGGCCGGTCTCGAGGAGCGCCTCGCGTCGGCCGGCGCGGCGACCGCCGACGGGGAGACGAACGAGCGGCTGGAGCTCGCCCGCCGGCAGATCGCCGAGCTCGAGGAGAGCCGGGGTGAGCTGGCCGAGCGGGTGGAGGCAGAGCGGAGCCGGCTGGCCGAGCTCCGCTCCCGCCTGGACCGCGCGCTGGCGCCGCAGCTCAACGTCGCGGTGGTGGATCTCTTCCCGGCCGCCGCCCTGACCCGCGGCGCCGGCGACGGGACGACCCGGATCGCGCGCGCGGCGGGCGAGGGGGGGGTCGTCCTCATCCTCAACAGCCAGGCGCTCGACAGCTCGTCGCCGCCGGCGGAGGACGCCGTCAGGGTGGAGCTGCTCGACGCCACCGGTGCCACCGTCTGGTCGCTCGACGGACTGCGCCGCAACCCCACCGGCGAGTTCACCCTCGCCCTGCCTCGGCTCGACCTCGCCCCCGGCGACTACCGGCTCCGGCTGACTCCGGAGGGGCCGGGCGAGACCGAGATCTTCCCTCTGCGGGTCGTCGCCGAGTCGCCTAAGTCGCCTTGAAGCAAGGCGTTTGTGCTACGCTTGTCGGTCCTATCGAACGGTAGTTCGGTGCCGGCCGCCGACGTACTGCAGCGGTTGGCGGCCACTTCGGTTCGAGCGGCCCGATGACCGACCGACGCACCAGAGAAGAGCTGCTGGCGGAGCTGGCGTCGCTCTCCGCGCGCGTCGAGCGCCTGCGGCGGCAGGTGGCGGAGGCTCCTCCGGCGGCGACGGCGCCGGAGGACGCGGCCGGGGCGCGGCTCGACAACGTCTATTTCCGGCAGCTCTTCGAGAACTCGCCGCAGGCGATCGTCCTCCTGGACGACGCCGACCGGGTGATCGACTGCAACGCCGGCTTCGAGGAGCTCTTCGGCTACGAGCGGGCCGAGGCCCGGGGCGCCTCGATCAACTCGCTGATCGTCCCCGAGGAGTCGGCGGAGGAGGCGTCCGCTCTCTCCGAGCGCGCTCTCGAGGGTGAGATCATCAACACCGAGAGCGCTCGCTGCCGCAAGGACGGCGCCCTGGTGGAGGTGCAGATCCTCGGGTACCCCATCTTCCAGGACGATCGGCAGATCGGCATCTTCGGCATCTACTCGGACATCGGCAGCCACCGGCGCGCCCAGGAGACCATCCGCCTGCAGCAGGCGGCGATCGACTCGAGCGCCAGCGCGGTCTTCATCACCGACAGGAGGGGCGAGATCGTCTGGGTCAACAGCGCCTTCCGCCAGATGAGCGGTCGCGCCGAGGAGGAGGTGGTCGGGCGGCGCCCCGACTTCCTCGACGGCGGGCGGGGAGAAGCCGGGCTGGACCCGGAGCGCTGGGAGGAGCTCGCCGCCCGCGGCGACTGGCGGGGCCGGGTGGTCTGCCGGGCGCGGGACGGCCGGTTCTACACGGTGGAGCAGAGGGTGACCGCCGTCCGCGGCGCGGCGGGCGAGGTGAGCCACTTCGTCGTCGCCCAGGAGGACGTCTCGGCTCGGCTGGACGCCGAGAACCGCGTCGATTACCTGTCGCGCAACGACGCCCTCACCGACCTGCCCAACCGCTACACCCTGAGCGAGCGGCTCGAGATGGAGATCGAGCGCGCCGTGCGCATGGGCCGTCGGGTGGCGGTGATGGCGCTGGACCTCGACCATTTCAAGGACATCAACGACGCCTACGGCCACCCGGTGGGCGACGAGCTGCTCGTCGCGGTGGCGGGGCGGCTGCGCCGCGAGCTGCCGGTGGGCTGCACGCTGTCGCGCACGGGCGGTGACGAGTTCGCGGTGGTGCAGACCGACTTCTACCAGCTCTACGACGCCAACTCGCTCGCCCGCCGGCTGCTGACCTGCTTCGACGAGCCGTTCTCGGTCGGCGGCCGGCGGATCTTCATCAGCGCCTCGGTGGGCGTGGCCGCCTTCCCGCCGGGCGAGGCGGACGCGCGCCAGCTCCTCAAGCGGGCCGACCTCGCCCTCTACCGGGCCAAAGAGGAGGGACGGGCCGAATACCGGATGCACACCGCGGGCATGGACCGCGAGCAGCACCACCGCACCCGGCTCACCCAGCAGCTCCACGAGGCGGTGGACCGCGAGCAGCTCTTCCTGGAGTACCAGCCCCAGGTGGAGCTGACCAGCGGCGAGATCCTGGGCGTCGAGGCGCTGGTCCGCTGGGAGCACCCGGAGCGCGGCCGTCTGCTGCCGGCCGAGTTCATCCACCTGGCGGAGAGCTCGGGTCTCATCGTTCCCATCGGCGAGTGGGTGCTGTGGCGCGCCTGCAACGAGGCGCGCACCTGGGAGAACGAGGCGTGGCCTCACCTCACCGTGTCGGTCAACGCCTCCGCGCTGCAGTTTCGTCACCCCGACTTCGGTGAGACGGTGGCCCGCTCGCTGGCCCAGTCGGGGCTGGCGGCCGAGCGGCTGGAGCTGGAGCTCACAGAGGGGGTGCTGATGCGCCCCACCCCTGTGGCCGATCGCAACTTCCAGCGCCTGGAGGCCCTCGGGGTGCGCTTCGCCCTCGACGACTTCGGCAAGGGCTACTCGTCCCTGGCCTATCTGCGGCGGCTGCGGCTCCACAAGCTCAAGATCGACCGCTCGTTCGTGCTGGGCCTCGAGAGCGAGCCCAGCCAGGGGGTCATCGTGAGCGCGGTCACGGCCCTGGGCCAGCAGCTCGGGCTGCAGGTGATCGCCGAAGGGGTGGAGACGGCCGAGCAGGAGGAGATCTTGCGGGCGAAGGGCTGCACCGCGGTCCAGGGCGACCGTTTCTGCCCGCCCGTCTCGCCGGACCGGCTGCGGGCCGTCCTCCAGGCCGGCGGCGGGCGCCTCTCGGCCGACGGCATCGCCTGACCGCCGCCGACCTCGCCATGGCCTCTCTCGCCATCATCGGGGTGCCGATCGACCTGGGCCAGTCGCGGCGCGGCGTGGACATGGGCCCGGCGGCCCTGCGCTACGCCGGTCTGGACCGGAAGCTGTCGCGGCTGGGCTGCGAGATCCGCGACCTGGGCAATCTGGACGTGCCCGTGCGGGACACCCTGTCGGCAGAGGGAGGCCTGCGCTTTCTGCCGGCGGTGGCCGCCGCCTGCGAGGCGATCCGCGAGACCGGCCGCCGGGTGATCGAGCGCGGCGACGTGCCGCTCTACCTGGGCGGCGACCACTCGATCGCGGTGGGCACCGTGGCCGCCCTGGCCCAGGACAGGCCGGCCGGGCTGCTGTGGATCGACGCCCACGGCGACTTCAACACCCCGGAGACCTCCCCCAGCGGCAACCTGCACGGCATGCCGCTCGCGGCCCTGGTCGGCCGCGGCGTGCGCGAGCTGGTGGAGATCGGCGGCAAGAGGCCCACCATGCGTCCGGCCGACGTGGTGCTGGTAGGGGTCCGCGACCTCGACCCGGAGGAGCGGGTGGCGCTGCGCGCCAGCGGGATCAAGGTGTACACCATGCAGGACATCGACCGGGAGGGGATCGGCTCGGTGGCGGAACGAGCGGTTCGCCGGCTCTCCCATCTCGACCGCGTCCACGTCAGCCTGGACATGGACGCCCTGGACCCGCGGGAGGCTCCCGGGGTCGGCACTCCGGTGGGTGGCGGCCTGACCTACCGCGAGGCGCACCTCCTGATGGAGACCGCGGCAGAGCGACTGCCGGTGGCCTCTCTCGACGTGGTGGAGATCAACCCGATCCTGGACGAGCGCAACCGCACGGCGGAGCTGGCCATCGAGCTGGTGATGTCGGGACTGGGCAAGTCGATCCTGTAGCTCGGGGCCCGAGTCGGGGCCAGCGATCGACTCGGGTGGCCGCCTCGTCTCGAGCCCCGCGAGCGACGCCGTGTCAACCGGCCGCGCGCGGTGGCCCGCTCCTCCCCCCGCCCCGCGCCCGGAGCTCGGCGGGCAGCAGGGCGGCGTGGAGCATTCGCACCACCGGGGTCTCGACTCCGGTCTCCCGCGCCAGACGCAGCACCGCGCCGCACTGGGCGTCGAGCTCGGAGGGTCGGCCCGCCTCGATGTCGCGCTGCATCGAAGAGGTGGCCGAGGGATCGAGGGAGTCGAGGAACGCCATCGTCCGCTCCACGGCGTCGTCGGTGAGCGGCACCCCGCGCGCCCGGGCCAGCACGTCGATCTCGGCGGTGGCCTCCTCGATCAGCCGGCGGGTCTCGGGCTGCGCCCGCATCTCGCCCACCGTCGCGCGGGCGATCGCCCCCACGGCGCTGGTCGGGACGATGAAGAGGGCCTTGCCCCAGATCGCGGCGTGGATCGACTCGGGGATCTGCGCCTTCACGCCGGCGGCCGAGAACACCCGGCGGAGCCGTTGCGAGCGCTCGCTGGGGCGATCGTCGAGCTCGCCGAAGGTCACCGTGGGCTCGAAGGCGTGATGGCGGATGCGACCCGGGGCCACCGCCTCGGCGACGATCCGGCAGAGACCGCCCAGGGTGCGCTCGCGTCCCACCACGGCCGCGATCCGGTCGGGCACCTCGATGCCGTTGAGCAGGGGTACGGCGAAGGTGTCGGCGCCGAAGAGGGGCAGAGCGGCCCGCGCCGCCTCCTCGACCTGCCACGCCTTGGTCGCGAAGACGACCGCCTCGACGGGGCCCACGGAGGCGGGATCGGCGGTCGCGGCCACCGGGTGGAGGGTGCGGCTGCCTGCCGCGTCCTCCAGGATCAGCCCGCTCTCCCGGAGCGCTGCGAGGGTCGCGCCGCGGGCGAGGAAGACCACCTCCTCGCCGGCCTCGGCCAGCCGGCCGCCGAAGTAGCCGCCCACGGCGCCGGCGCCCACGACGGCGATGCGCATGCCGGACCTACTCTTCGAGATGGCGGGTCAGGAGCAGTGCCCGGCGCAGGCCGATGCTCTCCAGCCAGAGCGGCACGAAGGCCAGGAGATCCCGGAAGCTGCGGTCCAGGTCGCGCAGCAGGATGGCGATGCGGCTGGCGAAGATGGCGTGCGCGGCGACGAGCTCCTCGACCCGGTCCGGCCAGCGGCCGGGATCTCGGCGGGCGCGGGTGAGGATCTCGTCCGTCACCTGGCGGGCGGCCCGGTCGAGCTCCTTGAGCAGCCGGCAGGCGGCCGGGATCTCGAAGGCGTAGCGGTCGAGGGCCTCCATCTCGTCGAAGCGGATGCCCCGTTGTGCCAGCGCCTCCTTGAGCTGCGGCGTGAGCTCCCGCTCGAGGATCTCGAGCAGCTCCCGCACCTCGTCCCAGAGAGGCCCGTTGGGGATGGTCTGCTCGCGCTGCAGCATGGTGCGCAACCGTTCCAGGTGCGGATAGCGCGCGCTTCCCAGCTCGTCGAGGTACTCCGACAGCCGCTCCACCGAGGTGTGGAGCCACTCCGCGTCCTCGATGTCGCGCGGGAAGCGCCGCGAGAGAAAGTAGTCCGGGCCGTGGTGGCTGCGCGGGTCGGCCGCCATCACCTGGCAGAAGGTGTCCTGGAGGAAGGCGTGGATCTTGCCGATCGAGACGCAGAGCACCTTGCGGGCGTCCAGCATCTGCTCGGCCGCCAGCGTCTCGGGGAAGCCCGACAGCTCGGCCAGGGTGGTGTTGGTGAGGGCGCGGGCGGCGAGCTGCGCTCGGCGACGGGCCATCTCGAGCGCCGGTATGCGCGACGGCGGCTCGAGGGAGGCGGCCAGGTCGCCGCGGATGAGCTGGGCCACCCTGCCCACCTGCACCCAGATCTCCTGCAGCCGCTGCGGGGAGCAGTGCAGAATGGCGTAGTTGCTGTCGTGGGCGCCCTCGAGCAGGCGGATGCACACCAGGAAGGTGCGGATCCGCGGATTCTGGGTCCGGGCGCGCTCCAGCGCCCACTCGGCCGGCGTGACCCCCTCCGGAAGCTTGGTCCGGGCGTCGGCCAGGTGGATCACCCGGGCGCCGGCCCGGTGATCGGAGAAGGGGCCGGAGACCGGCCGCGGACCAGGGAATTCGCGTTCCATCTGCATCGGTCGCGGCTTTCGAGGGAGCCGGGCTTCCGATCGTATCGCAAAGCGTAAGGCGGGGCGACCGGTCAGTCGTCCATGTAGCCTTTGCGGGCGCGAACCGAGAGGCCGCGGCCAGCCACCGTCACCGCCACCGAGCGCCAGCCGCCCGTTCCGGTGGGACCGGAGGGGTAGTAGCCGAGGACGTACTGCTCGCGGATCTCCGAGAGGATCTCGGCGAAGGCCTCCCGGGTCTGGTCGATGGACGAGAGGGTGACGACGCGGCCGCCGCTCAGGCGGACCGCCTGCTCGAGCTGCTCGAGCTCCCGGCGGTGCCCGCCGGCGTCGCGCCAGGCCGAGTGGCGGTCGATCCTCGGGTCGGGCGCCCCGAGCCGGATCCAGTACACCAGCGAGCGGCTGCGGCGTACCGTGTCGAGCACCTGGCGCATCTCCAGGATGCTCTCGATGTCCACGCCGTCCGAGAGCAGGATCACCAGCCGTCGCCCCTGCCGCTTCTCCAGCAGCCGCAGCGCCAGGTAGAGATGGTCGTTGAGCGCCGTGCCCCCCCGCCCGCCGACCCCCGAGAGGCCGGCGGTGAGCACCTCGGCGAAGCTGCTGAAGGGGGTGGTGTGGAGAATGCGGTCGGAGAAGAGGACGACCTTCGCCTGGTCCAGCGGCTCCATGGCGGAGGCGAAGGCCCGCGCTCCGGCGACGGCGGTGCGCAGCCGCTCGCCCCGCATGCTCTCGCTCGCGTCGACCAGCAGCACGGCGGTGAAGGGCACGTCGCCGCGCTCGAAGGTCACCAGCCGCTGACGGTCGCCCTCGTCCAGCACGGTGAAGTCGTCGCGATCGAGGTCCAGCACCCGCCGCCCGTCGCGGGTCACGGTCACGTAGAGCTGCCGCAGCTCGACCGAGACCTCCAGGTTGACGGGCACCGGCGGGGTCTCGACCGCGGCGTGGCCGACCTGCCCGCCGGGGCCCTCCACGACCACCTCGAACCGGTGTCCGCGGTTCTCCTGGCCGACGTCCACCAGGGCCCGGAAGGGAGGGCCGGTGAAGGTGGCCACGGAGCGGCCGTCCACCCGCAGATCGACCCGGGCGATCTCCTCCGCGGGATAGACCTCCGCTTCGAACAGCACCTCGCCGAAGACCGGCAGGGTGGCACGCGGGCTCAGGATCGCGATGTCGAGCGCCTGGGCCGCCGCCGGCAGGAGCAGCCAGAGCGCCAGCGCCGCGGTGCGGATCATCTCCCGCCGGGCGGGGGGCCCGCGTCCGGGAGGGCGGCCGTGGCGTCGACCGCCACGGCCTCGAGCGGCCACGCGTTGTAGCGGTAGCGGGGGAGGGGCGTGTCGCCGGGGGGTCGCCGGTCCACCGCCTGCAGCAGGGGGTCGGCCTCGGCCCGGCGCCCGCGAGCGTCGAGGGTCCAGGCGAGGAGGATGGCCAGGGAGGGATCCTCGGGCCATCGCTCCCGCGCCTCCCGCAACCGCTCCTCGGCCCTCTCCGGACGCCGCGCGGCGAGCGCCTGCCGAGCCAGCTCCTGCGCCGCCAGCCGCGCGATCCACTCCGGCACGGCCGGCTCCTCCAGGAGGGCGTCGAGCATCCGCTCCGCGCGCCCGGCGTCGCCCGTGCGCGCCAGGTTCACCGCCAGGCGTAGGCGGGCCTCCGGATGGCCCGGCTCGATCTCGAGCAGCCGCTCCAGGGGGCCGGCCGCCTCGGCGGGCCGGCCCATCTTCTCGAGAACGGCGCCCAGACCCAGGAGAGCGACCGGCCGCGCGGCCTGGATGTCGAGGGCGTCGCGATAGGCGGCGGCGGCGCGGCCGGGAACCCCGCCCATCATGGCCGCTGCGGCCACGCTCTCGAGCATCGCCGCGGCGGTCCAGCGGGCCTCGTCGGTCTGGAGCTGGCGGGAGTAGGCGTGGGCGAAGCGGGTGGTGAGCAGCTCGGCGTGCTCGGCCAGGCCGATGCGGCGCCGGGCGCGGTACTCGCCGGCCAGCTCGGCGTACAGCGAGAGCAGGGACGCGAGACGCTCCCAGCCGGAGCGCCCGGCGCTCTCGATCCGCTGCCACTCGGCGTCGCGCAGGCGGGTCAGGGAGACTCCCGCCGTTCCGGCCTGGCCGTGGAGCTCGGCCAGGCGGCGCCGGGCGGCGTCCCGGTCCCCGGTCGCCAGGAGCCCGACCACCCCGTCCAGCGCCTCGCCGGCTTCGAGACCCCCGGGCGGGAGGCTCTCGGGTGGAGGGGCCTCGGCGCTCTGCAGCCCTCCGCTGGCGTCCGCGTCCAGGTCGACCGCCGGCCAGGGGCGGCTCTCGTCCGCCGCGGCCGACAGGGCCAGGACCGCCGACGGAGAGGTCAGACGGGTGTCGCCGATCTGCGCCACCAGCCGAACGGTGTAGAGCCCGGGGCCCAGGCCGGCGACGCGCAGGCGGAAGGGCAGCGCCTCGACACCGCCGGCCCCGGCGCGCTCGCGGCCGAGGGGCGTGGCGCGGACCTCGGCGAGGAGGCCGGTCGCGTTGTGGCGGAGCTGGGCGACCAGGTCGGGCTCCCCCTGTGGCAGCTCCCGGCCTAGGAGGGCGCCCTCGAGGGTGGCTCCGGCGCCCACCACCGGCAGCGCCGCGGGCAGCGGCGCCTCGGCGGCCACGAAGGGGTGCGGCCGCGGCGGCCGGCCGCCCACCGCCAGCAGCCAACCGCCCCGGGTCTGGCTCCAGAGAGGGGGCGCCACCAGGGCAGGACCGCCTCCCTCTCCGGGGACGGTGACGGGGGCGCTGCGAATTCCGAACTCGCCGGCCCCGGTGCGGGCGAGGATCCGCAGGTCGAAGTCGCCGGGGGGCAGCGGCAGCTCGATCGCGGCCTTCACCCCGCCGCCTTCCAGGAGGGGGCCGTGGACGGGCAGGAGCCGCAGCCGGCGGCTGGTGGAGGCCACGACCTCGCCGCTGGCCGGCTCGAGCGCGTAGACGAAGAGGTCCAGCCGACCCTCGGACTCGGCCTCGGGCCGCAGCGGAGCGCCCTCCAGCTCCAGCAGCAGATGGACGCCGGTCTGGCCGTCGTCCAGGGGCGCCGCGACGGTGACGACGGCGGTGCGGATGACGCCGCCCTCCTGACCGGAGAGGAGGAGGGCCGCCTCGAGGGCGCGCAGCGTGGCTTCGCCCTCCGAGCGGATCACCGGGGACGTCTCGGCCCGGAGGGCCGCCCCGGCCAGGAGGAGGGTGGCCACGGTCGCGGCCCGGAGCCGAGCTCGGGTCGTCACGGCCCGCCGCTCCGGGCGTTCGCGGCCGGCGGCAGCGGCACCACGACCGTCGAGGTGACCAGGGCCAGGTCGTCGCGCACGGCGACGGCGAGACGGTCGCCGCCGGCCGGCCGGGGCAGCGGGAAGCCGTACTCGACCCGCCGGCCCAGCGCGATCAGCAGATCCTGGTGCGCGATCCGCAGCGGCACCACCGCCTTCCGCACCTCGCTCGAGGACTCCCACCCTCCGGTGGCGGCGAAGACCGAGATGCTGCCGGTGTGGGCGCGTCGCTCGGTGGCGAGGGCCAGCCGCGCCAGGGGCACCTCGATGGCCAGCTCGAGGACCGGCTGGTCCGCCGCACCGCCGACGGCGGCCCGGACCTCCACTTCGAGAGGATTGTCCTCGAGCCCGAGACGCAGCGCCGACAGGGCGGCCCGGGCGGCGATCTGGTCGAGGCTCAGGGCGACGTAGCCCTCGGGGTGCTCGAGCCGTACGTGGGAGCCGGCGCCGGGGAGCCGCGCCTGCAGCCGGTGCCGGGTGCCCGGCTCGGCGCTGGCGTCGAGGAAGGTCAGACGGTAGCCCCCCGACAGCCTCGTCGCCAGCGACGTCAGCCCCTCCGCGACTCCGCCGCGGCTGTGCAGGGCGGCGCCGCTGGTGGAGCGGGCCAGGGAGCGCAGCAGCTCGGCGCCGGCTCCACCACCGGACCCGGCGGTCAGGGCGGGGCCCGTGGCCGTGCCGGCCGGACCGACCGCCCCGCCGCTGGCCGAGCGGACGCCTCCTCCTCCCGCGCCCGCCGACGCCACGGTCAGAGTGTGGACCCGCACGCCGTCGAGCAGCGCCCGGGTCACCAGGGGCTCGAGCACCGCCGCGGTGTCCAGCGCCCGCCCCGGCGCGGCCAGGGCGGAGAATGAGGTCGCCCCGGTGGAGAAGCCCTCCTCGCCGCGTCCGGTGCCCAGACCCGCCCCGTCGCCGTCGGCCGAGCCGGCGGCGACGTAGTAGGAGTCGGGCCCGAGCGCCACCAGCCAACGGCGGTGGAGGGTCGCGCCCAGGTCCACGGGGGGCTCGCCGCCCACGTAGAGCAGGTCCACCGAGCCGGGCAGCCCCGCCACGGTCTGGAGGGCCCACTGCAGCCGGCGGCCGCCGGCCTCGACCTCCGCCGCCACCTCCTGGGCCAGCGCTGAGATCCGCTCGAGGAGCTGGTCGGGAATCGCGTCGCGCACCGTCATCACGCGGCGCCCGCGGCCCCCCAGGGCGCGCTCGATGTCGCGCTCGATCTCGCGCGCCTCGGCGAGGAGAGCGGGGACCGGCGTGGCGGTCACCTCGGCCAGCGCGGCGACGGCCTCGGCGCGAGCCGCGGTGGGCGGGTGGAGCGGCCGCACCGACGCCCGGTCGGCGACCAGGCCGTAGAGCCTCGTCGCCGGAGGCAGCTCCTCCTCGAGGAACCGGGAGAGCGGCGGCAGGAGGGCGGTCGCCTCGGCGGCGTCCAGGAAGGCGGTGTCCAGATACAGCACGAAGACGCGGCTCGAGGTGCCCGCCGGGTCCGGGGCGGGCTGCGCGACGGGGGAGAGGGCGACGACCTCCACCGGCTCGCCGTCCCGCAGAAGCTCGATCTGGTCGCGCTCGAGTCCGGCTATCGGCCGGCCCTCGGCGTCGGTCACCGTCAGCGGGATCGTCACCGCGCGCACCTCGACGTGCTCGCTCACCGCCGGCGGCTGGGCCGCGGCGGGTCGCGGGACGAGGCAGATCAGGAGCAACGAGAGGACGACGAAGCCACCACCCGGGAAGGGGGTGGGGGGTCTCACTCGGCCTCCGCCGCGACGGCGCCGGCGGCGGCCGGGACCCTCTTGCGCAGGATCACCCGGGTGCCGGTGCCGTTGAACTCGAACGCCACGTGGTCCACCATCCGCCGCATCAGGAAGATGCCCCGGCCGTTGGTCTTGAGAAGGTTCTCGGGCGCCCGCGGGTCGGGCACGGCGCTCGGGTCGAAGCCGTCGCCCTGGTCGCGGACCTCGAAGACCGCCTCGCCGCCGGTGACGGCGAGCTCGACCCGCACCCGCTTCTCGGGTGTCAGCCGGTTGCCGTGCAGCACGCCGTTGGCCACCGCCTCGCGCAGCGCCAGCAGG
>JAWWBN010000062.1:0-17111 GCA_033720955.1 Thermoanaerobaculia bacterium | reverse complement strand
GCAGGGCCCCGAGGAGCACGAAAACCCGCTCGATGGTCCGCGGTCCGGCTCCCATCGCCCCCAGCATCCCGATCTCGGGCCGCTTGCTGGCGATGATCAGCGTCAGGTCCGAGACCAGCGCCAGCGCGGCCACCAGGACGATCAGGAAGACGGCGACGAACATCAGGCTCTTCTCCAGCCGGAGGGCGAAGAAGAGACCGCGGTTGAGGTCCCGCCAGGTGCTCACCCGACTCCCCTCCGGCAGCCGGCGGCCGAGCTCCGGCGCCAGCACCAGGGCCGTGTCGAGGTCGCCGGTGCTGACGACCAGCCGGTAGCCCGACCGGCCCAGCAGGCGCTCGGCCTCGGCGAGCGGCAGCGCCACCCGGTCCTCGACCTCGGTGGCGCCGCTGGCGAAGCGACCGGCCACGGCCAGCCGGCGGACGCGGGGCTGGGGGCCGAAGGGGGTCAGGACGGGCCGCCCCGAGGCGAGCTCGACCCGGGTGCCCGGAGCCAGCTCGTCGAGCTCGGCCACCCGGTCGCTCACGTAGAGCCCGGGCGCGCGGGAGGAGGCGTCGGGGAAGGAGTCGGGGAGCCGGTCGGCGAACCCCACCAGCTCCACCGGGCGGGCGCGGCCCGCGGTGATCAGCCAGCCCTGGCCGCGCAGCAGCGGCTGGGCCGCCCGCACCCCCTCGACCGACTCCGCCGCCGCCGCCGCCGCCGCCGGGTCGGCCCCGGCGGGCAGCTCCACCTCGATCTCCGGAGTGCGCGAGAGCAGCTCCCGCTTGAGCAGGCTCTGGAAGCCGGTCAAGGCCGCCAGGGCCAGGATGAGCGCCGCCGTCCCCACGGCCAGACCGCCGGCGGCCGTGAGCGAGAGAAAGGAGACGAAGGCGTCCCGCCGGGTGCTGCGCAGATACCGCAGGGCGACGAGCAGCGGGAGGGGCAGCGTCGCCGCCGGCGCACCGGGGCGACGGCGGCTCACGGCGCCTCTCCCTCGGGCGCCGGCTTGAGCAGCGGGAAGAGGATCACTTCGCGGATGGAGGGCGAATCGGTGAAGAGCATGGTCAGACGGTCGATGCCGATCCCCTCGCCGCCGGCGGGCGGCATGCCGTGCTCCATGGCCCGCACGTAGTCGGCGTCGAAGCGGTGGGCCTCCTCGTCGCCGTGTCCGCGGGCCTCGAGCTGCTGGCGGAATCGCCGGGCCTGCTCCTCCGGATCGTTCAGCTCGCTGAAGGCGTTGGCGATCTCCATCCCCGCCATGTAGAGCTCGAAGCGCTCGGTGAACCGGGGATCGGCGGGGTCGCGGCGCGCCAGGGGGGAGACCTCCACCGGGTAGTGGGTGATGAAGGTGGGCTGGATCAGGTGGCTCTCGACGACCGCCTCGAAGAGCGCCATGAGCAGCAGGCCGTACCAACCCTCCGGCACCTCGCCGTCGGGGTGGGCGGCCTGCCAGGCGGCCCGCGAGCCCGCCGTCAGCACCGGATGGCCCGGGTCCACCCCGGGGGCCGGCTCCACCTGGTGCCGGCGCAGCCAGGGAGCCAGGTCGGCCACGTGGTCGAGCTCCTCCTCCCCGACACCCAGGTGGTGCGCCACCGCGCCGCGCACCGTCTGACGCGACCACGGCGGCGCCAGCTCGAGCCGTTGCTCGCGATAGACCAGAGCCGGCTCCCCCAGCACCGCCGTCGCCACCCGGCCCAGCAGGTCCTCGGTGAAGTCCATCAGCTTCCGGAAGTCGGAGTACGCCCAGTAGAACTCGAGCATCGTGAACTCGGGGTTGTGCTGGGTCGAGATGCCCTCGTTGCGGAAGTTGCGGTTGATCTCGTACACCCGGTGCAGACCGCCCACCAGGAGACGCTTCAGGTAGAGCTCGGGCGCCACCCGCAGGTAGAGGTCGAGGTCCAGGGCGTTGTGGTGGGTGACGAAGGGGCGCGCCGCGGCGCCTCCCGCCAACAACTGCATCATCGGGGTCTCGACCTCGAGAAAGCGGCGCCGGTCCAGCTCGGCCCGCAGCTCGCGCACCAGGGCGGCGCGCACCTCGAAGATCCGGCGCGTCTCGGGGTTGGCCACCAGGTCCAGATAGCGCTGGCGGTAGCGCGCCTCCACGTCGGAGACGCCGTGCCACTTCTCGGGCAGAGGCCGCAGCGCCTTGGCCAGCAGGGTCAGCCGCCGGGCCGCTACGGTGAGCTCGCCGGTGCGGGTGCGGATCAGCGGCCCCTCCGCGAGGAGGTAGTCGCCCAGGTCGAGGCCCTCGAGCACCGTCAGCGAGGCCTCGTCGAGCTCCTGCCGCCGCACCATGGCCTGGAGCTTGGCGGCGCCGTCGGAGAGGTCCACGAACGCGGTCTTGCCGTGGCTGCGCACGGCGCTCACCCGGCCCGGCACGCGGACCACGATCTCGGTGGCTTCGAGCTCGGCGGCGTCGCGGTGGCCGTAGCGGTCGTGGGCCGCGGAGGGCTCGAAGTCGTACTCGACGATGCTGGGAAAGGGGTCGATCCCCGCCTCCTCCAGCCGCCGCCGCTTCGCGCGGCGGTTCGCGATCTGCTGCTCGAGCTCCGACATCGACTCCGCCCTCCGGACGAGCGCCGACGATACCACCAGGCTGCTAGCATCGCGCCGGTCATGGAGCAGTTCGAGATCGAGCTCGCCGAGGCGGAGCGCCGCTGGGAGGGGCTGGGCTGGCCGGGACCGCGGGTGCTGCTGGTGTCCGGATCGGGCCTCGCCGTGGACCTCGCCGGGCGCCGCCACGGCGAGACCGAGCTCGCCGAGCTGCTGCCCTTCCCCACCCGCACCGTGGTCGGCCATCCGCACCGGGTCGAGCTGCTCTACCCGCGCGACGACCTGCCGCTGCTCTACCAGCGGGGACGCCTGCACTCCTACCAGGGGTACGACGGCCACCGGGTCGCCCTCATGGTGCGGCTGGCCGCCCGGCGCGGCGCCGAGCTGCTGATCATGACCAACGCCGCCGGCGGGCTGGACCCCGAGATGAGGGCCGGCGACCTCGCCCTCATCCGCGACCACCTCAACCTGACCGGGCTCAACCCGCTCACCGGCGATCCTCCCGCCGACTGGGGACCCCGCTTCCCCGACATGACCAACGCCTACGACCGGGAGCTCGCGGCGCTCGCCCACCGCACCGCCGACGGGCTGGGCATCCCGCTGCGAGACGGCGTCTACGCCGGCCTGGCCGGACCCAACTTCGAGACCCCGGCCGAGGTGCGGATGCTGCGCACCCTGGGCGCCGACCTGGCCGGGATGTCCACCGTGCTCGAGGTGATCGCGGCCCGGCACCTGGGGATGCGGTGTCTCTGCCTCTCGCTGGTCGCGAACCCCGCCGCGGGGGTGACCGACGAGCCGCTCGATCACGAGGAGGTCCTCGAGGCCGGCCGCGCGGCGGCCGAGAAGGTCCGCCGCCTCCTCGACGGGGTGCTGGCGGCTCTCTAGTCCTCGCCCTGCGGCGTCATCCGCTCCGCCTCGAGCCAGAGGGCGGAGAGGTCGCGCATGAGCTGCATCCGGCACTCCTGGATGCCGCGCGCCCCCTCGGCCCCCGGGTCCAGGAGCTGGACCTCCAGGAAGTGGGAGAACTGCTTGAGATACCGGTCCGCCAGCCGCAGCAGGGAGCGGGTCCCCTCGAGCACCCGGTCCAGATCCTGGGGCGAGCGGGAGAGGGTGCCGTGGATGGCGGCCATCTCGGTGCTCAAGCTGTGCCGCAGCGCCGCGGCGGCGAGGAGGAACTCCTCGAGCTCCATGTCGAAGGGACCTCCGCCCGCCAGGCGGCGGAAGGCGCTGACCTCGCGCGCCGAGAGGTGGAAGCGCAGCAGCGTGGGCTCGGAGACCACCTCGGAGGGGTCGGCCGCCGGGTCGGAGACGGTCAGGGCGTCCAGCATCTCGCGCAGGCTCGGGCCGATCTGCTCCCGCGCCTGCGTCGACAGCAGGCCCGGGAGGTCCCTCTCGAGCAGCCGGGTGGCCCGGCCCGCATCGGAGATCCCGGGTGGCTCGGCCACCGACGCCGCCCCCGCGGCGATCAACGAGTCGATCTGGTGCAGCGCTTCGCGCAGCTCCGCGAGCTCCGAGAGACGCATGTTGCCGGTGCTCATCTGCCGCCGGAAGCCGCCGACCCGGTCGTGGAGACGGTTCACCGCGTCCAGCAGCTCGCCGGGCATCGTGCCGGCCCGCTCGAGGTCGGCGATGCGCTCGTAGTCGGAGAAGATCGCCTCCTCCTCGCGTCGCCAGAGGCCGTCGACCAGGGTGGAGAGGGCCGCGTTGGTGCCGACGATCATCTGCAGCAGCCTCGGCTCGAAGTAGAGACGCCCCAGCGAGTGCTTGAGATCCCGGTAGTGCCCCACCAGGCCGAGCTGCTCGAGCCGCTCGAGGGAGCTCACCCCCCGCATCTCCGCGCGGACGGTGCGCACGAGCTTCAGCCGGTTCTCCACCTTCGCCGGGTCGGGCGCGTCCAGACCGGCGTTCTCGGACAGCCGCAGGAGCACCTTCTGGAGCCGCTTGGCGTCTCCCGTGAGCCCGGGTCCGGCGATCGTCTCGGCCAGCCGGCTGACCAGGAAGTCCACCTTGTCGATGCGGTCGGAGCTCCAGGTGCGGTCGCGCTGCGCCTCCTGGTAGAAGCGGATCATCTCGATCAGCAGCCGCTCGTCGAAGGTCTTGACCCGCTGGAAGAAGAGACGCAGCAGCGAGGGGGAGACGCGACGGTCGCGGCGGTCGAGACTCTCCGTCACCTCGTTCAGGCTGGCGGCCACCCGGTCGAGGTCGGCGTCCACCTCGGAGGGCGGGCCGCTGCTGCCGAGGGCCAGGGAGGCGTGTCGGAGCCGCTTGTATAGACTCTGGAAGTCGTACGTCTCCGCGCCGAGATCTTGACGGCCGAAGAACCGCTGCAGGCCGTCGTGGGATCTCTGGAACGTCCAGCAGGCCTTGAATCGAGCCGTCAGCTCGATGTACCGGGAATGGAGGGGGTTGACTTCCTTGACCGACACGGATCCGCCTGATTCTACGGTAAGCGGGCTCCGCACCCTGATCGACGCCGAGACGTTGCAGCGGCGGATCGCCGAGCTGGCGGAGCAGATCGACCGCGACTACCGGGACGTGGAGTCGCTCCTGTGCATCGGCGTGCTCAAGGGCGCGGTCTTCTTTCTGGTCGATCTGCTCAAGCAGGTCTCGGTCCCGGTGGTGATCGACTTCTTCCAGACCTCGAGCTACCGCGAGGGCACCCGGCCCGGCGAGGTCTTCATCCGCAAGGACGTCGAGCTGCCCATCGCCGGCCGCGACGTCCTGCTCATCGAGGACATCGTCGACACCGGCCACACCCTGCGGACGGTGCTGCAGCTCCTCAGCTTCCGCGGCGCCAAGAGCGTCCGCCTCTGCGCGCTTCTCGACAAGCACGAGGCGCGCGAGGTCGAGATTCCCATCGACTACTGCGGCTTCCGGATCGCGGACCGGTTCGTGGTCGGCTACGGGCTCGACTACGCCGAGCGCCATCGCAATCTGCCCTATATCGGCTACTACGAGGAGGGAGAATGAAGGTCTACAACACCGACCGCGCCCCGGCCGCCATCGGCCCCTACTCGCAGGCGGTCTCGGCCGACGGCTGGCTCTATCTCTCCGGCCAGATCGGGCTCGACCCGAAGAGCGGCAAGCTGGTGGGTCCCTCGACGGAGGAGCAGACCCGCCAGGTCCTCTCCAACCTGCGCGAGGTCCTCGCCGCCGCCGGCTGCACCCCCGCCGACGTGCTGCGGGCCACGATCTATCTCCTCGACATGGACGACTTCGACACCGTCAACGAGCTCTACGGCGAGTTCCTGGGCAGCCACCGGCCGGCGCGGTCCACCGTCCAGGCGGCGGCGCTGCCGAAGAAGGCCCGGGTCGAGATCGATCTGGTGGCCCGCCTGCCCGGGGCCTAGCCCGTCGCGCCGCCGTCGCCCCCGAACCGCGCCCTGCGGCTCTCCAGCGCGACGCTGCCGCCCCGGCGCAGGAACTCCTCCACCGCCTGCCGCGGGTCGTCCTCCAGCCAGGTCAGGATTGCGAGGTTGCCCTCCCGGAGCAACGCCTTGAGGTCGTGCGGCTCCTCCTCCAGACGCCGGGCGGCGCGGAAGAAGCTCTGCGCGACCACCTCGCTGCCGCCGAGGGCGAGCTCGAGGTCGGCGATCTGGGCCAGGTGGCCCGCCGCCCCGCGGGTCACGACCAGCCGCGCCGGGGCCGCCGGCAGCGGCCGCGGCCAGAGGATGTCGAGACCCCGGCTGGCGGCGGCCCGCGCGAAGCCCTCCAACGGGCGGGCGGCGCGGTGGAACAACGCGCTCCAGTCGGCCGAGCGGGCCCGCGCGGCGAGCCGCCGGCGGTCGCGAGGCGGCAGCTCGAGCCTCAGGGGCAGCACCCGCTCGGCCCCGGCCCCGCGGAGACGGTCGAGAGCGGGTCGCCAGAGATCCTCGGCGTCGGTCAGGCCGGCCACCCACGGCCAGAGCACGCTGGCGCCGCGCGGGGCCTGCGCCAGGATCTCGACCCCGCCGTCCAGGAGCGTCTCGGTGGGGTCCCAGACGACGGCGGCCCCGGCGGGCGCGGGCCCCGGGGTGACGCTCTGCCAGAGACAGGGGGTGCCGCCGGCCAGCAGCCGCTCGGCGAGCCGCCTCCGCCAGCCTTCGGCGCCGTCGGCGGCGGGAGGCAGGTAGACCACGTCGTCGAGGCGCTCGACCTCGGCCTCGGCCGGGGGCCCCGGCTCGCCGCCGCCCGGCCGGCCGAGAGCCAGGGCCGCCAGGTCGATCCAGACCCCCGGGGCGCCGGGCCAGACCCGCGGCCGGAAGCGGATCCAGAGCCGGCGCGGCTCGGGGCGCAGCTCGCGAAAGCGGAGGCCGCCGCGGGGATTCGCCATCTCGCGAGCCCGGGGCTCAGCCCACCAGGGCGGTGGCGAACTCCCGCGGCCGGAACTCGACCAGGTCGTCGGCCCCCTCCCCCACTCCCAGGTAGAGCACCGGCAGTCGCAGCTCCCGCGCCACCGCCACGGCCATCCCCCCCTTGGCGGTGCCGTCGATCTTGGCCAGCAGAAGCCCGTCCACGGCGGCCACGCGGGTGAACTCCCGCGCCTGGGCGATGGCGTTCTGCCCTGTGGTCGCGTCGAGCACCAGAAGCGTGCGCCGCTCCCAGCCGTGCCCCTCGCGGTCGACCACCCGCTTGATCTTCGCCAGCTCCTCCATCAGGTTGCTCTTCGTGTGCAGCCGTCCCGCGGTGTCCACGACGAGGTGGTCGATCCGCCGCGCCCGGGCCGCCTTGAGCGCGTCGAAGACCACCGCCGCGGCGTCGGCGCCGCCGCCCTGCCGGATGACCTCCACGCCGAGGCGCTCGCCCCAGAGAACGAGCTGCTCGACCGCGGCGGCGCGGAAGGTGTCGGCGGCCGCCAGCAGGACCCGCTCGCCCCGCGCCTGGCTCCATCTCGCCAGCTTGGCCGCGGAGGTGGTCTTGCCGACCCCGTTGACGCCGACCATCAGGGTCACCAGCGGCGCCTCGCCGCGGCTCGGAGGCGGCGGCGCGTCGAGCAGCAGCACCGCCATCTCGTCCACCAGCATCTGGCGCAGCTTGACCGTGTCCACCGCCTCGGCCCGGTTGACCCGCGCCCGCACCTGCTCGACCAGCTCGAGCGCCGTCTCCACCCCGAGGTCGGCCGCGATCAGGCTCTCCTCGAGCGACTCGAGGGTCTCCTCGTCCACCACCCCCCGCCCGCTCACCGCGGCGTCGAGGCGGTCGAGGATCTCGGTGTGGGTCATGAAGAGCCCACGCTTGAGCTTGCGCCAGAAGCGCGAGCCGCCGCCGGAGCCCTGGTCCGCCACCCGCTTCGTCTCCCGGTCCGCCCGGCTCACGCCGAGACCGCCGTCGGCGGCGTGGAGACGGTCGGCCGCAGACGGATCTGGCCGGCCTCGAAAGCGCGCAGGAAGGCGGTCACCACCTTGGCGTCGAAGCGCGCGCCGGTGAGCCTGCGGATGGTCTCGACGGCGAATCTCGCTTCGTAGGCCCGCTGGTAGGGCCGGTTCGTGGTGATGGCGTCGAAGGTGTCGGCGACGCAGACGATGCGGGCGATCAGGGGAGTCTCCTCGCCGCGGAGACCGTCGGGATAGCCGCGCCCGTTCCACGCCTCGTGGTGCGAGCGGATGATGGGCAGCACGTCGCGGAGCTGGTCGATGCGGCTCATGATCTCGGCGCCGATCGCCGGATGCCGCTTCATCTCCTCGTACTCGTCGCTGGTCAGGACGCCGCCCTTCTTGAGGATGGCGTCGTCGATGCCCAGCTTCCCCACGTCGTGGAGGAGGGCGCCGATCCACACCTGCTGCTGGGCCTCCTCGTCGAGACCGAGGGCGCGGGTGATGGTGCGGGCGTAGGTCGCCACCCGCTCGGAGTGGCCGCGGGTGTAGGGGTCCTTGGCGTCGATGGCCGCCACGAAGGCGCGCATCGAGCCGATGAAGATCTCGCGGTTCTCCTGCGCCGCCTGCCGCAGCTCGCGGATCTGGCGCTCCACGTGCTCGCCCATGCGGTTGAAGTCCGCGGCCAGGGCGCCGATCTCCGGTCCCAGGCCCGCCGGGTCGACCCGCTTGCCGAAGTTGCCCTCGGCGATCTCGTGGGTCCCCTCGGCCAGGCTCTGGATGGGGCGGCTGACGCGGCGGGCCACGACCGCCGCCACGGCCAGGGCGACCAGCAGCAGCAGCGCTGTCGAGACCACCGTGTTGAACGCCATGCGGCGGGCCGAGGCGAAGGCGCCCGCCAGGGGCCTGTTGACGACCACCCCCCAGCCCGGCGCCGCCACCGGGCTGATCCGGGTCAGCAGCCGGCGCGAGCGGCCCTCCACCTCGAGTTCGAGCTCGGCGGTGAGGTTCAGCGGGAAGCGGGCGAAGTCACGCAGCAGGTCGGAGGCGGCGACCGCCCTCTCCACCTCCGCGGTCGCGCCCTGCGACCAGAGGATCGCGCCGTCGCGGTCCACCAGAAAAACCGAGGTCTCCCCCTGGGCCTCCTGGCGGAAGAGGGGCTCGATGGGCCGCATGGCCAGCACCCCCTCCACCACCAGGATCTCGGACCCCGCGGGGGCGACGGGCACCGCGATCACCGCCAGCGGCCGGTCGGACCCGGGCAACACCACCATCCGATAGACCGGCTGGCCGCTCTCCAGGCCGGTCTCGAACGCCTCCGCCAGGGCCTCGCGCGCCTCGGGGGCCAGCTCCACCGAGCTGAACTGCGGCCCCACCCCGCGCTGCGAGAGCAGCCGCAGGGTGACCACGTCCGGCTGGCTCTCCAGAAAGCCGCGCAGGTAGCCGTCCACCCAGCGCTGCCGGAACCGGTCCTCCACTCCGGAGGGTCCGGGCGGCGCCAGCAGTCCCTCACCGAGCTGCCGGAGCTGGGCGCGGGCCGCCCCCAGGTAGTCGTCGAGCTGGATGGAGAGAAAGCTCGCCGAGCGGGTCAGGTAGCTCTTCTCCTCGGTCTCCAGCAGCCCGCGGTTCTGCCGCACCAGGAGATAGCTGCTGATCGCCAGCGGCACCATCCCGGAGACGACCAGGAGCAGGAAGAGCTGATGACGGAGCTTCAAGGGCGGCGCTCGCGAGGGAGGTTCGGAAAATTATACAACCGGCCGCAGAGGCCCTACCGGCCGCCGAAGGGGGCCTCCAGGAAGCTCTCGAGCTCGCGCCGGACCTCGGCCGGACCGACCGGGGTGGCATTCGCGCCGGCGCCCACGGCGGTGGGCAGCACCCAGACGACGCCCTCCTCGCCCGCCTTCTTGTCGCGGGCGACGAAGGCCATCAGCCGCTCCGGGTCGAGCGCCGGCAGGGGCGGCAGCCCGAGCCGCTCCACCAGCGCCCCCAGCCGCAGCTCGACCGCCGGGTCGAGGCCCCGGCGCCGCGCCAGCCGCACCGCGAAGAGCATGCCGTAGCCCACCGCCTCGCCGTGCCGCAGCCCGTCGTAGCCCAGCGCCGCCTCGATGGCGTGACCCAGGGTGTGGCCGAAGTTGAGGATGCGTCGCCGGCCGCGGTCGTCCGGGTCGCCGGCCACCACCTCGATCTTGGCCGCCGCGGCCCCCGCCACCACCGGCGCCAGCCGCTCGACGTCTCCGGCCAGCAGAGCCTCCGCGTCGTCCTCGACCCGCTCGAGGAGATCGGGGGAGCGCAGCAGGGCGATCTTGATCACCTCGTACAGCCCCGAGCGCAGCTCCTCGCGCGGCAGGGTGGCCAGCAGCTCGGTGTCGCACACCACCAGCTCCGGGTGGTGGAAGAGGCCGACGCTGTTCTTGGCCTCCGGCAGATCGACGGCGGTCTTGCCGCCGATCGCCGCGTCCACCTGCGCCAGCAGCGTCGTCGGGAGCTGCACCACCGGCACCCCGCGCAGAAAGGCGCCGGCCACGAACCCGGCCAGGTCGCCCACGCTGCCGCCGCCGAAGGCGACCACCCGGCTGTCCCGCCGGCCGCCGCCGGCCAGCATCCGCGACCAGAGACTCGCCGCGGTGGCCGGGGTCTTGGCCCCCTCGCCCTCCTCCACCTCCAGCACCGTCAGCCGCCCGCCCGCCGTCTCCAGCAGCTCCAACGGTCCCGGGTGCAGCCGACGCACCCGCGGCGTGGTCACCGCGAAGAGGGCGCGCCCGCGCAGCCGATCGCCCAGCTCCGCCGCCGCCGCGGCGAGAGCGCCGCGGCCCACCACCACCGGGGTCTCGCCGCCGGGGTGGCGCAGCCTCAGCCGGGTGGGCGCCGCACCGGCCACCGCCTCACTCCCCGGAGTCGTCGTCGGGCCGCCCCCCGCCCGAGAGACCCAGCTCGGCGAGCTGCCGCGGGTCCACCGCCGAAGGGGCGTCGGTCATCAGACAGGTCGCCGAGGTCGTCTTGGGAAAGGCGATCACGTCCCGCAGCGACGACGCCCCGGCCAGCATCATCACCAGACGGTCGAGGCCGAGGGCGATGCCGCCGTGCGGCGGGGCGCCGTAGCGCAGGGCGTCGAGCAGCCATCCGAAGCGCTCCTCGGCCTCCTCGGCGTCGATCCCCAGCAGGGCGAAGGCCCGCTGCTGCAGCTCCCGCCGGTGGATGCGGATCGAGCCGCCGCCCAGCTCGATGCCGTCGAGGACCACGTCGTAGCCGCGCGAGAGCACCGAGGCGGGCGCCTCTTCCAACAGGTGCTCGTCCTCGGGACGGGGCGCCGTGAAGGGGTGGTTGCAGGCGTCCCAGCGCTCCTCGTCGGCGTTCCATTCGACCAGGGGGAAGTCGTGCACCCAGAGGAACTCGTGCCGGCTCTCGTCGATGAGCCCCAGGCCGCGCCCCAGCACCAGCCGCAGGGCGCCCAGCGCCGCCGAGGCCACGGGCTCGGAGGCCGCGACGATCAGCCCCAGGTCGCCCTCCTGGAGCTCGAGCCGCGCCGCCGCCCGCTCCAGCTCCGCCTCCGTCAGGGCGCTGCCGACCTGGAACCTGAGCTCTCCGTCCCGGCGCCGGAGCCAGAGCACCCCGGCGGCGCCGTGTGCCCGCGCGGTCTCGGCCCACTCGTCGATCTCGCGACGGCTCGCCCCGGCGGCTCCCGGCGCCCGCAGACCCCGCACCACGCCGCCCTCGGCGACGGTGGCCGAGAAGCCGCGGAAGCCGCTCTCCCCCAGCTCCGCGGTCAGGTCCACGATCTCGCAGCCGAAACGCAGGTCGGGGCGGTCGGTGCCGAAGCGGCGCATGGCCTCGCGCCAGGTCAACCGGGGGAAGGGCACCCGGGGCTCGATTCCGGCCAGGGGGAAGAGGCGGGCGAAGAGACCCTCGATCAGGCCGAAGATCTTCTCCTCGGTGGCGAAGCTCATCTCGACGTCCACCTGGGTGAACTCGGGCTGCCGGTCGGCCCGGAGGTCCTCGTCGCGGAAACAGCGGGCGATCTGCACGTACCGCTCGAGACCGGAGACCATCAGGAGCTGCTTGAAGATCTGCGGCGACTGCGGCAGGGCGTAGAAGCTGCCCCGTCGAACCCGGCTGGGCACCAGGTAGTCGCGCGCCCCCTCCGGGGTGGAGCGGGTGAGGATCGGCGTCTCCACCGTCACGAAGCCCTCGCCGTCGAAGTAGTCGAGGATCTCCATGGTCACCCGGTGGCGGAGCTGCAGGTTGGCGAGCAGCTCCTGGCGGCGCAGGTCGAGGTAGCGGTAGCGCAGCCGCGTCTCCTCGCTCGCCTCCGGGCCGTCGGGAGTGAAGGGCAGCGGCTCGGACGCCGCGACCACCCGGGCGGTCTCGGCCTCGATCTCCACCTCGCCGGTGGCCATCTCGGGGTTCACCGCCTGCTCGCCGCGGGCGGTGACCGTCCCCTCGACCTCGATCAGCCACTCGAGCCGCGCCGGGGCCAGCTCCGCCGCCGCCTCCGGGTGCTCCTCCGGGTGGACCACCACCTGCACCACGCCGGTGCGGTCGCGCAGATTGAGGAAGGTCACCCCGCCGTGGTCGCGGCGCTGGTGGACCCAGCCCCGGAGCTTGTGCCGCTCCCCCACGTCGCCCCGCCGGAAGGAGCCGGCGCCGCGCTCGTTCATCCCCCTGCCGTGAGCCACCGGGCCACCTCCTCGCGCGCGATCTGGCGCTGCTCGCCGGTCTCCAGGTCCTTGACCGTCACCACCCCGGCGGCGAGCTCCTCGTCGCCCAGGAGCAGCGCGTGCCGGGCCCCCGAGCGCGACGCCTGCTTGAGAGCCGCCCTGAGTGATCGACCGCCGAGCTCGGCCACCACCCCCGCCCCGGCGCGCCGCAGCTCCTCGGCCAGCACCAGGGCGCCGCCGGCGCCCACCTCGCCCGCCGGGATCACCACGTCCGGGGCCGGAGGCAGGGCGCGCTCGCGGCTCGCCTCCGGCAGCACCTCCACCAGCCGGTCCTCGCCGATGGCGAAGCCGATGCCCGGCAGATCCTCACCCCCCCGCTCCTCCACCAGCCCTACTTTGCGGCCGCGGCCGTCGAGGGGGTCCTGGGCTCCCAGCCCCTCGGAGACGATCTCGAACACCGTGCGCGTGTAGTAGTCGAGGCCGCGCACCAGCCGCGGCTCGCGCCGGTAGGCGACCCCCAGCCGGTCCAGCAGCCCGCGCAGCTCGTCGAAGTGGACGCGGCTCTCCTGCGTCAGGTGGTCGTCGAGCCGCGGCGCCCCCTCCAGCAGCCGGCGCTCGCGACGGCTCTTCGTGTCGAGGATCCGCAGCGGGTTGTCCTCCAGCCGGCGCCGGCTCTCGGCGCTCAGCTCGGCCCTGCGGGGCGCCAGGTACTCCACCAGGGCCTCGCGGAAGCCCGCCCGCGACCTCTCGTCGCCGACCGTGTTGAGCAGCACCACCAGGTCGGAGAACCCGAGCTCGTCGAGGAAGCGCACCAGCATGGCGATGACCTCGGCGTCCGAGTGCGGCCCGGGGTCGCCGATCAGCTCGGCGCCGATCTGGTGAAACTCGCGGTAGCGGCCCTTCTGCGGCCGCTCGTAGCGGAAGTGGGAGCCGATGTAGAAGAGCTTCAGCGGCAGCGGCCCGTGGGCCAGGCCGTGCTGGACCACGGCTCGCGCCACCGGCGCGGTGCCCTCCGGACGCAGGGTCAGGCTGCGCCCCTTGCGGTCGGCGAAGGTGTACATCTGCTTGCCGACGATGTCGGTGGCCTCGCCCACGCCGCGCACGAAGAGCTCGGTGGGCTCGAGCGCCGGGGTGCGCACCTCGCCGTAGCCGTAGCCGGCGAAGACTCTGCGGGCGGTGGCCTCCACCCACTGCCAGACCGCCGTCTCGGGCGGCAGCAGGTCCCGCGTCCCCTTCACGCTCCGCATCTCGCTCGCCACCGCGCTACACCTCAAGCCGCCGACGACGGCCGCAGGTCGAGACGGGGGCGGAGGCCCCTGGGGGATGGCTGCTGTGGCACGGGATGGGACTCCGGCGGGGGCGCCCGGCGCGGGGTCCCGCGCCGCTCGCGTCGAGGCGAGACTGTAGCACGGGGCGCCCCTTGGACGCCCGGGGCCGCGGGTATGCTTCGCCCCTCGCGATGCCCTCCGATCCGGCCATCGACGTGGTGATCCCGGCCTTCAACGAGGAGGCCTCCCTGCCCCTCGTGCTGGCCGCCGTGCCGCGGCCCCCGGTGCGCCGGATCGTGGTCTGCGACAACCGCTCGACCGACGGCACCGGCGAGGCGGCGCGCCGGGGCGGCGCCGAGGTGGTGGCCGAGATCCGACCGGGCTACGGCAGCGCCTGCCTGGCTGCCCTGGCCCACCTGCGGCGCACCTCGCCGCCCGACATGGTGGTCTTCCTGGACGCCGACTACTCGGACCACCCGGAGGAGCTGCCCGCCGTGGTGGCGCCCATCCTCGCCGGCGAGGCCGACCTGGTCGTCGGCTCGCGGGTCCTCGGCGAGCGCGAGCGCGGGGCGCTGCTCCCCCAGGCGCGCGCCGGGAACCTGGTGGCCTGTCTGCTCATCCGTCTGCTCTACGGCCACCGCTACACCGACCTGGGGCCCTTCCGCGCCATCCGCTGGGAGGCTCTCGAGCGGCTCGGGATGTCGGACCCCGACTTCGGCTGGACCGCCGAGATGCAGGTCAAGGCGCTGCGGCGCGGCCTGCGGGTGACCGAGGTGCCGGTGCGCTATCGCAAGCGGGTCGGGGTCTCCAAGATCACCGGCACGGTGCGTGGCACGGTCCTCGCCGGGTACAAGATCCTCGCCACCGTGCTGCGCTACAGTTGGCGGCGATGACCATCCGGACCCGCGTGCCCATCGAGGTGCGCTACGCCGAGACCGACCAGATGGGGGTGGTGCACCACGCCAACTACCTGGTCTGGTTCGAGCTCGCGCGCACCCGTCTCTGCGCCTCCTCGGGCTTTCCCTACGCCGAGATCGAGCGCCAGGGGCACATGATCCTGGTGACCGGCGCCACCCTGAGCTACCGCCGCGGCGCCCGCTACGGCGACGACGTGGTGGTCGAGTGCTGGCTGGAGCGGCTGGCCAGCCGCGGCCTGGCCTTCGCCTACGAGGTGCGGCGCGGCGACGAGGTCCTGGCGACGGGCGCCACCGAGCACGTCTGGGTGGACGGCGCCAGCCGCCGCCCGGGTCGGATCCCGTCGCCCTACCGGGAGGCGTTCGCGGCGCTGCTCGAACAGCCCGAGCCGGCCCCGGCCGGCGCGTCATGAGACGCCTCTCGCTCACCACCGCCGGGGAGAGCCACGGGCCGGCTCTGACGGCGGTCCTCTCCGGGCTGCCGGCGGGGCTGACGGTGGACCGCGCGCTGCTGGAGCGGGAGATGCGGCGCCGCATGCACGGCTACGGCCGCGGCGCGCGGATGAAGATCGAGACCGACGAGGTGGAGATCCGAGGCGGCGTGCGCTCCGGGGAGACGCTGGGCTCCCCGGTAGCCCTCTGGATCGCCAACCGGGACTACGTCAACTGGCAGGGGGCGATGAGCCCCGACCCGGCGGAGATCGACCCGCGGCGGGCCGAGATGCGGCGGATGAAGGCGCCGCGGCCGGGCCACGCCGACCTGGCGGGGGGCATCAAGTACCTGCGGCGCGACCTGCGCGACGTCCTGGAGCGGGCCTCGGCGCGGGAGAGCGCCGCCCGGGTGGCGGCGGGGGCGTTCGCCAAGATGCTCCTGGCCGAGCTGGGGGTGCAGATCGCCAGCGGGGTGCGCTTTCTGGGGCACGTCGGCCGCAACGCCCCGGCGCCCACCTGGGAGCAGATCGCCGCCGTGGACGACGGCTCGCCGCTGCGCGCCGTGGACCGCACCCTCGAGCCCGAGATGGTGGCCCTGGTGGACCGGATGAAGGAGACCGGCGACACTCTCGGCGGCGCCGTGACGGTGATCGCCCACAACGTGCCCGCCGGGCTGGGCTCCCACGTCCACTGGGACGAGAAGCTCGACGGGCGGCTGGCGCAGGCGGTGATGTCGGTGCCGGCGGTGAAGGCGGTGGAGTTCGGCGAGGCGATCGCGGCCTCCCGGGGTCCCGGCAGCGAGGCCCACGACCCCATCCAGCGCGACGAGGAGGGCCGCTGGCGGCGGCCGACCAACCGCGCCGGGGGCCTCGAGGGGGGCGTGACCAACGGCGCCGACCTGGTGATCACAGCCTACAAGAAACCGATCTCCACCCTGCGCCGGGGCCTCCCTTCGGTGGACCTCGACACCCTCGAGCCCCACGTCTCCCAGTACGAGCGCAGCGACGTCACCGCGCTGCCCGCCGCCGGGGTCATCGCCGAGGCCATGGTGGCCCTGGTGCTGGCCGACGCGGCCCTCGAGAAGCTGGGCGGCGACTCGATGCCGGAGCTGCTGGCGCACTGGGAGGCCAGTCGCGAGCTCGGCCGGCGCTGGCCGGCCGGCTGAGCCACGCCCGGCGCTACCAGAACAGCAGCGCCACCCCGGCCACCATCAGGGCCACGGCCGCCGCCTGGTTGAGCCCCACCCGCTCGCCGAAGAACCAGGCGCCGAAGAGGAGCGCCAGGAAGGAGCCGATGCCGCGCTTCAGCGTCTCGACCAGGCCCACCCAGGTGGCGTTCAGGGCGAGCAGCAGGAAGGCCAGGCCCAGCACGCTGACGGCGATCGCCCCGGCCATGGGTGCGGCGACCCGCGCTGGCGGCCGCAGCTCGCGCAGCCGCCCCCGGGCGGCCAGGAGGGCCAGGGCGGAGAGCCCGACGCCGAGGTTCAGGGCCAGCCCGTGGACCGAGGGATGGGCGCTGCGCATGGCCAGCTTGTCGATGGGCGAGGCCGTCGCCCAGCAGAAGGCCACCCCGACCATGAGAACGCTGCCGCGCTCCTTCAGGAAGGCGCGCCACAGCGCGGCCGGCGAGCTCCGCTCCCCGCTCTCCAGGTTGAGCCGGAAGGCCCCCGTCACGATGAGCGCGATGCCGATCCACTGCGCGGCGCTGGGCACCTCCCCCAGGAGCGGGATCGCCAGGATGGTGGTGAACACCGGGGTGAAGGTCAGGAAGGGAATGGTGAGGCTCAGCGGCGACACCCGCACCGCCTCCAGGAAGAGCAGGTTGGCGACGACGTTGAGCACGATGGAGACCGCCGCGTAGCCGAAGTAGACGGGGTCCGGGCGGCCGGCGCCGGCGACGGCGATCCAGGCGACGAAGAGGGGCAGCGGGCCGACCGACAGCCAGACCAGCAGCGGGGTGGGCCGCATCGAGCCCACCAGGACCTTGCGCAGGAGGTCCAGCACCGAGTAGGCGACGGCGTTG
>JAWWBN010000061.1:0-17130 GCA_033720955.1 Thermoanaerobaculia bacterium | reverse complement strand
GTTTCCGTGGGGCGGTGACGCGCCCGGTAGCGCTGGCCGAAGAAGCCCTCCGCGGCGACCCACGAGAGCCACGGCGCCGGGGGCGACAGCCCCGGCAGCGCCGCCACGTCGGGTCGGCGGGCCGCCCACTCGCCCGTGTCCCGGCCGGCGAGGATCTCCCAGGTGACGGAGGCGCCCGACTCTCCGATCAGCCGCACCCGCGCCACCGGGGTCCCGGCCGCGAGCCCGGCGGCGTTGGAGAGGTAGGTGTCGGCCACCACCTCGGAGACCGTCACCGGCGGGTCGACGGCGGCCTGCCGGCCGGGGCTCGCCTGGTCCAGGACGAAGGCGGTGCGACCCAGCGGCGCGACGGCCGGGGGCGGCAGGCTCACCAGGGCGCCCACGAAGAGGGCGACCGCGCCTGCCGCGGCGGGGCGCACCGGGTGCACCCAGCGGTAGGGAAGCCCTTCGAGGGCCAGGGCGAAGGCGACGACGCCGGCCATCACGGCCACGGCCGGAACCGGGGCCGGCGCGAGGCCCACCCGGTCCAGCGCCACGGCCAGCGGCTCGGCGCGGAGCCACGGGTAGCAGGCGAGGAGGGCGCCTCCGAACAGGAGGGCGCCCGTCCACAGCCGCTGCAGCCTCTCGGCGGCGGGAGGCAGCACCAGCAGAAGGGCCGTGGTCCCCACCGCGGGGCCCCAGGCGGCGGCCGGCTCGGCCAGCCAGCGGTGGCCGGCGAGCCCCAGGGCGGCCGCCGCCGCCAGCGCCGGCCATCGCCGCGGCCCGATCAGGGCGGCGGTGGGGAGCAGCAGCAGCCAGAGGGAGGCCGCGGGCAGGACCCCCTCCCATCCCTGCGGCGCCGCCGGCAGGAGGGCGAGACCGAGCGCCAGGGCGGCGAGCCGCAGCTCCACCGCCGGCCGCTCCCGCGCGCGCAGCACCGCCGCCGCCAGCAGCAGCAGCGGCCCGAAGGCCGGCCGCCAGAGGCTCGCCGCCACGACCACCGCGGCGAGGGCCGCCCCGACCGGCAGCCGGGGATCCAGAGGGGCATCGCGGGACCGGGCCGGGGCCGCGGGCAGGAGCCGGCTGCCGGGGAGGGCGACGGCGGCCGCAAGCGCACCCAGGGTCAGGGTGGGCGCCACCCGCCAGCCGGGGGCCATGGCGAGCAGGAGACCGGCCGCCGTCGCCGACCGGCGGCCGAGGCTTCCCCACAGGAACCGGGTGGCGACGGCGCCGGCCAGGGGGAGACCGAGAAGACCGACCAGCGTCCGGAGGTCGAGCTCCGGGGTCAGCAGCCGCCCGGAGCGGAAGATCATCTGGAGCGCGAGGGCCGCCGCCGCCACGGCGGCCCACGGCGGCGGCTCGTCGCATCCCGCCAGGCGGAAGAGTTCGAGGGCGGCGCAGGCCGTGAGCAGGAGACCGATGGCGGCTCCCCGCAGGTCGCCCGCCGGCAGCGCGATCGCCGCCGCCGCGACCAGCACCGCCGTCGTCTCGAGACCCCACCGCATGCGATCCGGCAGACAGGCCAGCGGCACCAGCACCGCCGTCGCCAGCACGGCGAGGTAGCCGAGCTCCGCGGCCGATGCCGGGTCGTCCACGGCCCGGGCGAAGGCGAAGAGGAAGAGCAGCAGCGCCAGCGGGGTGGCGAGGTCGAGCGGCAGGCGTCGAAGAGTCACTCCGGAGCGAATCGTAGCCCGCCACGGCCGGCCCCCGCCGTCTTCTTGTCACCGGGCTGACAAATCGTGACAACAGGCGCGCGAGAAGCCCGGTTTTGCAGGGACGATCCCCGGCATCCATCGTGCTAACCGATTCGGCGGAGAGGAGACCGAGACATGGAAAGCACCAGGCGACCCGCCGACGCCGACTCGGGCCTGCTTCCCCCGGACGAGCTGGGGGAGTCCCACGTCGAGGCCGAGTTCGCGCTCGAGAGCCGGGCGCTCTGTCCCCACTGCCAGATGGCCATCGACACGATCCAGGTGATTCGTCTGCTGCGGAGCCGGGTGAACTTCACCTCCTCCCTCCCGCGGCGTGGACACGTGATGGTCTGCCCGAGCTGCCACTCGATCCTGAACGGCGCGCTCGGCGGCATCCTCTAGCGGGGCCGGCGCGGCGGCGGCAGGCGCCGATCCCTAGAGAGCGATCGGCGCGGCCAGCAGGGCCGGCGGGATGCCGAAGGCGTTGACCAGCGGAACCGCCTGGGGCCGAACCTCGGCGCAGAGCCTGTCCACCTGGTCGCGGATCGCCTTGGCCTTGCCGCCCTCCAGGTAGCCGTGCTCCTGGAACCACCCCCGGTCGCTCTCGATGCGGGAGAGGGCGTACAGGTCGCAGAGCCTCTCGAGCACCTCCCGCGTCGCCGCGTCCTCGAGACCCGCGACGGCGGCGGCGAAGCGCTCGAGGACGGTGCTCTCCACGTGAGCCTTCGCCAGGGCGAGGGCGTGGGTCTGGCACTCGGAGAGGGCGTCGAACGGGTCGCCGCCGCCGTCGATCCGGGTCTTCAGCCGTCGGGCCAGCGAGCTCAGCAGATGCTCCTCGCGCCAGAGGAGGGCGCCGGTCTGGAAGCCCCGGTCGCGCAGGTGGGCCTCGTCGCGCAGCCGGGTCACGACCGGGTTGAGCTCGGCCACCGTGATGGCGGCGCGGCCGGCCAGGTAACGCGCCAGGCCCAGCAGCGTCAGATCGTGGAACTGCTTTCGGTAGCCGCTCAGCAGCCCCTTGGCCACGAGCTGGAGGAGCACCGTGTTGTCGCCCTCGAAGGTGGTGAAGACGTCGGTGTCCGCCTTGAGCGAGGCGAAGCGGTTCTCGGCCAGGTAGCCCTGCCCGCCGCACGCCTCCCGCCCCTCCTGGATGGTGTCGGTGGCGTGCCAGGTGGAGTAGGCCTTGAGGCCCGCGGCCAGCGTCTCCACCTCGCGCCGGTCCTCCGACCCGGCGGAGTCGGCGTAGCGCTGGACCAGGTGCTCCAGCGCGAAGTGGAGGGCGTAGGTGGTGGCCAGCCGCGGCAGGAGCCGCCGCTGGTGGCTGGGGTAGTCGAGCAGGGCGCGCTCGGGCCGGCCGCCGGGCCCGAACTGACGCCGTCGGACGGCGTAGCGGACCGCGATCGCCAGGGCGCTCTTGGCGGCGCTGTTGCCGGCCAGGGCGACGCTGACCCGGCCCCCCACCAGGGTGCCGAGCATGACGAAGAAACGCTTCGAGGCGCTGGTGATGGGGCTCGTGTAGCGGCCGGATTCGTCCACCGAGGCGAAGCGGTCGAGCAGGTTCTCCCTCGGCACCCGCACCCCGTCGAACGAGAGGCGGCCGTTGTCCACCCCGTTGAGGCCCATCTTCTCGCCGCAGTCCTCGATCGTCACGCCGGGCAGCGGCTCGCCGCGCTCGTCGCGGATCGGCACCAGCAGGGCGTGGACGCCATAGCTCTCGCCTTCCACCTCGAGCTGGGCGAACACCGTGGCCATGCGGCCGTCGCGGGCGGCGTTGCCGATGTAGTCCTTGCGCGCCCTCGCGTGGGGGGTGGTGACGACGAGCTCCCCGGTGGCGGCGTCGTACCGCGCCACCGTCTCGAGCTCCTGGACGTTGGAGCCGTGCCCGGTCTCGGACATCGCGAAGCAGCCCGGCAGCTCCAGGGTGGCGACCCGGGGGAGGAACCGCCGGTGATGGCCCTCGGTGCCGAGCTGCAGGATGCTGCCGCCGAAGAGGCCGAACTGCACCCCCATCTTCACCAGCAGGGAGTGGTCGTGGAAGGCCATCGTCTCGAAGGCGGCGATGAAGGCGGTGAGGTCGCCCCCGCCCCCCACCTCGGCCGGGAAGGAGAGGGCGCCGATCCCCTCTTCGGCGAGCCGCTTCGCCAGCCGCAGGGTGCGGGCGCGCTGCTCCTCCCGGCCGAGACCGTACTCGTAGGCGAACTCGGGCCGCGACAGGATCCGCCGCAGGCGTTGACGGAGCTCGCGGTGGCGGCCGTCGAGCCGCCGGGTGAGGCCGCCGACGTCGAACCTGGCCCCGGCCTCCTCCTCCTCGGGCATCGGGCGGATGGGCTCGAGGATCCGTCGCGCCGGCTCCGCGTCGCCGAGACCCAGCGCCTCCTGCACCTGGGCGATGGCCGCCCGTTCGCGCTCCCCGGGGCGGTGGCCCAGGGTCTCGGCCAGCTCGAGACCCAGCTCGGCCAGACTCAGATCGGCGGCGTCCGGAAGGTCAGGCGCCAGCTCGCGGATGCGACGCAGCAGACGGCGGTGCTCGCTCGGGGTCGGCGGCCGCTCGGGGTCCAGCCACCCGGCCAGGGCCTGGCGGCAGGGCGGGTCGTCGTCGCTGGCGGTGGCGAGCCGGTCGCAGATGGTGCGGATCTCGTCGTCGGTCAGCTCGCCGTCGGCCCAGGCGACGTAGATCAGTGGCAGGTAGGCCGCGAGACGCGGGTCGGTGGGCGGGGCCAGGGTCGGAGGCGCATCGGGGCTCATAGGGGTCTCCCAAGGGCTGGGTTGGCCTGTCGGCGGCAGTGTACGCCGGGCGGACGTGGCTCCCGGCGGAGGCAGGCGATGCACGAGAGCCCGCAATCCGCAGATCGGGCACCGAGCAGGGGTCGTCGGGCACGCGGTCCCAGGTCCCGCCCCGTGGGGTGGTCGACTCGACCGGGGCGGTGGCCGATAATCGGAGAGCTTCGCCGAACAGGAAGGACTTCGAGATGATGCGCAGCTTTCTCATCGCGGTGACCCGCAATCCCCTCAGCCTGGTCGGCACGCTGCTGACGACTTTCAGCGTGGCCATCGTCGGCACTCTCTTCCTGCTCGAGCTGGTGGGCTTTCACGGGGGGCCCTATCTCGGCATCCTGGCCTACCTGGTCTTTCCGCTGATCGCGGCGGCGGGCCTGGTGCTGATCCCCGTGGGCATGCGGCGCGACCGCAAGCGCCGCGCGCGTCAGCCGGGCCGCGGCTTCCCGGTGATCGATCTGAACAACCTGCGGACGCGGCGCATCGTGATCCTCATCTTCGTTCTCTCCATCGTCAACGTGATGGTCTTCGCCACGACCACCTACAAGGGGGTTCACGTGATGGAGTCGAACGAGTTCTGCGGCACCGCCTGCCACTCCGTGATGCAGCCCGAGTACACCGCCTACCAGGGCTCTCCCCACGCCCGGGTCGCCTGCGTCGACTGCCACATCGGCTCCGGCGCCGACTGGTGGGCCAAGTCCAAGCTCGGCGGCGCCTGGCAGGTGGTGTCGGTGACCTTCGACCTCTATCCGCGGCCCATCGAGACGCCGGTGCACGATCTGCGGCCCGCGCGCGACACCTGCGAGCAGTGCCACTGGCCCACCAAGTTCGTGGGCGACAACCTGGTGGTGATCGACCGCTTCGAGAGCGACGAGGAGAACACCGCCCTCAAGACCGTGCTCAACCTGCACGTAGGCGGCCAGATCGGCAACGGCTCGCACGGGATCCACTGGCACGTGGACCCGGGGGTCGAGATCCGCTACCGCTCCGACCGCTCCCGCGAGACGATCTACGATGTCGAGCTGCGTCTGCCCGACGGCACCGTCAAGACCTATCTGAGCCCCGAGCAGGGGGAGCAGGGCTGGGACGAGGAGGCCGGCGAGCTCGAGTGGCGGCTGATGGACTGCGTGGACTGCCACAACCGGCCCACCCACATCTACCGGCTGCCCGAGGAGGAGGTGGACGGCGCCCTGGCCGCGGGCTCGATCGACCGCGAGCTCCCCTTCCTCCGGCGCGAGGCGCTGGCCGCGCTCGAGGCGGAGTACGCGTCGCACGACGAGGCTCGCGCGGGGATTCCGGCGCGGCTGGAGGCGTTCTACCGCGAGAGCTACCCCGAGCTCGCGACGGAGAGGGCGGCCGAGATCGCCACCGCCGGCCGCGAGGTGGCGGCGATGTACACCCGCAACGTCTTCCCGTCGATGAAGGTCGGCTGGGGCACCTACCCAGACCACATCGGCCACGAGACCTCTCCCGGTTGCTACCGGTGCCACAACGACGAGCACGAGAGTATGGACGGCGACGTGATCTCGCAGGATTGCGACACCTGTCACGCGGTGCTGGCCTGGGACGAGGAGGATCCGGAGATCCTGGCGGCGCTGGACGGTTGAGGCCTCCGGGTCGGCCGGGGCGGGGCGGCTCGGCAGGTGGGCAATGCGGACGGTCGTGGGCTTGCTCTGGCAGGGCGGGGCGGCTCGTTGGTTGGGCGATGGGGGTCGTTCCGGCGGTCCTCGCCCGGGAGAGCCCGCATCGGCCGGAGGGTGCCGGCTGGTCGGCGTCGGCGCGGCTCGCCCGTCGTGGCGGCTGGGGGCGAGCCCTCGCCCTCTCCGAGGTGGCTGTCGGTCCGAGTGCGAGAGCTCCGAGGCCTCCGGGTCCGTGATGCCGAGCTCGGTGCGGGGCATGTCGGGCTCTCGGGGGGGGGCGCGGAGGCTGCGGTCCGGCGGAACGACCCCCATCGCCCTGGGGCTCGCCGTCGGCCTGGCGGGGGGATCGGGGTGAAGTGGGTCGGGAGCCGGGCCGGCTTCTGGGCACTCGTGGACCTCCGCAGGCGACCCGGTGGGTAGGGCATGGTCGGAGCGGGCGCGCCAGAGGTCGGGGGTGGAGGGAGGCGGGTCGTCTACTTCTCGGGCGGCTGGCGCTCGGCCGCCCGGCCCGGTGCCGAAAGACCGGTCCACCACGCCGGGTCCATGGGGTAGACGACCGGGTCGAAGATCACGAAGTAGAGGTGCCAGACCAGGATGGCCAGGGAGGCCAGGACCGCCTCGTAGAAGTGGATCACCGTCGCCACGTCGATTACCCAGGTGGGCAGGAAGCGCAAGGCGAGGGTCTCGGCCCAGAGCAGGACGCCGGTCACTCCCATGAGGAGCGTGCCCCACACCACGGCCAGGTACTCGATCTTCTCGGGGTAGCCCACCCAGGGCGACGGTGGCGGCGTCGGGCGGCGCCCGGCGAGCCAGGCGACCCGCTCCCTGAGCTCCACCCAGTCCTCCCGCCGCGGCCGCATCCAGAGGAGCCACCGGCGTGCCTCGCGGCTCGCCGCCAGGTGGACGACGTGGAAGAGGGCCGCCCCGATCAGCACCACCGCCGCCACCCGATGGAGGGAGCCCCGTAGGGCGATCGAGCTCTCCCACTCGACCAGCGGCGCCGCCCACCACGCCTCGGGGTACTCGAGCGCGAAGCCGGTGTAGACGAGCACCACGAAGCTGGCGGCGAGCAGCATGTGGGCGATGCGGAAACCGCGCGAGAGACGCTGCCGCCGGGCGCGGGGCAGGTAGCCCGGCCGCCTCGGCGGGCGCCTCACCTTGCGGTAGAGGTCGGCTCCGTTGTGCAGCACCATGGCGCCTACGGTCAGGACGATCAGCCAGAGGTAGACGCGACGGATCCAGAAGATGGCCGCGTGCTCGGGCTCGGTGGGCAGGACGTGCACCGGCCCGATCGCGAAGACGGTGCCGGCGCCGGGGTGACAGTCGCCGCAGGTGGCCGCGAGGTTGTCGGCGTGGATGTGGGAGGCGGGGTCTCCGGACGGCAGGATGTCGTGGATGCCGTGGCAGGAGCCACAGTGGGCGACCGTCACGGCGCCGGCCCGCGCCGCCAGACCGTGGTAGCTGTCGGAGTAGGCGGCGACCTTTCGCGGGTCGAGCCCGAACTCCTCGGCCAGACGCAGATCGCCGTGGCAGCGGCCGCAGGTCATCTTGGGGATGTTGCTGGCGAAGACCGGTGACGAGCGGTCCGCCGGCGACAGGATGCGGTGCTCGCCGTGGCAGTCGGTGCAGACGGGCGACTCCTCGATCCCCGCCGCGGCCGCCTGCCCGTGGACGCTCTCCCGGAAGATCTCGGTGACCCCGGCGTGGCAGGCGCCGCAGGTGGCCGGGACCCGCGACCGGTGGACCGGTGACTCGCGGTCCGAGGAGGGTGTGATGCGGTGGGCGCCGTGGCAGTCGGTGCAGGTGGCGCCGTCGCCATCGTCGGCTGCCGAGCGCCCGTGGACGCTGGCCAGGTAGGCCTCGAGCGGACGGACGGCGCGGAAGCGGAACCGCTCCACCATGGCCGGGTCGGCGTGACAGCCGCCGCACGTCTGGGCCAACCGGGTGTGGTGGATCGGCGAGCGCGGATCGTCCGCGGCGGTCAGCTCGTGGACGTCGCCGTGGCAGGCCTCGCAGGCCAGCGGACCGCCCTCCGGACCGGCGTCGCGGTGGCTGCTCTCGGCGAGCTCCTCCTCCGCCTCGTGACAGTCGGAGCAGGCGGGGGCGGCGAGCTCCTCGGGGTGGAGCTCCTCGTCGAACCCCGCGTGGCAGTCGCCACAGGAAAGATCGGCGTGCGGGGTTGCGACGAGCTCCGCGGCCGCCGATTCGTGGCAGCCCGCGCAGAGGTCGTCCTGCGCCGCGGCCGCCGAGGCGACGAGCGCCAGCGCGGCCGCGGCTAGGAGGCGGAGCGCGCTACCCGGTGGTCTCGAGGCTGCCCAGCCAGTCGAGGATCGTCTGGGCGTCCTCGGTGGAGATTTCGACCTGCTTCTTGTGGGTGGCACCGTTCAGCTCGGCCTCCTTGCGCAGGTAGGCGGCGACGGTCTCGGCGTCGGCCTCGACGGGGCCGCCGAGGTCGGGCCCCTTCATCTTCTCCGACTTGGTCTTGGCTTCGATACCGGCGGCGGGCACCGAGTGGCACATGTTGCACTTCAGCTCCAGCAGGAGGGACTGACCCGCCGGCTCGGCATCGTCCTCCCCGCGCGCCGGCGGGGCGCCCAGCGAGGCGATGACGACGGCGATGGCGGCTACGGCGGCGGCTACGGCCAGGGTCTTCTTCATCGATCCGATCTCCACGGTTCCAGGGGCCGTTCATCGGCTCCGCATCGAGAGTACGACCGCCCACGGAGGACCACAAGACCTCTCCGGGCGGCCCCTCCTACCTACCCGGGTAGCCGGGGAGGGAGGCCCTCGTCGCCGCCCCCGGGAGGGCCGCTCTCCCGGTCTGCGAAGCATCTCCTACCCGGCCGGGTGGGCCATGGTGCAGCCCGGCGGGCAATGGAAAGGCCCCACCTGCTCGGGGGTGGAAAAGGCTCCGACCTTGAAGCAGACTCTTTCCAGCGGAAGTCGAAGAACGCAACTTGGCGAATCCCGCTGGAGGTAGCCCAATGAAATGGAAACTGAGCTGCTCGCTCGTCTTGGCCGTAGCGGCTCTTCTGCTGGCGCCCGGACCGGCCCAGGCCGAGCCGGACGACAGCGTCCCCACCATGCCGGCAGAGCTGGAGGAGTGCGCGACCTGCCACGAGGAGCACGTCGCCGCGTTTCGGCTGAACCCCCACTCGGCCCTCGACACCGAGGGCTATGCGGAGTCCTATAGCTGCGCCTCCTGTCACGGCGACGCCACCCAGCACCTCGAGGAGGGGGGTGGGGAGGGGACGATCTTCGCCTTCGGCGACGGCGAGCTGCCGTCGACCAACAGCGGGACCTGTCTGGGGTGCCACGGCACCGCCCATCCGCAGTGGGAGGCGAGCTCCCACGCCCGGGCCGGCTACGACTGCACGAGCTGCCACTCGGTCCACGGCGACGTCTGGAGCCTCTACCACGCCGGCCAGCCGATCGCCTCGGAGCTGGCGAGCCCCCGGGTCTCCGACACCTGCTACGACTGCCACGCCGACATCTTCGCCCGCTTCGAGTACAACGAGCGGCACCGTCTGCAGGAGGGCATCCTGGAGTGCACCAGTTGCCACAACCCGCACGAGCCCTCCACCCGCTGGATGCTCGGTGGCTTCAAGCAGCAGGCCTGCCTGGACTGCCACCAGGACAAGGGCGGCCCCTTCATCTTCGAGCACGGCTCCGTGCGGGGTGAGGGCTGCGTCGCCTGCCACGATCCGCACGGCTCGCCGAACCGGCACCAGCTCGTCTTCCAGAGCGTCGCGCAGCAGTGCTTCTCCTGCCACGCGGCGGTGCCCGGCTTCCACGCCAGGTTCACCGAGGAGAGCCAGTGCACCAACTGTCACTCGGCGATCCACGGATCCAACTTCCACCCCGCCTTCCTGAAGTGAGGAGCTCGACCATGAAGAGCGTCAAGCTGATCACCCTGGCCGCTCTGCTCCTGAGCCTCGCGGCCCCCGCGGCCGCTCAGGAGGAGGGAGCGTTCACCGGCAGCTTCCAGATCGGATTCCGCACGGTGGACGTCAGCGGCTCGCCCACCAAGTACAAAGAGGACTTCAACCTCGACGACGGCCCCCGTCTCTTCCGGCTGGACATCGACTACATCCCCGGCGACGCCATGCGCAGGTTCGCCGACAAGGTGCAGATCGACGTCAACAACTTCGGCGGCGACCCCTTCGAGACGATGAGGCTGTCGGTCGAGAAGTACGGGCGGTACGACTTCGACTACAGCCGTCGCAAGTCGGACTACTTCTACGAGGACGTCATCCTGCCCGTCGAGCTCGCCGGCGACCCGGCGGTGGCCCTGGCGGGCGACTTCCACCACTTCGACTTCTCCCGCGTGCACGACCGCGGCCAGTTCAAGATCTGGATCAGCGAGCGCGCCAAGTTCACCTTCGGCCTCGACCGCTACACGCGGCGCGGCGAGAGCACCACCACACTCGACATCTCGCGCGACGAGTTCGAGCTCGACAAGCCGGTGCACGAGTCGTACAACGCCTACACCGGCGCCTTCGAGTACTCGTGGGACAAGGTGACCCTGGTGCTCGAGCAGCAGATCCGCGACTTCGAGAACGACGTCGACATCTTCCTGCCCGGCCGGTCGTTGGGCGAGGACCCGGCCGACGCCACGACTCTCGACTTCTACTTCTTCTCGTATCCCTACGAGTACACCAGCAACGACTCGATCGTGCGGCTGATCGCCAACCCGAACGACAAGCTGCTGGTGAAGCTGCAGGCGAACCGCCAGTCGCTCGAGCTCGACCAGACCAGCTCGGAGAGCGGAGCCGGGACCGCCTTCAACGGCTCGCCCCTGGCGATCGACTCCAGGTCGGTCGGCGACATCGAGCGCGATCTGGACCTCTACGACCTCGACCTGACCTACCGCTTCAACCCGCGGTGGGCGCTGCTGGTAGGGGCCCGCTCGTACACGCTCGACCAGAACGGCGACGTCCGGCTCGACGACGGGGTGGTCAACCGCGGCCGTTGGGAGATCGACACCGACGTCTACGAGATCGGAGCGCAGTTCCACGTCTCGGCCGACGTCACCGTCGCGGCGGGGGTGCGCGAGGAGACCCGCGACCTGGACTTCGAGTGGTCGGAGGACGGCGAGGGCCACGGCGAGAGGGTCGAGACCGACCAGAGCGGCTATTTCGCCAACGTCGGCTGGCGTCCGGCCAAGCGGTGCAGCCTGAACCTCGAGCTCGAGGACAGCTCGTTCGACAATCCGTTCGCGCTCGCCTCGCCCACCGACCGCCAGCGCTACAAGCTGCGGGGGAGCTACGGCAACGACCGGGGGCTCACGGTCACCGGGTCGTACGCGATCAACGAGGTCGAGAACGACCTCTCCACCTGGAAGTCCGACTACGACCAGCTCGCCGTGCGGCTCAACTACGACCGCGACCGGCTGCGGGCCTCCCTGGGCTTCTCCAACATCGATGTCGATCGCAAGAGCGACCAGGAGATCACGACCTTGCCCGGCTTCGGTGGCGGAGCCGTGCTGCCCATCACGGTCTTCTACGACGCGGACACCGACATCATCGACGCCCGCGTGGTCTACGACATGGACGGCAGGTGGCTCGTCGGCGCCGACGCGCGGCAGATCGACAACTCCGGCAGCTTCGGCCTGGAGCGCGAGGACTATCGCCTGTGGGTCGAGTTCGGCCTCGGCGACTACCTGCTCCACCTGGGCTACCGGACGATCGACTACGACGAGACCGGCTTCGACTTCGACGACTACGACGCCGACATCGGAGAGTTCTCGATCGGCTACCGCTGGTAGCGCTTCTCTCGAGGCGCCCCCCTCGGGTGGCGTCCTCGCCCGGGGCCGCTCGCGAGCGCCCTGCTAGCATCTCGCGAGCGTGCCCCGGGCAGTTCTCGTCCTCGTCGGCTGGCTCGCCGTCGCACCGCCCGTCCCCGGCGACGAGCTCACGGTCCTCTCCTTCAACGTCTGGCACGGTCTGCGCCGCGGGGAGAGCCTTTGGCGCTTCCCCGGCGAGCCGGAGGAGCGCCGCGAGCGCCGCTTTGCCGCCCAGGTCGAGGAGATCCGCCGGCTCGACCCCGACCTGATCCTCCTCCAGGAGGTGAACCCGAACCGCCGCGGCTTGCGGCGCTACGCGCGGGCGCTGGGCTATACGGGGATCGGCAAGGTGGCGAGCTGCGGCCTCCACCTCGGCCTCCTCCTCAAGATTCCGGTGAACGTCAACGAGGGCCTGGCGATCCTCGCGAGGCCGGGGCTGGAGCTGCGCCGGCTCGGCAGCCGCCGTCTCTCCGGCAACGGCTTCTGCACCCCGAGCTTCGGTCTGCAGACGCGCGAGTCGCGCTATCTGCTGGTGGGCAGCGTTCGGCACGCCGGGCGGGAGGTGGTGGTTGGCGTCACCCACCTCTTCGCGCCGCCCTTTCTGCCGCCGGGGTTCGACGAGGGGCTCGACCGGCTGGCTTCGGTGGGCCGGGTGACGCCGCGCCAGCGGCGGGTCATCGAGAAGCGGGTCGCGAGAGGCCGGGAGCGGAGCTTGGTCGAAGCGCGCCGGCTCCTGGCCGATCTGGAGCGACGGCGCCGGCGGGTCGGTGGCGGCCGCGGCGCCGCGCCCGCGATCCTGGGCGGCGACTTCAACGTCGAGCCCGGCGCGCCGGGGATCCTGGAGGTGGAGAGAGCGGGCTACCGCAGCCTCGCCGTGGGTCTCGGCTTCGCGACCCGGGATCCGCTCGCCAACGCCGAGAACTACCGCATCGCCGCCCAGCGGGATGCGCCGGTACCGACCTTCGGGCTGCCCGAGCTCGAGGCGCTGCTCGAGCCGCGCCACCGCATCGCCCGCCAGATCGACCATCTCTTCGCCGCCGGCGGCTGGCGGTTGGTGGTCGCGCGGAGGGTTCTCGACGAGCCGGTGGACGGACTCCTCCCGTCGGACCACTTCGGCCTCCTGGCGACCCTGGCGCCGGCGCCCTGACGGGCGCCCTCGGATCAGAAGGGCTTGAAGCGGGCCAGGTAGGCCGCCGCCAGCCCCAGCAGCGGGAAGATCACCACCGACCACCGGGCCAGCGACCGGCTGCGGTAGGGCAGCATGGTCGCGAAGCCCAGCACCAGCCAGATCGCGATCTTGGCCCACAGCCACCCCGACGCGAAGGAGAGCTGCAGCCGGGCGAGCATGCCGAAGCCGGCCACCAGCAGCAGCAGCAGGCCGACGCCGTGCGCCGCGCCGAGCGCCTTGCGCAGCGGGTTGTCGTCCCGCTGCCCGCCGCCGGCGGCGTGGACGGCGACGCCACCGAGGCCGAAGAAGATCAGCAGCATCCCCAGGACGTGGAACAGCTTGTAGGTTTCGTACGACATCGATCCCCCCTCCGAGGCCGAGGCTACCCGATCCACCGGGAAGCGCAAGACCACCTTTTGGGGCGGTCCGGGGGACGGCTGCCGGCTGGTACTGTGGCGGCAGCCGACGGCACGATGAAGATGGGCATAGACGATACGCCCCGGCGGCGTTTTCTGAACTGGCTCCTGGGAACCTCCGCCGGGGCGCTGGCGGTCTCGGTGCTCTACCCCGTGCTGCGCTTCGTGAGCCCGCCCCGCATCCCGGAGGCGACCACCCGCCAGGTGCAGGCGGGGCCGGTGAACGATCCCGAGCTCCTCGACCGGGGATTCAAGATCGTCCGCTTCGGCAACGAGCCGGTCATCCTGATCCGGGTCTCGGAGAACGACTTCCGCGCCTTCGCCGGCACCTGCACCCATCTGGACTGCATCGTGGAGTACCAGAAGAAGGAGCGGCGGATCTGGTGCAACTGCCACAACGGCGAGTACGACCTGAACGGACGCCAGGTCGCGGGTCCGCCGCCCAGGCCGCTGGCGGCCTACCGCGTGGACGTGGTGCCCTCGGGCTCGAGCGCGCCCGACAGCCTCGTCGTCTCGAGGAGCTGAAGGCTCGATGGCCGGCTCCGCCAGAGGTCTCCGCCAGTGGCTGGAGGCGCGGTTCGATCTGGCGGCGCTCAGGGAGTTCGCCGCCCACAAGACGGTGCCGGTGCATCAGCACACCGTCTTCTACTACCTGGGAGGGATGACCCTCTTCTTCTTTCTGGTCCAGGTGGGCTCCGGGATCCTGCTGATGCTCTACTACCGGCCGTCCGCCGACGAGGCCTTCGAGTCGGTCGAGTTCATCATGACCACGGTGCCGTTCGGCTGGTTGATTCGTTCGGTCCACTCGTGGTCGGCCAACCTCATGGTCTTCTTCGCCGTGGCGCACCTGGCGTCGGTGTTCTTCCTGCGGGCCTACCGTCCGCCGCGCGAGATCACCTGGATCAGCGGCGTGCTGCTGCTGTTTCTCTCCCTGGGCTTCGGCTTCTCCGGCTATCTCCTGCCCTGGAACCAGCTCGCCTTCTTCGCCACGAAGGTGGGAACGGACATCGCCGGAGCGGTGCCGGTGGTCGGCGAGTGGCTGGTCCGCTTTCTGCGCGGCGGCGACCAGGTCACCGGGGGCACCTTGTCCCGCTTCTACGGCTGGCACGTGGCCATCCTGCCGGCGATCACCACCGCGCTCCTGGGGCTCCATCTGCTGCTCGTCCAGGTGCAGGGGATGAGCGTGCCGCCGGGCGAGGAGAAGACCGCCGCCCGCCGCCGGCCCATGCGCTTCTTCCCCGACTTCGCGCTGCGCGACCTGTTCGGATGGGTCCTGGCGCTGGGAGTCCTGGCGGCCATGGCGGCGCTCTTTCCCTGGGAGCTGGGGGAGAAGGCCGACCCCTTCGCGCCGGCCTACAAGGACATAAGGCCCGAGTGGTACTTCATGTTCATGTTCGAGACCCTGAAGCTGGTGCCCGGGGGCGAGGTCGCGGGGATCGAGTACGAGGCGTTCCCCATCCTCCTCTTCGGCGCGGCCGGGCTGGCCCTCCTCCTGGTGCCCTTCCTGGACCGCCCCGGAAGCCGGCTGGGTCGCGGCTCGCTGCTGTCCTGGGTCGGAGCGGGGGCGCTCGTCTACGTCGTGGGAATGACCGCCTGGGGCTACCGGTCGCTGGTGCCGGTGCTGGTGGTCCTGGCCTTCGCCGCGTTGATGAAGGTGCTGGCCGTCGCCACGAGGAGGTTCTAGTTGACGCGGGCCCTGGCGTTGATCCCCGGACTGCTGCTGGCCGCCGCGGCGGCCGCGCAGGGGCCGCCCCCGACCTCCTGCGTCTCCTGCCACTCCGACCCCGACCTGTTCGAGGAGGAGGCGCTGGAGATCGTGGCGAGCCACGCCGGCTCGCTCCACGCCGCGCGCGGCATCGGTTGTCACGACTGCCACGGCGGCAACCCGGACCCGGCGCTGGCGGAGGAGCTCGACGCCATGGACGAGGGGTACGAGCCCAACCCCTACCGCGGGGTCGTGGCGGCGGCCGACGTACCCGGTCTGTGCGGGGAGTGCCACTCCGACCCGACCTACATGCGGCGTTTCGACCCCGACGCGCGGGTCGACCAGGTGGCGGAGTACTGGACCAGCCAGCACGGCCTGGCCCTGGCCGCCGGCGACGTCAACGTGGCCACCTGCGTGGGCTGTCACGGCGCCCACGGCATCGTCTCGGGGCGCTCCAAGGAGTCGCCCGTCCACCCGAGCCGCGTGGCGCAGACCTGCGCCGCCTGCCACTCCGACGCGGAGCGGATGGGCGGCTACACCCTGGACGACGGGACCCCGCTCCCCGTGAACCAGCACGCCCTCTGGCGGGTCAGCGTGCACGCCCGGGCGCTGCTCGACCGCGGCGACCTCTTCGCACCCACCTGCAACGACTGCCATGGCAACCACGGCGCCGCGCCGCCGGGCGTCGACTCGATCAACTTCGTCTGCGGGCAGTGCCACGGGAGGGAGGCCGACCTCTTCCGCGGCAGCGCGAAGCGCGAGGCCATGGAGCTGCACCGGGAGTACCTGGCCGACGCTGGCGAGGAGGGCTGCGCGGCCTGCCACGAGGCGCCCGAGCCGGCGGCCGAGCTGTCGCTCGCTGCGCACCCCTTCACCGAGTGCGCCTCCTGCCACCGCAACCACGCCATCGTGCGCCCGACCCTGGCGGCGCTGGATCCGTTGCCGGCGACGCCGTGCGCCTTCTGCCACGAGGGGGTGGGTCCGCTGGCCCCCGGCGAGGAGGAGAGCGCGAAGAGGGTTCGCCACTACGAGGAGGAGCTCGCCGGTCTGCTGGGGCAGGCCGAGGCCGCGGGGCTCTCCGGGGCGGAGCGCTTCGACTGGCTGGTGGAGCGGGCCCTGAGCCTGCCGGCCCACAACTCTGCCGCCAGCGAGCGGGGGGAGCGGCGGCTGCGGGCGGAGTTCGGCAATCTCTTCCAGAAGTTCCGCATCGGCAAGACGCGCTTCACCTACGACGAGCCAGCCTCGGGGGAGACGGTCGAGCTGCCGGTGATCCGCTGCGGCGACTGCCATGCGGCCGAGCCCCTGCTGGCGGACGAGCCGGCCGGGCTCGAGGTCAGCGCCGCCTACGTGAAGAGGATCCAGGAGCTCACCTCGACCACCGCCCGCGCCGAGCGGGCGCTGCTCGCGGCGCGCCGCGGAGGGGTGGACACGCGGGAGGCGCAGGCGGCGCTGGAGCTGGCGGTGGACGCCCAGATCCAGCTCGAGGTGCTCCTCCACGCCTTCGAGCGCGGCGCCGGGTCCTTCAGCGAGAAGCACGCGGAGGGCATGGACCACGCCCGCGGCGCCCTGGGGCACGCCCGCGAGGCCCTGGCCGAGCTGCGCTACCGGCGGACGGGGCTGGGGGTCTCCCTGGTCGTGATCGTCCTGGTGCTCGTGGCCCTGGCGCTCAAGATCCGCGAGGTCTCGCGCCGCGAGGCGCTGCGCGAGGCGGCGGCCGGCGTCGTCCCGCGGCGCGAAGGCGGGCGCTGACGGGCGGCTCGCCGGCCGGCGGGCCGCGGAGCACGCCGGCGCCGAGGGGTCGCGGAGCCGAGCGCCGCCGCCCGGCGCGACGGTCTACTCCTTCGCTTCCAGCGACCCGAGCCAGTCGATGATCGCCTGGAGCTCCTCGTCGGTGCCCTTGAACTCCTTCTTGTGCTCCTTGCCATCGCGCTCGGTCTCCTTGCGGAGGAACGCCGCGAGCGTCGCCAATTCGAC
>JAWWBN010000060.1:0-17301 GCA_033720955.1 Thermoanaerobaculia bacterium | reverse complement strand
GGGACAACTTCCGCGAGATCCGCCGGGTCAACCGGCTCTTCGACGACCACCTCGAGCCCGGGCAGTCGGTGCTGATCCCGGCGCGGCTCCTGCGCCCGGGCCTGCGCAGCGCGCTGCCCGTCAGCTCTCGCTTCTACCTGGAGTACGGAGAGGACGGGCGCGGCGAGTACGCGATCTACCGGCTCAAGCCGGGGGAGGCGCTCTACTCGAGCGTGGTGGTGCGCTTCACCGGCAACGTCTTCGCCGACGACGTCAACGCCCTGGCGGGCGAGATCGCGGGCCGCAGCGGCATCCGGGACGTCACCGACATCCCGGTCGGCTTCGCCGTCAAGGTCCCCTTCTCGCTGCTGCTGCCCGAGTTTCTCCCGGCCGGTCATCCCCGCCGGCGGGAGTACGAGGAGGGGGTGCTGGACAGCTCCCGCTTCGGCAACCGGGTGCGGGCCGACCGTCTCCGCGGGGTGACGGTGGTGCTGGATTCCGGCCACGGCGGCGCCGACGTGGGGGCGTCGCTGGGAGGCGTCTGGGAGAGCCTCTACGTCTACGACATCATGCTCCGCGTCAAGCGTCTGCTGGAGACCACCACCTCGGCGGCGGTGGTCCCCACCATCCAGGACGGCCGCGGCTTCGACGTCCCGGAGCGGGACGTGCTGCCGTACTCGCGGGGCCACCGGGTGCTCACCGACCCGGCGTACCCGATCGCCGATTCCAAGGTCGGTCTGCATCTGCGCTGGTACCTGGCCAACAGCGTCTTCCGCCGCGCCGTCGCCCGCGGGGGCGAGCCCGAGCGGGTGGTCTTTCTCTCGGTTCACGCCGATTCGCTCCACCCCAGCCTGCGCGGCGCCATGGTCTACATACCCGGCGCGCTCTACCGCAAGGGCAGCTTCGGCAAGAGCGGCGCCGTCTACGCCTCGCGTCGCGAGGTGCGCGAGGAGCCTCGGGTCTCCTTCTCCAGCCGGGAGCTGGCGCGCTCGGAGGGTCTCTCCCGCGAGCTCGCGGCGCGTGTCCTGGATGCCTTCGCTGCGGGTGGGCTGGAGGTGCACCGCGAGAAGCCGATCCGGGAGAAGGTCATCCGTCAGCGCCGCGCCTGGGTGCCGGCGGTGCTGCGCTTCAACGCGGTGCCGGCCGCGGTGCTGGTGGAGGTCTGCAACCTGGCCAACACGGAGGACCGCAAGCTCCTCCAGACCCGGGCATTCCGCGAGCGGGTGGCCCAGGCGCTGGTGGACGGACTGGTGAGCTACTACGACGTGGAGGCGGGCTCGCCGGGAGTCCGGGTGGCGCGCACGGCGCGTTGACGGAGCCCGGGAACTTCGGTGGCGCCGCGACAGTCGAAGAGAGTGAACGGCTTTGCGCGAGCCCATGCCGAGCGTCGAAAGCGCCACCCTCGGGTCTGAGGATCTCGATCTCGTCACCCGGCACCGCTACGGCGACGAGCAGGCGTTCGAGGAGCTCTACGGCCGCTACGAGCCACTGGTCTACAACCTGGCCCTGCGGATGACCGGCGACCGCGACCACGCCGCCGACCTGGCGCAGGAGGCCTTTCTGCGCATCCACGGCAACCTGGCGAGCTACCGCGGCCGGTCGTCGCTGAAGACCTGGGTCTTCCAGGTGGCCCTCAACTGCTTCCGCAGCCGTCTGCGCCGGCGGGGCTGGCGGCGCCGGGCGGTGGAGCCGGAGGAGCCTCTGGAGCGCCTGGCCGACGCCCGGCGGGATCCGGAGAGCCGTCTGCTGGCCAAGGACGCCGGCGAGAGGGTGCAGGCGGCGCTGGCGCTGCTGCCGGTCCCCTTCCGGGAGGCGGTGGTGCTGCGCGACCTGCAGGGCCTCTCCTACCGGGAGATCGCCCGCATCTGCAAAGTGCGAATCGGGACCGTGCGCTCGCGCCTGGCGCGGGGTCGCGAGCGACTGCGGCAGCTTCTGGAGGGGGCGGAATGAGCGGTCACGCCAGCGTCGAGCAGCTCTCTCGTTACCTGGACGAAGAGCTCGCCGCCCGCGAGCGCAGCGCGGTGGAGGTCCACCTGGGCGACTGCGCGAGCTGCCGCGAGCGGCTGGTGGGTCTGCGTCGGGTGGTGGGAGAGCTGGAGCGGCTGCAGGAGCAGGCGCCGCCGCGGCAGCTCGGCGCCCTGGTGCGTCGGCGGCTGCAGCAGAAGCGTCCGCCCGGGAGCCTGGTGGCGCGGCTGGAAGAGCGCGTGCGGCGGGTGCCGGTGACGCCGCCGCTGCTGCCCCTGTTCGGGGTGCTGCTGGCGCTGGCGATCGCCCTGTATCTCCTGGCCCTGGCAGCGGCCCGGTGGGAGAGCTCGGGCCCTGGGCAGCAGCGCCCGGCTCCGCCGTCCGCGGAGACCGCTCCCGCGGAGCCCCCCGCGGCCGGCTGGCGGCGGTTGGCGGGGCGCGACTTCCGGCGCTCGGGGGACGTCTGGCTCGAGCGCGGCGTCGGGCCGCAGGAGTCGGCGGAGCGGGTGGAGTGGCTGAGCCCCGATCTCGCGGCCGAGCTGGCCGAGCTCTCGGATCTCGACGGGCCGGTGCGTCTCCGTCTCCACGGCCGCCTGGTGGAGATCGACCCGGACCGCCTCGCGCCGGCGCGCTAGAGCTCGGCGGGCTCGATGGCGCCGATCCGGTACTCGGCGCCCTTCAGCCGGATGGTGTCGCCGGCGGCCTTGCCGAGCAGCTCGCGGGCGAGGTCGGAGTCGTAGGAGAAGATCCCGTCCTCCGGTCGACTCTCCCACGGCCCCAGCACGGTGACGGCGCGCTCTTCGCCGTCGGCGCCGGTCAGGCGGGCCCGGGTGCCCACCCGGACCTCGGAGGCATCGACCAGCGAGGGGTCGATGAGACGCACCCGCGAGAGGTCGCGATCGAGCGCAGCCGCCCGGGCGGTCAGGAACTCGTGACGCTGACGGGCCGACTTGTACTCGAAGTTCTCTCTGAGGTCGCCCAGCTCGCGCGCCTCCTCGATGGCCTTGCGGTTGGCGGGGATCTCCTTCTCCAGCAGCTCCTTGAGCTCGGCCCGCCGGGCGTCGACCGACGCCCGGGTGGCGTAGAGGTGGTCGCTCTCCCGCCGGCCCAGCTCGGGGAAGCGCAGCTCCAGCGCGTTCAGGTAGGGCGTGCGCAGGTACTCCTCGATGGGCGCCCTCTCGATGACCTGGTGGGCGCGCGGCGCCTGCTCGGCGGAGAGCCGGTCCAGCAGCCAGGTGTGGCCGCCGCTCTCCCACAGCCGGCGCAGCCGGGCCCGGTAGGGGGCGAAGGTGCGGTCGCCGTCGGCGGCGACCAGGTGCCGTAGCAGCGCCAGGGCGCTGTGGCGCTCGAGCCGGGCCTCGTCGGCGCCGCGCTCCATGAGCCAGGTGAAGGCCGCGGGCCGCCGGCGCGGCGCCCCGACCACCTCGTCCACGAACTGCTGCGCCTGGTCGCCGTCGGCGGCGTCCAGGGCGTCGAAGAGAGAGGTCAGGAGCCTGGAGTCGGTCTCGCGGTCGAGGATGCCCCGGGTCACCGCCGGCCAGTCGTCCCGGCGCTCGCGGATCAGGGCGGCTACCGACTCGCGCAGCGTCTTGTCGCCCAGGGCGAGCACGGTGCGCACCAGGTCGCCGCTGCGGTCGACCAGCGCCTCGGGGCTCCAGGTGCGGTCTTTGGGCGCCGCTCCGCTCCTCTCCAGAGCCGCCCAGACCGTGAGCGCCCATTCGGGCCGCTCGTCGGCGGCCGCCCGGCCCTCGTCGGCGAGCCGCCGCGCCATCCAGCCGGCGAGCTCTTCGTCGCGCGAGCCGTGCCGGGCCAGCAGCTTGAGACGCCCCGGCCCGTCCGAGCGCTCGAAGGCCTGCCGGATCTCCTCGAGGGCGTCGGCGCTCGACTCGGCCCAGGCGTAGGTCTGCCGGCCGCGCCCTCCGGGCACCACCTGGGGATGGCTCCGGGCGGCGGCCCACCAGGAGGTCCACTCCTTCTCGTCCACGATGCCCTGCATCGCTTCCCGAATCTGGGCCGCGGTCAACGGCTCCTCGGAGCTCTCCAGCAGCCGCTGCAGCAGCTCGGAAGGCCGGCTCTCCTTGAGCGCCCGCAGCTCCTCGGGCCGCTCCAGACGGTCGCGCAGGAAGTGACCGCGGGGGAGCGCGTCGAGGAGCTTGGGCGCGGCGGCGAAACCCACCCGCAGCTCGCCGCCGTCGTCGAAGGCCAGCTTGAAGCTGCCCAGCTCCAGGTTGACCTCCTCGATCCGCCCCACCCCCTTGCCCTCCATCCGCACGGGGGTGCCGAGCTCGAACTGCATCAGGTCGCGCAGCTTGGCGGTCTTGTCCCAGATCTTGGGCAGATCGCCGGTGCCCCGCTCGAGGCCGATCTTCTCGATCATGCCGTCCAGGCTGGGGCAGTCTCTGTAGAGGGCGCGCAGGGTGGCCAGGATCTCCCGGTAGAGCCGCTCCGGCTCGGGGAAGAGGGTCTCGCCACAGCCGCGCAGGAGCTCGAGCCGCGCCTCCCACCGCTCGCCGCTCCGCAGGTGCTCGTCGAGCAGCTCCAGCAGGAAGGTCGCCTGCTCGCCCTCGCCGCTGCCCACCAGGCCGCGCGCCGCCGCGGTGAAGAAGTCGACCGACTCCGGGTCGGTCTCGATCTGCTGCAGCCAGGCGTCCTCGACGCGCTCCAGTTGGGCCGCCTCGATCGCCTTGCGGAGTTCGCGGGGGAGAGCCATCGGAGCTGCGTAGACTATCGTAGAACGCATGCAGAGCGACGGCGCCGGCGAGCGCGCGGGCGAGCGGGAGATGCTGGCGCGGCTGCGGGAGGCGGGGGCCGACTTCGATGTCGCCGAGGCCCGCCGGATGCTCCGCAGCCCCTACGTCACCGGCCGGGTGATCTCCGAGCTGCTGGAGCGCAGGGAGCTCCTGCGCTCCTCGGAGCTGCGTCGCGAGGTGGCCGGCCATCCGCGCACTCCGGAGGTGCCGGCGCGGCGCCTGGTGGCCACCCTCTACTGGCGCGACCTGGTGGAGCTCTCCCGCGACCCCCGGGTTCGGCCGGTGGTCCGCCGCGGTGCCGAGGTGAGCCTGGGCGAGCGGCTGCCCGGGCTGTCGGTCGGCGAGCGCATCGCCATCGCCCGGCGGGCCGGCGGGGGGGTGGTGGCCCGGCTGCGCTTCGACCCGAGTCCGCCGGTGATCGCCGCCCTGCTGGAGAACCCGCGTCTCACCGAGCCGATGCTGGGGCCGCTCCTGGCCTCCGAGCGGGTCCCTCCCCAGGTTCTCGAGGTCGTCGCCAGGGACCGCCGGTGGGGCAGCCGGTACGGGGTCCGGCTCGCCCTCTGCCGCAACCCTCGCACGCCGGAGGCGCGGGTCCTGGGGCTCCTGCCCTCGCTTCGCAAGAGCGACCTGAGAGCCGTGGCCCGCGACCCGCGTCTGCCGTCGGCGGTGCGGCGGCGGGCGCAGCTCATGGTGGGGGAGGAGCCGCGTATCTGAGCCGGGCACCGGCTGGGTTAAACTGACGGATCGCCCGATGCGACCGGGCTCCCTCCGAGCCCCGAGGCGGCGCAGCACCATGCCCGAGAGCGACCGAGACAACGGCCGACAGCCCCCGTGGGCGTCGAAGAGCGAGGGCGAGCAGCTCTCGTTCGGCAACTGGCTGCGACGCCAGCGGGAGATTCGCGAGATCCCGCTGCGGGAGATCGCCGACGTCACCAAGATCAGCATGCGCTATCTGGAGGGCCTGGAGCAGGACCGCTTCGACATCCTGCCGGCGCCGGTGTTCGCGAAGGGCTTTCTGCGCGAGTACTCCCGCTACGTGGGCCTCGACCCCGACGAGGTGGTCAACTCCTTCCTGATCGCCCAGAGGGGGCCGGAGGAGGACGACGAGGAGTCGGGCCGGCCGCGGCGGTCGGGCGAGTGGGCCTCCGGGGTGGCCCTGGCAGCCGGGGTGCTCGGTCTTCTGGTGCTCATCGCCTTCCTGGTCTTCTACGGTGGCCGCGACGCCGGCACCGACACCGTGGCGCCGCCACCGATCGCCGTGCCCCCGGTGCCGGAAGCCGTGGCGCAGCCGCAGGCGCCGGTCGAGGCGGCGGCCCCGCCGTCGGTGCCCCGGGCGCCCATCCGGGTCACCATGGACTTCACCGAGGACTGCTGGCTCGAGGCCTCGGTGGACGGGGAGAGCCGGCTCTCCGAGCTCCACGTGCAGGGCGAGTCGCTCACCCTGGAGGCGCAGGAGTCGGTGCTGCTCACCCTCGGCAATCCGGGGGGCGTGCGGATCGAGGTCAACGGCGTGGAGTATCGAGCGCCCTTCCGCCCCGGTCGGGTGGCGCGGGACGTGCAGATCGACCTCACGACGGTCGAGGAGCTGGAGCAGAAGGACGGTACGTGAGCTCGGCGCCCGAGCGCCCGCGCCTGGTGGAGGAGGTCCTCTCCGGGCGGCGGCGCGAGCTGCAGCATCTGGCCGCCGAAGGGTTGCTTCCCCTGCCCCTGAACGAGCTCGTGGGGCTCCAGGCGGCCCTGGCGTCTTCGGACGACGCCGAGATCGCGGCGCTCGCCCGGCGGTCGCTGACGCAGCTCGACCCGCAGAGCGCGGTTCAGGCGATCGCCGAGGGGGTGTCGCAGCAGGCGCTCGCCTACCTGGCCCTGGAGCGTCCCCACCCGACGGTGCTGGAGGCGGTCATCCGCCACCGCGGGATCGATCACGGCCTCCTGCGACAGCTCGCCCCCGTGGTGAGCGGCGAGATGCAGGAGATCCTCCTGCTGCGGCAGGACGCCATCGTCGAGTCGCCGGAGATCCTGGATGCGCTGGAGGAGAATCCCCAGCTCACCGCCTACGCCCATCGGCGGGTCCGCGAGTACCGCGAGCACCTGCTGCCGCGGCAGCCGTCGGCGGAGCCCGGCAGGGCGGCCGCCGAGCTGGAGCGGGCGGCCGACGAGCTCACCGAGGAGGAGGTGCAGGAGGCCATCGAGACGGTGGCCGCGGAGGCCCCGGCCGAGGGGAAGGTCGACGAGACCACCGGTCTCGCCGAGGCTCAGATCCGGATGCTCCCGGTGCCGGTCCGGCTGCGGCTGACCCGGGGCGCCTCCCGGTCGCTGCGGAACATCCTGGTGCGAGACAACAACCCGCAGGTGGCCACCTCGGTCATCCGCAGCAACCCCCTCAGCGATCTCGAGGTGGAGGAGATCGCCGGCAACCGCTCGGTGCGCGCGGAGGTGCTGCAGGCGATCAGCAACAACCGGAGCTGGATGCGCCGCTATCCGGTCGTGCTGGCCCTGGCGCGCAACCCGCGCTCGCCCGCGGCGCTGGCGGTACGGCTGGTCGCGCGCCTGTCGCTGCGCGACCTGGGGGCGCTTTCGAGGGATCACAACGTCACTCACACGGTCCGGGCCCTGGCGGGGCGCTTGTATAGAATGAAGCGGAAGTAAGCCGGGGAATCGACGGAGGGATGGCCAAGAACTACTACGCCGTTCTGGGGCTGCCACAGAACGCCACGACGCGACAGGTGAGGGAGCGATTTCTCGAGTTCGCCCGCACCCGCCACCCCGACCGCTTCCCCGGCGAGGAGAAGGAGCGGGTGGAGCGCGAGTTCCAGGAGATCACCGAGGCCTTCAACGTCCTCACCGACCCGCGACGGCGCAGCGAGCTCGACGCTCAGCTCGCCCGGCCGACGGCGGCGGCGGCGCCGGAGAAGAACCAGGCGGCCAAGGTCTACCTGCAGCGCGGCATCCGCGCCTACCGCGAGAAGAACTTTCTCCAGGCGGCGGAGAACTTCGACCGGGCCACCCGCGAGGACCCCGAGATGGCCAAGGCCTGGCACTACCTGGCGGCGGCCGCGCGGCACCAGAAGAGGTGGCTCTCGCGGGCCCGCACCGCGGCGGCCCGCGCCTGCGAGCTCGAGCCGATGAACTCGGACTACCTCAAGCTGGCCGGACAGGTCTTCGCCGAGAGCGGCATGACCTCGCGCGCCGAGCGATACCTCGCGGAGGCACTGAACTGGGGGGGTGAGGATCCCGCCATCACCAAGGCGCTGGAGCTGCTGCGCTCCGGCGGGGGGCGCAAGCGGATCAACCTCTTCGGGAAGGTCTCTTGAGGCTGGAGGTCGACGCCGCAGCGCTCTCCGACGTCGGCCGCACCCGGCGGTCCAACGAGGACTTCTTCGGCGTGGACCCGGAGCACCGTCTCTACCTGGTGGCGGACGGCATGGGGGGGCACGGCAACGGCGAGATCGCCTCGCGGCTGGTGGTGGACTCCGTGCGCAGCTTCTTCGAGGGCGGGGCGGGTGGCGGCCGCCGGCGCTGGCCCGCCGCCGGCGAGGACCGGCCCGCCCTCATGCGGGAGGCCATCGAGCGCGCCAACGAGAGCGTCCTGGGCGCCGTGGACCACGACCGCTCCCTGGGCGGCATGGGGACCACCCTGGTGGCCCTGCGTCTGGGCGACGACGGCACCGGGATCCTGGCCCACGTCGGCGACAGCCGCGCCTACCGGCTGCGGGAGAACCGGCTCAGGCGCCTGACCAGCGACCACACCTGGGTGAACGAGCAGCTCACGGCGGGGAACCTCTCCGAGGCGCAGGCGCGCGACCACCCCTTCAAGAGCGTGGTCACCCGCGCGCTGGGAGGCGACGAGCGGGTGGACGTCGAGCGCACCGCGCAAGACCTGGCGCCCGGCGACCGGTACCAGCGCATCGCGGCCGGGGTGTCCACCAAGGGGCCCCACGAGCTGATCTGCCGGCGGCTCAGCGCCGGCCGTCCGCTGCGCGAGACCTGCCGTCAGTTGGTGGACGACGCCAACGACCGCGGCGGACGCGACAACATCACCGTGGTGCTGGTCGCCGTCGAGGACGCCTGAGCCGGCGGCTCAGGATCCGTACCGGTACCCCTGCCGCGCCCGCACGACGAAGTCGGGGTTCTTGGTGGTCACCTTGACGTTGTTGTAGCCGGCGGCGCCGGCCGGGTGCCGGGCGGCGTAGCTCAGCAGGTAGTAGCCGTTGTTGTCTTCGGCCACCTGCCGCAACGGCTCGCGGAAGTCGATGAAGTTGAAGTAGTAGCGCCCGCCGGTGTCGCTGGCCAGCAGGCTCAGGACGTTGCTCAGCTCGGCGGCGGCGGGTCCCTCGTCCGCGGCGCTCTCGATCCAGGAGATGGCGTAGGTGGCGACGTTGTTGTCGTTGAGCGCCTGCATGGTGTCGCCGTAGTAGCGCTCGTCCGGCAGGTAGGTGCCGAAATCGTTGAGCCGCCCGAAGCCGATGCTGAAGAGCATCAGGTTCTTGCGCCCCGTGATGTAGCCGGCCGCATCGGCGACCTGCTGGAGGGCGGAGTAGATCCGCCGCGTGGCGCGCGCCAGCTCCTTGCCGCGGGGCAGGTTGACCGCCAGGGAGGGGCCCTCGTGCTCGGCGATGCGCGAAGCCCAGGTGGCGCCCGGATCGCGGCCCTTGGCGACGTCGTCGAGGGCGCGCACGATGGCCTCGTTGTCAGTGGTGAAATCCTGGTGCACCTGCAGCTTGGCGTCGTAGGAGAGCACCGCCACCCAGTCGTTGGGCAGCAGCTCGTTGTAGACCCAGTCCTTCACCCGCCGCACCGCCAGGATCTGGTTGCGGGTCAGGTCGGTGGAGAGACGGCGCTGGTCGTGAAAGAAGAGGATGAAGAAGCGGTCCACCGGGACCTCGGAGGCCTGCACTCCGAGCCGGCCGGCGAGGTTGGCGTCGTCGAGGTAGCGCCGGTTGCTGTAGAAGGTGGAGCTGCGGATCTCCACCGGCTCGCCGCCGTCCTCGATCACGAAATCGTCCTCGTCGAGGCCGAGGATCACGTTGCCCCGCTGGTCGGTCACCAGCACGTCGAGCAGCACCTCGGTGACGTCCAGCCGCTCCCCGAAGGCGGCGGGCTCGTCCTGCGCCGCCACCGGGAGCACTCCCAGCAGCACAGCGGCGGTGACGAGAAGAAGAGTGGTCTCTCTCATGAAGGGCTCCTTGCGTTTTCGTTCGAATCAGATCTCAGCAAGAGCCGCGCCAACCCCGGGGCGCCGCCGGCGTCGCCGGCGCGGCGGGGCGACGTCCGCGCGCGGGGACAGGGCGTCCTCCCCGCCGGCCTCATGCGCTGCGGGCGGCGAAGCCCCCGGCCTCGACCGTCTCGCGAAACGCCGCCGAAGGCGCGAAGCGGTCGCCCACCCGCTCGGCGATCCGCTCCATCTCCGCGAGGAGGGAGGCCGGCCCCTGGGCGTCGGCCCAGCGGCACGGGCCGCCGTGGAAGGGGGGGAATCCGGTGCCCATGATCATGGCCAGATCCAGGAGGTCCGGCGAGGCGACCACCTTCTCCTCGAGACAGCGGGCGGCCTCGTTGAGCATGGGCAGGAGCAGACGGTCCACCAGGCGCCCTCGGTCGGCCTCCCGCCGCCGCCCGGAGGAGCCGATCAGCTCCAACACGTCGGGATCCACCTTGCCCCGCTTGCCGTCCTCGTACAGGTAGAAGCCCTTGCCCGCCTTGGTCCCCAGCCGTCCGTCCTCGGGCACCTTCTCGAACCACGCGGGGAAGCTCAGCCGCTCGGGGAAGGCGTCGGCCAGGATCCGGGCCACCTTGACGGCGACGTCGATCCCCACTTCGTCGGTCAGGGTCACCGGCCCCATGGGCAGGCCCCACCGGCTCGCGGCGCGGTCGAGCTCGTCGATGGGCACTCCCTCGTCCAGCAGCCACATGGCCTCGGCCAGGGTGAAGCCCAGCAGCCGGTTGACGAGGAAGCCGGGGCCGTCCTTGACCACCACCGGAGTCTTGCCGAGGGTGTGGCAGAACGCGGCCACCGTCTCCACGACCTCGTCCTGAGTGGCCGAGCCGCGGATGATCTCGACCAGCGGCATCTTGTGCACGGGGTTGAAGAAGTGCATGCCGACGAAGCGCTCCGGGTGACGCGCCTCGGCGGCGATCAGGTCGATCGAGATCGACGAGGTGTTGGACGCCAGGATGGTGTCCGGTCGCACCGCGGCCTCGACCTCGGCGAAGACCTTGCGCTTGACCTCGAGCTTCTCGACCACCGCCTCGACGATCAGGTCGGCGCTCTCGAAACCGCGGTAGCTCAGGGTGGGCCGGATGAGGGCCATCTTGCGGTCGGCGTCGCTCTTGCGGATCCACCGCCGCTTGACCTGCTTGTAGAAGAGGCTGGAGGCGTGGGCCATGCCGCTGGCGAGCTGCTCGGCGCCGATGTCCTTCATCCGCACCGGCAGGTCGGCCTTGTCGGAGACGATCTGGGCGATGCCGCCTCCCATGACGCCGGCGCCGAGGACGCCCACCTGCTCCACCTGCCGCGGGCTCTCTCGCGCCGCCGCCTTGGTGGACTCGACGAGCTGGAAGAGCCGCACCAGATTGCCGGTGACCGGCGACACCGCCAGCTCCCCGATCGCTCGCGCCTCGGCCCGGAAGCCTTTGGCGGCCCCGCCCTGGATGCCCGCCTTGATCACCTCGATGGCCCGCAGCGGCGCCGGATAGTGGCCGCCGGTCTTGGCCAGGATCTGCTTGCGGGCCTGGTCGAAGACCACCATCCGCCCCAGCGGGTTTCCCTCCAGCACGACGGACTTGAGCCCGCCCTTGCGCGAGCGTCTCTTCCCCCCCTCCGCGGCCCCGGCGGCGAACCGCCGGACCTCGTGCGAGAAGGAGGCGTCGGGCACGAGGGCATCGGCCAGTCCGATCTTGAGCGCCTTCCCGGGCCGCAGCGTCTTGCCGGCGAGGATGACGTCGAGGGCCGCGGTCAGCCCGACCTTGCGGGGCAGCCGGGTGCATCCGCCCCACCCGGGAACGATCCCCAGCCGCACCTCGGGCAGCCCGATGCGGACGTCCTCGCGGTCGCTGAGGACGATGAAGTCCGACGCCAGGGCGATCTCGCACCCGCCTCCCACGCACGAGCCCCGGACCGCCGCCACGGTGGGGAAGGGCAGCGCCTCCCAGGCGTTGAAGACCGCCTGGCCCCGCTCCGCGGCCTCGGTCGCCTCGTCGGCGGAGGAGACCTGCGAGATCTCCTCGATGTCGGCGCCGGCGATGAAGTTGCGCGGCTTGCCGGAGAGCAGCACGAGACAGCGGACGTCGTCGCGGCCGGCGACGGCTTCGATGACGGCGGTGAGCTCCGCCATCACCGCCCGGCTGAAGACGTTGACGGGGCGATCCGGCAGATCGAAGGTCAGGGTCGCGAGCCCGTCGTCGGGCACGCGGAGGTCGAAAGCCGAGGACACCTGAGAGTACCTCCCTGGCTGGGTCGGGTTGGGATGGGAGGGCGGGAGCGCCCTAGCTCGCCGCCCGTCCTTCGGCCTCGCGGTAGAGGCGCTCGATCTCGTCTGCGTACTTCTTCGTCACCACCCGCCGCTTGACCTTCTGGGTGGGGGTCAGCTCCCCCCCCTCGATGGTGAACTCGGCCGGCAGCAGCCTCCAGGCGTGAATCTGCTCGTAGCGGGCCAGCCCGGCGTTCACCTTGGCCACCTCTCCGCCGATGAGCGCCCGGACCCGGTCGTCGTCGGCCGCCGCCTGCCGGGAGTCGAGAGGGAAGCCCTGGCGGGTCGCCCAGGAGGCCAGGTTCTCGAGGTCGGGGACGAGGAGGGCGGAGAGGAACTTGCGCTGATCGCCGATGACCACCGCCTGCTCGATGAAGCGGCTGGTCTTCAGGTGGTTCTCGATCGGCGCCGGTGCGATGTTCTTGCCGTAGGCGTTGACGATGAGCTCCTTCTTGCGGTCGGTGATCTTGAGGAACCCCTCCTCGTCGATCTCGCCGATGTCCCCGGTGTGGAACCACCCCTCGTTGTCGATCGCCTCGGCAGTCTCCTCGGGCAGGTTGTAGTACCCCTTCATGATGTTGGGGCCGCGGGCGAGGATCTCCCCGTCCTCGGCGATGGCGAGCTCCACCCCGGGGATGGCGGGCCCCACCGTCCCGAGCTTGACCTCGCTGGAGCTGTTCACGGTGAGCACCGGCGAGGTCTCGGAGAGGCCGTAGCCCTCGTAGATGCGGATGCCGGCGCCCCAGAAGAAGCGGGCGATCTCGGCCGACAGCGGCGCGCCGCCGGACATCGCGAACTCGAAGCGGCCGCCCAGGCGGTCGCGGATCTTGCCGAAGACCAGCTTGTCGGCGAGCGCCAGCTTCACCCCCAGCAGGCCCGGCGGACTCTGCTGCTTGAGCCGGTAGGGCACCGCCTCCCGGGCCACGGCGACGGCCCAGTTGAAGATCTTCTGCTTGACCGGCGAGCTCTGGGACACGTTCTCCTGCACCTTGGCCAGCACCTTCTCGTACACGCGCGGCACCGAGACGAACACGTGGGGCTTGACCTCCTGGAGGTTCTGCGCCACGAGCTGGACCGACTCGGCGTAGGCGATGGTGACGCCCCGGTAGAAGTAGATGTAGTCCACGGTGCGCTCGAAGGAGTGCGACAGGGGCAGGAACGAGAGGGCCGTGTAGTGCGGCTCGATGTCCATGGCCTCCAGCGCGGCGATCACGTTGGAGGCGATGTTGCCGTGGCTGAGCATCACCCCTTTGGGCTTGCCCGTGGTGCCGCTGGTGTAGATGAAGGTGGCGAGCTCGTCGGGGCCCACCCTGCGGGCGCGGCGCTCGAGCTCCTCCTGGACCACCGGCTCGGAGGCGGCCAGGAGCTCGTCGAGGGTGGGAATCGACGCGTCGGGCGACGCTCCGTCGATGAGCACGAACTGCTTGACCTGGGGCATGTCGCCCCGCTCCTCGAGCAGGCCTTCGAGCCGCTCGCGGCCCTGGACGAAGACGATCTCGGCGCCGCAGTCGTCGATCACGTAGGCCGCCTGGTCGGCGGTCAGAGTGGGGTAGATGGGCACCAGGATGGCGCCGTTGCACAGGGTGGCGAAGTCCACGGCGGGCCAGTGCACGCCGTTCTCCGCCATCAGGGCGACACGGTCGCCGCTGCGCACTCCGTAGCCGTCCAGGGCGCTCATCAGACGCCGCACCGACTCGGAGAGCTCGGCGGTGGAGACCGGCACCCACTGGCCGTCCACCTTGTGGAGCAGACAGTCGCTCTTGTCGTGCTTCTGGGAGACGAGATACAGCTCGGAGAGAGTCCCAATGGCCATGGTCTCAGTCTACACGATCCCCGGCGGCCGCGGCCTTGACCCGGGAAGCGGGGAGCGGTACGCTCTGCCGCCTGCCCGGAGGCGGCCCGAGGGGTTCGCCGTCCGCGTCGACGGGGCGTAGCTCAGCCTGGTAGAGCGCACGGTTCGGGACCGTGAGGCCGGAGGTTCAAATCCTCTCGCCCCGACCATCCTCCCGCCGGGCCACGTCACCCGGCGTCCTTCGAGGCCGCGATCCACTCCCCGACCTTGGCCTCCAGCACCTCCAGCGGCAGCGGTCCGTCGACCAGGATCTCGCGGTGGAAGGCCTTGACGTCGAACCGGTCGCCGAGCTGCCGCTCGGCGTCGGAGCGCAGGCCGGAGATCGTGAGCTTTCCCAGGGTGTAGCCCAGGGCCTGCGCCGGCCAGGCGATGTAGCGCTCCACTTCGACCGTGGCTTCGTCGCGGGAGAGGGAAGAGTGGCGCGTCATGTAGGCGACCGCCTCGTCGGCGGACCAGCCGTAGTGGTGGAGGCCGGTGTCGACGACCAGCCGCATGGCGCGCAGCAGCTCCAGGTGGAGCTGGCCGTAGCGCTGGTACGGATCTCTGTAGAGGCCGAGCTCCCAGCCCAGCGACTCGGCGTAGAGCGCCCAGCCTTCGAAGTAGGCGTTGAGGCTCAGGTAGCGGCGGAAGGCGGGCAGCTCCTCCAGCCCACGGATCACGGAGCCTTGGAAGTGGTGCCCGGGGGACGCCTCGTGGAGGAAGAGCGCTTCGATCTGGTAGCTGGGGCGGGTGGGCAGGTTGGAGGTGTTGACGTAGAAGGCGGCCGGCCGCGTCCCATCCGCGGACCCCTGGTCGTAGATCGCGGCCGGGGCCTGTGCCGCGTAGACCGCGGGCACCGGGAGGATCTCGTAGTCGGTCCTGGGAGCCAGATCGAAGAGCTCGGGCAACCTGGCTTCGACCACGGGGCGCACGTCGCGGTAGGCCTGGAGGAGATCCTCCGGGTCGGTGAAGTAGAACCGCGGGTCCGTCTCGAGGTGGTGCAGGAACTCCTCCAGGGTGCCTCCGAACCCCGCCTCCTCGACCACCCGGACCATCTCGCCGCGGAGGCGCTCGACCTCCCGCCGGCCGAGATGGTGGATCTCTTCCGCTCCCCGGTCGGTGGTGGTCTGGACCCGGATCCGATGGGCGTACCAGGCGCGGCCTTCGGGAAGCGCCCACATGCCGACGGTCTCCCGGCAGGCGGGCAGGTACTCGTCGCGAACGAAGTCGTAGATGGCCCGATAGGAGGGCTGAAGCTGCTCGCGAAGGGCCGTCGCGTACTCGTCGCGGAGTCTCTCGCGGGCGGCCTCGTCCATCCCTTCCGGCAGGCGCTCGAGCGGGCCGTAGAAGAGGCTCTCCTCGATCTCTCCGGTGGCGAGGCTCTCCAGCTCCGGGAGCGCCTTCTCGATGAGAACGCGTGGCTGCACGACCCCCTGCCGCATGCCCTGCCGCAGATTGGTGATGATCTGGCGCGAGACCGGAACCCACGCTTCGATCCTCGACAGGAAGTCGCGGTAGTCCCGCTCGCTCCGGAAGGGGTGATCGCCCCGCCCCGAGGCGATCTTGGCGAACAGGGAGGGGACGCTGAAGAGCTGGCTCACCGGCAGCAGATGGGAGGGGAACCGAAGCCCGTCGAGCTCCTTCTCCTGCTCGAGGACGAAGATTTCGCGGCTCAGCCGATCCTGCCTCGACAGGAGGCTCTCGTCGATGAGGCGGACCTCGTCCAGCCACCGCTGGTGGTGTCGTCTCTTGCGCTCCCGGAACTCCGGCGACAGGAAGTTGTTCAGCCGGTCGTTGTAGCGGTCGTCGCCGATCTCGCTTGCGAAGACGGCGTCGAGCTCGAGAGTCTCCTCGAAGGAGCGGTGGAAGTTGTTGTGAAGCCTCGCGGCCTCCTGCGCCCGACGCTCCTCGGCCCGCCGGGCGGCGCATGCGGAGAGCAGCGCGAAGAGCGCGAGTGCCGTTCCGGCTTTCGCGAATCCCTGGTCCACTCTGTGACTCCTCTCTCTGCTCGCGCCCTCGAGCTGGGGTGCGAAGGCGCCGGTGGCTTGCTCGCGTCTCTGCTTCTACGCGCGAGCCGGGGCGCGCGTTCTGCCTCCCCGGGGCGGCGGTGGTCCCGCGGCGGCCCCGCTACCGCGAGGGCGGTCCCGTCCGCGGAGGCCGATCACCCTCCCGCTCGGCCCACTTCTCCACCGTGAAGGTCCACCAGCGGAGCTCCTCCGCCGGGACCTCGGCTCCGAGGCCGGCCTTCGAGCGGAGCGCGGCGACGAAGTCGGCCGGCTCCGGCAGGCTCCGCCAGACCTGCGGCAGAAAAGTGGCGCGACGGAGCCCCCCCTCCAGATAGAGCCCGTCGCGCCCGGGCCGCAGGCGCGCGCGGAGGTCCTCCTCACCCGTGACCTCGAGGGGAGTCAGGGGCGACAGCACCGACACCTCCACCCGGAGCTCGTCCAGCTCCTCCTCGGCGACCGGCGGGAAGCGCGGGTCCTCCAGGGCCGCGGCCCGGGCGTTGGCCAGCAGATCCTCGCCGAGGGGCCGGTGGGGCAGGACGGTGCCGATGCAGCCGCGCAGCCGTCCGGCTCGGGTCAGGGTGACGAAGGAGGCGCCGGGCCGCTCGAGCCACCCGTCGGAGGGCAGGCGGGGAGCCGGCCCCGCCGCGACGCGGTGCGCGATCTCGGCCCGGGCCAGCGCGAGGGCGGTCACCCCCCGCCGGTCGCCCATCGGGCTGGCGCCGCCGGAGCTCACGCCGGATGAAAGTGGAAGGCGCCGTAGCCCACCACCCTGTCGCGGTCTCCGGAGGTGTCGCCGGAGCTGCGGAGGTCCACCACGCGGCCGGCGAATCGACGCTGGCCCAGGGCGAGGAGCAGGCCGTTGAGGGCGAAGGCGCCGCAGGCCTGGTCGGGCCGCAGCGGTCCGTCGAGCGAGACGATCTTTTGCGCCGTGTCGGCGTCGAGCCGGCGGGCCTGGTCGTAGGGGAGGTAGTGGGAGAGGTCGGAGCTCACCACGACGACCGTCTCGCCCCCGCCCCAGAGCCGCGCCACGACCTCGGCCACCGCCGCCGCCGGTGCGGCGCCGACCACCAGGGGGAGGACCCGGAAGTCGTGCAGGAGCCGCTGGAGGAAGGGCAGCTCGACCTCGAGGGCGTGCTCGTGGCGGTGGGGGGCGTCGTCCACCTCCACCTGCGGCAGGCGGCAGGCCTCCGCCGCCAGCTCGCGGTCCACCTCCACGGTGCCGAGGGGGGTGGCCAGCGCCCCGGCTGCCGGCAGCGCCAGCGCCCGCGGCGCGACGCGGTGGGCCGGGCCCAGCAGCACCACGCGGC
>JAWWBN010000059.1:0-17314 GCA_033720955.1 Thermoanaerobaculia bacterium | reverse complement strand
GGCCCTGCTCGAGCCGCTCCCAGACACGCTGGGTGACCGCCTGGCAGCGATCGCAACCGCCCAGCAGATGGCGGACGATCCGGTGGTTCTCGGGCAGATCGAGACGCCCGAGGACAAAGTCCTCGAGACCGGTCTCGTTGGGGTGGATCGCGGTCGTCATGCTGTGGACTCCTTGATGTAGCCGCCTCCCAGAAGCTTCCGGGAGAGAGCCGCCAGGCAGCGCTTGGTGATGGTGCCGATGCTCGAGCTGCGGTAGCCCATCTCCTCGGCGATCTCGTCGGGCTTGAGACCGAGGCTGTAGCGCAGCCGGATGAGCGACCGGCAGCGGCTGGGGATCTTGGGCAGGACCTTGCGCAGGTCGTGGGCGATCTCGACGTCGCGGGCGGCGGAGGTCTCCGGGCCGGCGAGCAGATCCAGCAGGGTGTCGTCGACGGCGCGGTAGAGGCAGCGCCTCCGGCTGCGCCAGTACATCAGGCAGCGATACCGGACCCCGGCGAGCAGCCACGCCTCCGGGCACTCGGGCTGCCGGGTCACGAGCTGCAGGACGGTGTCCTGGAGGATGTCCTCGGCGTCCTGCTCCGGGATCTGGAAGCGGACGAGGGTCCTCTGGAGAGCGGGGCGCAGCCGCTCGAGGATCTCCCCGATGTCCTCGTTCCGGCCGGAGCGGATGGAATCCGAAGTAGGCACTGTAGTACCGCCAGGGTGTTAGCGGCCATACAGTACCACCCCGCCGGCCCTACTGTCCAATGCCGGCAGGGTTCGCGGTCTTCGACCGCGTCGTCGGACTAGCTAGCGGCTACGGCTATCCGTCGCCGCAGATCGTGGCCGTCGACCGGGCGAGGAAATCGCCGATGCTGTCGAGCAGCGACGACACGGTCGTGACGCCGCGCTGGAAGACCGTTTCCACCCGGTCCGACAGACGATCTCCGAAGTCCAGGTCGAAGGCGTGGGCCGGCACGGGAGCCGCCATGGAGACGAGCACCGCCAGTAGCAGCGCCGCGGCTGCCGTACGCCTGGATCCGTTCATCATCGCTTCACTCCTCGGGCGGTTTCCGGCGCCTCGAAAATGGGGCGCTTCGCCCACCCGTTACAGGACAATTGCCGCCGAGAAGAGATTCGTGACAGGAAAAATGCACTTTTGTCAATGAATCTACGACAGGGCCGCCGGCCGATCGCCCTTCTCGACCCGGCCCCCGGAGCTTGAACGCGTCTCCGGCATGGGTCACAATGGCCGTTCTCCCGCGATGATCCAGAGCCTCTCAGCGACCGCCAGCCTGCCGCACAGCGACGAGTCCGAGCGGGCGGTGCTGGCGGGGGTGCTCCTGGATCCCGAGCGCTTCCCGACCCTCTCCGCGCGGCTGACCTCGGAGGATTTCTTCTCCGAGCGGCACCGGCTGATCTTCGGCGCCATGCTGGAGATCCAGGCCGAGGACAGCCAGATCGACCTGCGCACGCTCCAGGCCCGGCTGGAGCAGCTCGACAGCCTGGACGAGGTCGGCGGCCTGGCCTACCTGGCGAGTCTCGACCTGGATCTGCCCGACCTGAGCCGGCTGGAGAGCTACGTCGAGATCGTCAAGGAGCGCTCGGTGCGCAGGCGCCTGATCGAGGCCTGCGGTCAGATCACCCGCGACTGCCTGGACGGCGGCCTGGTGGCCCAGGAGGCGCTCGGCCGCGCCGAGCAGGCCATCCTGGGACTGGGCGAGGAGGCCATCCAGCGTGGTTTCGTGCCCATCGGCAAGATCTTCGAGGAGACCCTGGCGGACCTCGAGGACCGCCCGGCCTCCGGCATGATCGGGGTGCCCACCGGCTTCATCGATCTCGACGAGAAGACCCGCGGCCTGAACCGGGCCAACCTGATCATCGTGGCCGGCCGGCCGGGCATGGGCAAGACCAGCCTGGCCCTCAACATCGCGCAGCACGTGGCCATCCGCGAGGGCAAGGCGGTGGGCTTCTTCTCGCTCGAGATGAGCCAGCAGGAGCTGGCCATGCGCATCCTCTCCGCCGAGTCCGACGTGCCGTTCGGCCCGCTGCGCACCGGCCACATGTCGCAGAAGCAGTGGAACAAGGTCGTCGCCAGCGTGCGCGGCATCTCCAAGGCGCCCCTCTTCATCGACGACTCGGCCAACCCCAGCCTGCTGGAGGTGGCTTCGAAGGCCCGGCGGCTGCGCGCCGAGCACGGTCTCGAGCTGGTGGTGCTCGACTACCTGCAGCTCATGCAGGCGGGCGGCAAGTACGAGAACCGCAACCTCGAGATCTCGGCCATCACCCGCGGTCTGAAGCAGTTGGCCAAGGAGCTCGACCTGCCGGTGATCGCCCTCTCCCAGCTCTCGCGGCAGCCGGAGCGGCGGGGCAGCGACCACCGGCCGCAGCTCGCCGACCTGCGCGAGTCGGGGTCGATCGAGCAGGACGCCGACCTGGTGGCCTTCGTCTACCGGGACGAGGTCTACAACCCGGAGACCGAGGACGAGGGCGTGGCCGAGCTGATCCTGGCCAAGCACCGGAACGGCGAGACCGGGACCATCCGCCTGGTCTTCCTCGGCGAGTCGGTCAAGTTCTGCAATCTCGCCCGGCATGACGCGCCCCCGCCGCCCTTCTGAGGCCGGCGCCGCCGCGGGCGTCGAGCCCGCCGCCTGGGCCACCGTGGATCTCGACGCCCTGCGCGCCAACCTGGCCGAGCTGCGGCGCAGGGTGGGGCCGGCGGCCGTCCTCGCGGTGGTCAAGGCGGACGCCTACGGGCACGGCGCGGTCACGGTGGGGAGGACGCTCGAGGAGGCCGGCGTGGAGTGGCTCGGCGTGAGCCAGCCGGCGGAGGCGATCGAGCTGCGGCGGGCCGGCGTGGAGCTGCCCCTCCTGGTGCTGGGCGGCGCCGACGCACCCACCGTCGAGCTCTGCCGGCGGTGGCGGCTCACCCCGGCGATCTCGTCGCTGGAGCAGCTCGCCGCCTGGAGCGAGGCGGCGGCCGGGGCGGGCTGCGAGGTGCACCTCAAGGTGGACACCGGCATGAGCCGGCTGGGGCTCTCCCCCGGGGAGCTGCCGCGGGCGCTGGAGGTGGTGCGGCGCGGTCCGCTGCGGCTGGCCGGCCTCTTCTCCCACTTCGCCGAGGCCGACGAGCCGGCCAGCCCGCGCAACGCCGCCCAGGCCGAGCGGTTCGACGGCCTCCTCTCGCTGCTCACGCCGGGGGAGCGGGAGAGCGTGCTGATCCACATGGCCAACAGCGCCGCCGCCCTGCACCACCCCGCCTCGCGGCACCGGCTGGTGCGTCTGGGGCTCGCGCTCTACGGCCTGGATCCAGCGCGGCGGTTCGACGGCCTTACCCCCGTTCTCTCCGTGGCGGCCCGCATCGCCCTGTTGCGCGACGTGGAGCGCGGCGCCCGCGCCGGCTACGGTGGCACCTGGGTGGCCGAGGGTCCGCGCCGTCTGGCCGTGGTGCCCGTGGGCTACGGAGACGGCTACTCCTGGCGGCTGTCGGCCGGCGGGGAGGCGTTGCTCCACGGCCGGCGGGTGCCCATCGCCGGCCGGGTGAGCATGGACATGATCACCCTCGACGTCACCGGCGCCGACGCCCGCCTGGGGGACGAGGTCGTGCTCCTGGGCCGCCAGGGCGGTGACGAGATCACCGCCTTCGAGCTCGCCGACCGCGCCGGCACCATCGCCTGGGAGGTGCTCTGCGGCTTCCGGCTGCGGCTCGCCCGCCGGGTCGTGGATGCCGGAGCGCCCCCGGCTCAGGCCGGCGCCGACGCCGCGCCGGTGACCCGCCGGTAGGCCTCGCGATAGCGCTCCAGGGTGCCCTCGACCACCTCCGCCGGCAGCTCCGGGGGCGGCGACTCGTGGTCCCAGCCGGTCTCGTCCAGCCAGTTGCGCACGAACTGCTTGTCAAAGGAGACCGGCTCCACTCCGGGGCGCCACGCCTCCAGCTCCCAGAAGCGGGACGAGTCGGGAGTGAGCACCTCGTCGATGAGGCAGAGCTCGTCGTCGATGAGCCCGAACTCGAACTTGGTGTCGGCGAGGATCAGCCCGCGGCTCTCGAGCAGCTCGGCGCCGGCGCGGTAGAGCTCCAAGGTCAGGTTGCGCAGCCGCGCCGCCATCTCGTCGCCCAGGGCTTCCTCGAGAACCGCGAACGAGACGTTCTCGTCGTGCCCCGATTCGGCCTTGGTGGCGGGGGTGTAGATCGGCTCGGGGAGCCGGTCGGCGCGCACCAGGCCGGGCGGCAGCGGGATGCCGCAGACCGCCCCGCCGGCGGTGTACTCGCGAAAGCCGCTGCCGGCCAGGTAGCCGCGGGCGACGCACTCGAAGGGGACGACCCGGGCCTTGCGCGCCAGGACCGCGCGGCCCTCGAGCTGGTCGGAGTGCCGGCGCAGGGGGCCGGGGAAGTCGGCCACCTCGGTCGCCAGCAGGTGGTTGGGCACCCGGCCGGAGAAGCGCTCGAACCAGAAGTTGGTGAGCTGGTTCAGGATGCGCCCCTTGCCGGGAATCCCCGGTGAGAGGACGTGGTCGTAGGCGGAGATCCGGTCGCAGGCGACGATCAGCAGCTCGTCGCCCAGGTCGTAGATGTCGCGCACCTTGCCGCGCTTGGGGGCGGGAAGTCCCGCGAGGTCGGTCTGCCAGACGGTCCGGCTCATGGATTGGGTCAGCTCCTCAGTTGCGCGCCGTCGCGCGTCAGGGTTTCGAACTGACGCTCCAGCAGCGTCAGCAGTGAGTTGGTGGGGGACGGCCGGGCGCCGTCGAGCACGCCGACCGGCCACTCGGCGCCGTCGACGACCTCGAAGACCTTGGTGTCGCCGAGGCCCTTCAGGTTGGCCTCGCCGAGCTGGCGGAAGCCGAGCACCAGGGGATCGGGCTCGTCCTCCAGGCGGGCGGCGATGTAGCTGCGGCTGCCCTCGCGCACCGTGCCGATCAGCTCGTAGGCGCGCGAGGCGTCCATCCGCTCCAGAAAGGCCTGTGTGGCCACGATCCCCTCGTTGATGAGGACGCCGTCGGAGTTGACGTAGGCGTAGAAGGGCCGGGCCTCCTCGGCCTTGTCGCGCAGGTAGGTGCCGTGGCGGGCCACGGGTGCGAAGAAGCGCTCGACCTCGAGCTGGGAGTAGCCGCGGGCCAGAAGGAGGGTCTTGACGTCCTCGATCTCGCGCATGGCCTTCCCCGTGACCAGCCGGGTCAGCTCGACGATGCCGTGGCCGAAGAACTCGTAGCGGTGGCCGGTGCCGCCCTCGACGCCCTCGATGGGCAGCAGCCGGTAGTGGCCGTAGTTGACGGCGATCCGCAGCCCGCGGTCGAAGGGGAAGCCTTCGGCGAGGACGCGGCGGTAGTAGCGCTGCAGACGGGTCGCGGCGCGCAGCAGCAGCTCCGGGTAGCGGCCGGAGTAGAAGGCGCCGTCACCCAGGTACTTCTCCAGCCTGAGGCTGTGGTTGCGGGCCATCCGGTTGACCCGGCGCTGGAAGGTGAAGATGCCCCGGTAGGAGTCGTCCTGCGTCTCGCGCCCGGCGCGGCGGAGGCTCGAGATGATGGCGGAGAAGTTGGTGATGTCGTAGATCAGCCCGTAGCGCTCGACCAGCGGGTCCACCACCCACGGGGTCATGAAGTCGAGCGGCCGGGTGGTGGCGGAGAGGGTCGTCTCGCCCCGACCGCCTCGGCTGCGCCCGATGGAGGAGGAGAAGCAGGTGAGCTCGCCGTCGTCGCGCCGGAAGGTCGGGACCACGAGCCGGCGCAGGGAGGCGAGCAGCTCGAACTCCTTGAGCTTGAGCAGCAGGTTCTCCCAGACCTCCAGCCAACCGGGCGTGAGGAAGCGATCGACGTCGTAGGTCGCGGTCTCGGCCACGAGGGTCAGATAGCCGGGGCGCACGAAGAGTCGCGCCGCGTCGTCCGGCACCTCGCGCTGAAGCAGGTGGCGCACGGCCTCCCGCAGCGGCTGGTTGCGCCGGATCTCCTCGTCGTGCCAGCGGGTGAGAGCGGCCATCCGCTCTCGGAACTCCCGCCCGTCGATGCGCAGGTAGGCGTTGAAGTAGCCGGAGAGCTCCCCCAGGTCGGGGCTCACGTGGTCCTCGGTCAGGACGAGGACGTTGTCGCGCATGCGGTTCAGGATGAAGGGGAAGATCTCCTTCTCCTCCTCCTCGGTCTGGTGGGCGACCCGGGTGGTCACCTCGTAGGTCAGTTGCAGCACCCGGTCGAGATAGCGGTGGAAGACCCGGTACTTGACCTCGTCGCCGCGGGTCTTGCCGAGCGCGAGGCTCTCCCGGCGCAGCCGCCGCGGCGTCTCTTTGAAGAGACGCGACACCGCGATGGAGTGGAAGAGCCAGAAGATGCTCGGGTAGCCGCGGCCGAAGCTGGAGCTGACGGCGTTCTCGGTGGCGGTCTGGAGGAGCGCCTCGTAGCCGCTCCAGGCTGCGTTGGCGGCGCGCCGGTCGGCGGGATGCCCCTCCAGCACGGCGAGCTCGAGCTCCTCCTCGGCCCTCACGTACCCCTCCAGGGCCTCCCGCAGGCTCTTGAGGCCCGCCGTCTGGAGCACCGGGAACCCGACGGCCGGCGTCGCCGTCTCGGGGGTCAGGAAGATGCGCTGAGGTCGAGGCAGCCGCGCCGGTCCGTCCAGACCGAGCCGACGCAGGTCCTCGGGACCGAGCTCCAGGAAGCTGAACGGCCCACGCAGGAGCGGCAGGAGCTCGGTGATTTGCATGACCCCGGCGAGCATACCGCCGCCGGCGCCGCGACGGCCCAGAGAGGCTCCACCCGCCTGGTAGACTGCGATCAGCGGGCGTCGCCCGCGCCGCGCTCCGGGGCCGCCGGGGCGCGCACGGAACGGAACGGGCGGCCGCCGCCCCGGAGGAAGTCGCGTGAGAGTCCGGCTCGTCCAGTCCCCGGTCGGGGAAGTGGAATCCCTCAGGGCGGTGGATCTCGTGGCCGTGGGCTGCTTCGAGGGCGAGCAGCCGTCGGCCGACGCCCTGCCCGACGTCGTGTTGGAGGCGGCGCGACGGGCGGCCGGGCGCTCCGGCTTCGCCGGGCGCCGGCGGCAGCGCTCGGCCACCTCCGGGAGCCCCGACCTCGGCGTCGCGGTGTCGGTAACGGGTCTGGGGCGGAGCGACCGCTTCGACCGGCGCGAGCTCTCGGCCTGGATCGAGGACGAGCTGCGCCACGCCCGGAGCGCCGGGTACGGGCGCGTCCTGCTGGCGGTGCCGGCCCACGACGCCGCCGCGGGCGCCGAGGCCGGTCTCGAAGTGCAGCGGCGGGCCCGCCGTGTGGGCTACCGGTTCTCGCGCGCCACCGGCCCGGCCCGGCGCGAGCTCGAGGAGGTCGCCCTGTTGCCACCGGAGGCCCACGACGCCGCCTACCGGACGGCCGAGCCGCTGGCCGAGCCGCTGGCCGCGGCCGAGGCGTGGGCTCGGGACCTGGGCAACACGCCTCCCAACGAGGCCCACCCGGCCTGGATCGCCGCCCAGGCGGAGGGGCTGGCGGCCGAGACCGGCATGGAGTGCGAGGTCTTCGACCGGGAGGCGCTCGAGCGACACGGCATGGGCGGGCTCCTGGCCGTCGGCGGCGGCTCGCGCCGCGACCCGCGGCTGGTGCGCCTGGCCTGGGGCGAGGGCGACGAGACGATCGCCGTGGTGGGCAAGGGGATCACCTTCGACACGGGCGGCATCTCCCTCAAGCCGCCCAAGGCCATGGACGAGATGAAGTTCGACAAGTGCGGCGCGTGCGCCGCGCTGGGCATCGCCCGGGGAGCGGCCGCTCTGGGGCTGCCGGGTCGGTTCCGGGTCTTTCTGCCGCTGGCCGAGAACATGCCCGACGGTGCGGCCTACCGCCCGGGGGACATCGTCACCTGCTACGGCGGCAAGACGGTGGAGATCCTCAACACCGACGCCGAGGGCCGGATGGTGCTCGCCGACGCCCTGGTGCGGGCATCCGAGGAGAAGCCCGACGTGCTCCTCGACTTCGCCACCCTGACCGGCGCCTGCGTCGTCGCCCTGGGCCCCCACGCGGCCGGTCTCTTCACGGAGGACGACGAGCTGGCGGCGGAGCTGACCGCCGCCGGGGAGGCCGCCGCGGAGCCGCTGTGGCGGCTGCCTCTGTGGGCCGAGTTCGGGCGCGAGATGGCCGGGCGGCAGGCCGACCTGCGCAACGTCGGCGGCCGCTGGGGGGGAGCCAACACCGCCGCCGCGTTCCTGGCCAACTTCGTCGAGGGGTCGGGCCGCTGGGCCCACCTCGACATCGCCGGCACCGCGTGGAGAGGTCCGGACCAGGAGGGAGAGTTCGGCGCCTCCGGCTTCGGCGTGGCCCTGACCCTGCTGTGGCTCCTGCGGCGCGCGGGACGGCTCTGACGCCACCGTGAGCACCGAGCTGCTGACCGTCGAGGGGCTGACCGTCACCTTCCCGGCGCCGACGGGGCGGGTGGCGGTGGTGGCCGACCTCTCCTTCGCGGTCGGGCGGGGAGAGCTCGTCGGGCTGGTGGGGGAGTCGGGCTGCGGCAAGAGCGTCACCGCGCTCTCCCTGCTGCGGCTGGTGCCCCCGCCGGGGAGGGTCGAGAGCGGGCGGGTGCTTCTGGACGGCCGGGACCTGCTGGCGCTGCCGGAGGACGAGCTGCGGCGGGTGCGCGGCGCCCGCATCGCCCTGGTGTTCCAGGAGCCGATGACCGCTCTCAACCCGGTGTTCACCATCGGCTTCCAGATCGTCGAGGCCATCCGCGTGCACCGCCGCGTCTCCCGGGCGGCCGCGCGGCGGCGGGCGGCGGAGCTGCTCGACCTGGTCGCCATGCCGGAGCCCCAGCGCCGCCTGCGCGACTATCCCCACCAGCTCTCCGGAGGTCAGCGCCAGCGGGCGATGGTCGCCATGGCCCTGGCGGCCGGTCCCGAGCTCCTGGTCGCCGACGAGCCCACCACCGCCCTGGACGTGACGGTGCAGGCCCAGATCCTGGAGCTGTTGCAGCGGCTCCGGTCCGAGCTGGGGCTGGCGGTGCTCCTGATCACCCACGACCTGGCGGTGGTGGCCGAGACCTGCGAGCGGGTCCTGGTGATGTACGCCGGGCGCAAGGTGGAGGAGGCGGCGGTGGAGGATCTCTTCGCCCGCCCCGCCCACCCCTACACCGTGGGGCTGCTGGGGGCGGTGCCGCAGTTGGGCCGGCCCGCCGCGCGCGGCCGACTGCCCACCATCCCCGGCCAGGTGCCGGACCCCTCCGAGCTGCCGCCCGGCTGCGCCTTCGAGCCCCGTTGCGGCGAGGCGATGCCGGAGTGCTCCCAGGCGGTGCCGCCCCTCTTCCCGGTCGGCGAGCGTCACGTGGCTCGCTGCGTCCTGCACCGGCCCGCCGGAGCGACCCGGTGACGGCGCTCCTCGAGGTCCGGGGCCTCAGCAAGAGCTTCCCGGTGCGCCGCGGCGTCCTGCAGCGCACGGTGGGCCACCTGCGGGCGGTGGACCGGGTGGATCTGGACCTCGCAGGTGGCGAGAGCTTCGCCCTGGTGGGCGAGTCGGGCAGCGGCAAGACGACCCTGGCGCGCTGCGTGACCCGGCTGATCGAGCCCGACGCCGGCAGCGTGAGGCTGGACGGGGAGGACCTGCTGGCTCTGTCCGGAGGCGAGCTGCGCCGCCGGCGCCGCCGCTTCCAGATGATCTTCCAGGACCCCTACGGCTCGCTGAACCCCCGCATGCGGGTGGAGAAGATCCTCGCCGAGCCCCTCGAGGTGCACCGCCTGGCGCCGCGGAGCGGCCGTCGCGCCCGCGTGGAGGAGCTGCTCGACCTGGTCGGGCTGCCCCCGGCCGCCGCCGACCGCTACCCGCACGAGTTCTCCGGCGGCCAGCGGCAGCGGATCGGCATCGCGCGGGCGCTGGCCACCCGGCCCGACCTGCTGATCGCGGACGAGCCGGTGTCGGCCCTCGACGTCTCCGTGCAGGCGCAGATCATCAACCTGCTGGCGCGGCTGCAGCAGCGCTTCGGGCTGACCCTGCTGGTCATCGCCCACGACCTGGCGCTGGTGGAGCAGCTCGCCGACCGGGTGGGCGTGCTCTACCTGGGCAGCCTGGTCGAGACCGCGCCCACCGCCGACCTGTATCGCCGGCCGCTGCACCCCTATACCGTGAGCCTGCTGTCGGCGGTGCCCGTCCCCGTGCCGGCGCGGCGGCGCGAGCGGATCGTCCTGCCCGGTGAGCCTCCCAGCCCGCTGTCGCCCCCGCCCGGCTGCCGCTTTCACCCCCGCTGCCCCATCGCGCGGGAGCGGTGCGCGCGGGACGAGCCGGCCCTGGTGGAGATCGAGCCCGGTCGTCAGGTAGCCTGCCACTTCCCGGGCGAGCTCGAGCCGCCCGCCGGGGGCCCGCCCCCACCCTCTGGAACATTTCACGACGCACGCCGTAGCTAGCAGAGAACGGACCCGAGACTCGGGAGAGGTGGAAATGACTGCCAAGGTGAAGCTGCAACAGGTGATCGATCGCCGCTCGACGGCGCTGGCCGTGGCGCTGGCGCTGGCGTTTCTGGCCCCCGCCGCGGGAGCGCAGGTACGGGTCGACCCCGAGGTGGGCGAGATCGGGCCGATCGGCACCCTGCCGGTCAAGGACGGCGTGGTCCAGCTCAGTCTCGACGAGGCGATCCGGGTGGCCCTGGAGCGCAACCTGGGGCTGGTGGTGGAGCGCTACCGCCTGGCGAGCGCCGACTACGACATCCTGCGCAACCAGGGCATCTTCGACCAGAACGCCACGGTGGGCCTGCTGGCCTGGGAGGAGGAGTCGCCGGCCGCCAGCAACCTCGACGTGGGGCTGGGCGGCGGACCGCAGGTGCAGATCCAGGAGAACCAGCGGGTGGACCTGGGCTGGAGCCGGCTGGTGCCGTCGGGCGGTACCGCCTCGTTCAGCGTGAACAACAGCCGCTTCGTCACCAACTCGACCTTCGCCACCCTCAACCCCAGCTTCCGCGTGGACTTCGACCTCGGTTTCTCGCAGCCCCTGCTGCGCAACTTCGGAACCGCCAACACCCGCCGCGGCATCCGGGTCGCGCGGCTCAACCGCCAGGTCAGCCGGGAGAACTTCGAGCTCCAGGTGCAGGCGGTGGTGCAGCTCGTCGAGCAGGCCTACTGGAACCTGGTGGAGGCCCGCGAGCAGTACGTGGTGGCCGAGGAGAGCCTCGCCCTGGCCAAGGAGCTGCATGAGCAGAACCGCATCCGCGTGGACGTCGGGACCCTGGCCCCGCTGGAGCTGGTGCAGAGCGAGGCCGGGATCGCCACCCGCGAGGAGCAGCTCATCCGCGCCACCGCGGCCATCGGCGACGCCGAGGACCGGCTGCGCCAGCTCCTCAACGTGCCCACCGACGCGCGGTGGAACACCCTCTTCGAGCCCACCACCGAGCCCGAGACCGCCAAGCTCGAGATCGATCTCGAGGAGGCGATGCAGACCGCCCTGGAGCGGCGCCCGGACCTGCGAGCCAAGCGTCTTCAGCAGCAGAACCTGGAGGCCGACCTGGACTACTTCGACAACCAGAAGCTGCCCCGTCTGGACCTGGACGTCACCTACGGCTACAACGGCGTCGGGGGCGACGTCACCGTCCGGGACATCTTCACCGGCGAGATCATCAGCACCGCGCCCGGGGGCTACAGCGACGCCCTCACCCAGGTCAGCGACCGCGAGTTCGTGGGCTGGCGGGTGGCGCTCAACTTCGCCTACCCGATCGAGAACCGGGTCGCCAAGGCCCAGTCGGCGCTGGCCGAGATCGCCTTCGACCGGGGCGACGCCGAGCTCGCCGACCAGGAGCTGGCGGCACTGACGGAGGTCCGGCGGCTGGCGCGGGCGGTGGACACGGCGAACCAGGCCCTGGCCTCGGCCCGGGTCTCGCAGCGCCTGGAGGAGGAGAACCTGGACGCCGAGCGCAAGCGCTACGACAACGGCATGTCCACCAGCTTCCAGGTGCTCCAGATCCAGGAGGACCTGACGGAGGCCCGCCAGCGGGTGGTCAACGCCACCACGGGGCTGCGCAAGGCCATGGCGCTCTACTTCCAGGCGACGGGCGAGCTGCTGTCGAACAGCGGCATCGAGATCGCGGGCGAGTAGCGCCGCGGGGGCGCGGCCGGGGAATGCTCCGGGCCACGGCCGCGTACGGCAGGTGGGTGCGAAGGTAGGATAGCGAAGTCCCGCCCCGTCCCCACTCATCGACTCTGGAGGATCCGACATGGATGGTTCGAGCTTTGGACGCGTGACTGGCGTGCTCTTCTCGCCGGCCAAGACCTTCGACGGCCTGGCCGCCCGGCCCACCTGGGTGGTGGCGCTCCTGGTGCTTCTCCTGGCCGGTGTGGTCACCAGCTACCTGGCGGTGGACCGGGTGGACTTCGAGGAGGCCATCCGCGAGCAGCTCGAGGCGCGGAACCGCCCGGTGCCCGACGACAGCGGCCTGGAGGGCATCGCGCGGGTGCAGAAGATCTTCGCCTGGGCGGTCGGGCCCGTCGTCTTCGCCAGCGCGTTCTACTTCCTGGCGGCTCTCCTCTTCTGGCTCGGCATGCGGCTGGCGGGCTCCGAGATGGGCTACATGCCGGCGGTGTCCACCACCCTCCACGGCTACATGCCCGCCGTGGTCAAGGCCCTGGTGACGATCCCGGTGATCCTGGGGCGGGCGGAGATCACGGTGGAGGAGCTGCAGACCGGCTCGCTCCTGGCCTCCAACCTCTCCTTCCTGGCGCCCGAGGAGGCGGGCCCCGTGGTCACCTCGCTCCTCTCGAGCGTGGACCTCTTCAGCATCTGGAGCATCGTGCTGCTCGGCATGGGCTTCTCCATCGTGGGCAAGATCTCGCGCCAGAGCGCCACGGTGACCGTGGTGGTGGTCTGGCTGATCGGGGTCGCGGCGAAGGTCGGCTTCGCCGCCCTCGGACAGGCCTTCAGCTAGGACGCGGGGGCGAGAGGGGAGCTCGATGAGCGGCAAGACGAAGAAGGTGCTGATCGGCGTCGGAGTGGTGGCGCTGCTGGGAATCGTGGTGGCGGCCAGCTTTCGCGGCGAGAAGCGGGGCAAGGGCCCCAAGGTCTACGTCGAGGAGGCGACCCGCCGGTCCATCGCCCGGCTGGTGAAGGCGAGCGGCCAGATCGACCCGCGCGTCAAGGTCAACATCTCGGCCCACGTGATCGGGCGCATCGAGCGTCTCTTCGTAGAGGAGGGCCAGCGGGTGGAGGCCGGCGACCCCTTCCTGGAGCTCGAGCAGGCGGCCTTCAAGGCGGCCCGCGACCAGGCGGCGGCGCAGGTGGCCATGGCCGACTCGAACCAGCGCCAGGCGCAGATCCGTCTGCAGGACCAGGAGATCAAGCTGAAGAGGATGCGGCGGCTGCGCGAGGAGGGGATCGCCTCGGAGGAGCAGCTCGAGCAGGCGGAGCTGGCCCGCAACTCGGCCGAGCTGGACCTGGAGGAGGCGCGCGAGGCGGTGCTCCAGGCGCGGGCCTCGCTCGAGAAGGCCCAGGACGACCTCTCCAAGGCGACGATCTTCGCGCCCCTCTCCGGGCGGGTGATCGAGCTCAACGCCGAGGAGGGCGAGGTGGTGGTCTCCGGCACCATGAACAACCCCGCCTCGGTCATCGGCACCATCGCCGACCTCTCCGAGATCCTGGCCGAGGTGGACGTGGACGAGACCGAGATCGCCTACCTCGAGCTGGGCCAGGCGGCGGTCCTCGACGTGGATGCCCTCTCCGACCGGGAGTACACCGGCCGGGTGGTGGAGATCGGCAGCTCCGGCTTCCAGCGCCCTCAGCAGCCCGACGTCACCTTCTTCAAGGTGAAGGTGCTGCTGGACGATCCCGACCCCGGCCTCCGGCCCGGGATGTCGGTGCGGGTCGAGATCAACACCGCGGAGAAGGAGGACGCCCTGACCATCCCCATCCAGGCGGTGGTGGACCGGCCGCCGCTCGACGTAGCGGAGGAGGAGGGCGCCGCCGACGACGAGGAGATCCCCGTCGTGCTGGTGGTGCTGGAGGACGACACGCTGGAGCAGCGCCCGGTGGAGACGGGGCTCTCGGACGCCACCCACGTCGAGGTGGTCTCCGGCCTCGAGGAGGGCGAGCGGGTGGTCACAGGCCCCTATCGCGCCATCAAGGACCTCGAGCAGGGCGACTCGGTCCGGATCCGGGAGGAGGGCGACGAGGAGGAAGGGGAGTCGTGAGCCTGATCGACCTCGCTGGGATCGAGAAGGTCTACGACATGGGCGCGGAGCAGATCCGCGCGCTCAACGGCGTGGACCTGTCGATCCAGCGCGGCGAGTACGTGGCGATCATGGGGGCCTCGGGGAGCGGCAAGTCCACGCTGATGAACGTCATCGGCTGCCTGGACAAGCCCTCCGCCGGCACCTACGAGCTGAACGGCACCGCGGTCCACGAGCTGGGCGACGAGGAGCTGGCGGCCATCCGCAACAAGGAGATCGGCTTCGTCTTCCAGACCTTCAACCTGCTGGCCCGCACCGAGGCGCTGCACAACGTCGAGCTGCCCCTGATCTACTCGGGGATGTCGCGCCGCGAGCGGCGCGACCGGGCGCGGCAGGCGCTGGAGCAGGTCGGGCTGGGCGACCGCGCCCATCACCAGCCCAACGAGCTCTCCGGGGGCCAGCGGCAGCGGGTCGCGGTGGCCCGGGCGCTGGTCAACAACCCCAGCCTGCTGCTCGCCGACGAGCCGACAGGCAACCTGGACTCGGCCACCTCGGCCGAGATCATGGCCCTCTTCGACGCGCTCCACGCGGCCGGCAACACGGTGCTCCTGGTCACCCACGAGCTCGACATCGCCGCGCACGCGCGGCGTCGGATCCGGCTCGAGGACGGCAAGATCGTGGACGACGTGGCCACCGTCGGAGCGCGCTCCTCGGCGGTCGCCGTGTCGGAGGCGGAGGCCGGGGCCTAGAGGGGAGGCGGCGTGCTCTTCCTGGAGAACTTCCGCATCGCGCTGCGCGCCCTCTGGGCGAACAAGATGCGCTCCCTGCTGACCACGCTGGGCATCATCATCGGCGTGGCGGCGGTCATCGCCGTGGTGTCGATCGTCCAGGGGCTGCAGTTCCAGATCACCCAGCAGCTCCAGGGGGCCGGCGCCACCTACATCGTCATCGTTCCGGACCTCGGCAACCAGGGACCCGGCGTGGTGGCGCGCCAGGTCAAGCTGACCTGGGAGGACGGCGAGGCGATCCTGCGTCGGGTGCCCGGTGTGGCGCAGATCACCCCGGTGGTGCTGGGCAACGCCGAGGCCAAGTACCGCGACCGGCAGCACCGCACCCTGGTGCTGGGGGTGAACCAGGCGTGGCCCGACGTGGTGGACTTCCAGGTGGAGAAGGGCCGGTTTCTCTCGGCCATCGACCTGGACCACCGGCGCAAGGTGGCCGTGGTGGGGCTGCGCGTGGTCGAGGAGCTGCGTCTGGGCAGCGACCCGGTGGGCAAGGAGATCTACGTCGGCAACATCCCGGTGACGGTGATCGGCCTGATGGAGAAGAAGGGGCGCTTCCTGGGCACCGATGTGGACGACATGCTCTACCTGCCCTTCGAGACGTCCCTCAACCTGTTCGGCCGCAGCGCCGCCGACCAGGTGCAGCTCAGGCTGAAGGCGGAGAGCGCCGAGATCGTCGAGCGGGTGCGCGACGACATCACCACGCTGCTGCGGCAGCGACACCGGATCGCCGAGGACCAGCCGGACGACTTCCAGGTCTTTCTGCAGGACGAGATGCTGAGCACGGTGAACTCCATCCTGGGGAGCGTCACCGCGGTGGTCGGGGCGGTGGTCGGGGTCGCCCTCCTGGTCGGGGGCATCGGCATCATGAACATCATGCTGGTTTCGGTGACCGAGCGCACCCGGGAGATCGGCATCCGCAAGTCGGTGGGTGCCCGCCGCCGCGACATCCTGATCCAGTTCCTGATCGAGGCGGTGACCCTGTCGCTGCTCGGCGGCGCGATCGGGCTGTCGGTGGGCTGGGGGATCGGGGTGGTGGTGGCCAACCTCCTGCCCGGGAGCTGGCCCACGGCCCACGTGCCGCTCTGGGCCGTGGCGGTGGCCTTCGGCTTCTCGAGCCTGGTGGGGGTCTTCTTCGGCATCTACCCGGCGGGCAAGGCGGCGCGTCTGGACCCGATCGAAGCGCTGCGCTACGAGTAGACGGAGGGGAGGCCGGCGCCCCCCGGCTCGGATAGACTGGCGCGCCGCCGCGATGTCCAGCCGCACCTCCCAGCGCCGCCTGCCTCCCGCCTGGCTGCTGCCCTGGGGCGCCTTCGCGGCGATCGTGGTCACCTGGCTGCTCGACGTGGCCGGACCCGGGGTACCGGAGCCGCTGGCGCGGGCGGTGCTGATCGTGGGCCTGGCGGCGCTCCTGGGCGCGGCCGGGCGCGCCGTGCTCGGGTCGGTGCGACGCCGGGGCGTCACGGGGTGGGCCCTGCTCGCCGTGACGGCTCTGTCGCTGGGCATGAAGCTCTCCACCCTGGACTTCGAGCTCACCACCCACGCCCGCAACGACGAGGGGGTCTACCGCGAGTTCGCCGAGAAGATCAACGAGGGCGAGCTCCTGCCCCGCTACTTCAACTACGGCCACCTGCTCTACTACGCGGGGGCGCTCTCGCTGTGGGCGGGCGAGCAGTTCCCCGAGACCTCGGCTCTGGCCGCGGAGGGGCTCTACGGCGCCCGAACGCCCCTCGAGGTGCGGCGGGTCCTCCTGCGGCTGATCACCGCGCTGCTGGCGGCCCTGACGGTGATCCCCGTCTTCCTGGCCGCCGAGCGCCTGGGGGGACCGTGGGCGGGGGTCGTGGGGGGCCTGCTGCTGGCCGCGTCGACCGTGCACAACGAGGTGGCGCCCCAGTTCACCGCCGACGGTCCCTCCGGCTTCTTCGCCGCTCTCGCCTTCCTCTACGTGGTCAAGCTGGTCGAGGGCGAGCGTCTGGCCGACTACCTCGCCGCGGGGGCGCTGGCGGGGCTGGCCGCCGCCTGCAAGTACCCCGGCGGGGTGGTCACGGTGGGGATCTTCGGCGTCTGGCTCTTCTGGCGGGTGCGGCTGCGCCGCTTCTCCTGGTCGCTCGTGTGGGCCGCGGCCGCCTGCGTGGGGGCTCTCCTGGTGGTGATGCCGGCCCTCTGGCTCACCCCGGGGGCGGTCCTCGACCCGAGCCAGACCGACGGCCGGGACCTCTTCTTCGGCGTCCGCCAGTACGCCTTCGGCGGCTGGCTGGGGGTGGAGCCGGAGAGCGTCACCCTGTGGAACCTGCGGGTGCTGCGCGCCGACCTGGGGTGGCCGGCGATCCTCTTCGGGATCGGCGGGTGGTTCCTGCTCGACCCGGATCGGCGGCGCCGTCTGCTGGTCGCCCTGGTCTTTCCCGCGGCGTACCTGGCCCTCCTCTTCGCGATGAACATGGTCGTGCGGCGCAACCTGCTGCC
>JAWWBN010000058.1:0-17418 GCA_033720955.1 Thermoanaerobaculia bacterium | reverse complement strand
GCCTACGACTACGACGCCCGGGTGCCGCTCCTGGTGCGGGCGCCCGGGGTGCCGGCGGCCGTGGTGACCGAGCCGGTGCGCACCGTGGACCTGGCGCCGACGATCGCCCGGCTGCTGGGGATCCCGACCCCCGACGACCTGGACGGCAGGGCGCTTCTGTCGCCGCCCGCTCCCGCCCCGGCTTCCTCCGCGGCTCCGGACTGAGGGAAGCGGCGGCTCGGGTCGGCCCGGGCGGCGGCCGCGGCCCTCCCGCCGAGAGCGCGCCGACCGCCTCCGTCAGCGCCCTCAGGAGCGCCGCCTCGGTCCGGTAGCGGTCCGGGCCGAGATCGCGCCGCTGGTGGAACCAGGCGGCCGGCTCCGGCATCGCCTCGCCCCAGGCGGCCTCGGCGTCGAACAGCAGAAAGACGTCGTAGGCCAGCTCCTCGTCGCCCCAGCCCAGCTCCCCCGCCAGCGCCCGCGCCGCCGCCCGGTCACCATCCAGGAAGTGGGCGATCCTCTCCGGGTCGTAGAAGAGCTCCACCCGCTTGCGAGCGCCGCTGTCGTACGGAAGCACTTCGGTCCAGATCAGCATGACCTGGAGGTCGGGGCGGGCGCGCAGGAGGGGACCCGCCACCGCCACGGCACCCTCGAAGCAGCGCGGGCACGCCGTGGTGAGAATCGCCACCAGCCGCGGCGAGCCCCGCCGGGCGTCGAAGGCGTCGCGCAGCGGCCCGATGCCCTCGGCGAGCACCGGCGTCGCCCGCGCCGCCGCCTCCGCCAGCTCCTCGCGGGTCGCCGGCCCCCTCTGGCAGGCCCCCGACACGAGCAGGAGGAGCACCGCCCAGAGGAGCCCGGCGCGTCTCGGGAGGGCGAGGCTCTCGCCGGGCCGATCCGTCGAGAGCCGCCTGATTCGGGAGATACTCCGCAACATGCTCGGTTGGCAGACCGGCGAGGCCGACTGGCGGCGTCTGACCCGCGCGGTCTTCGCCCTGGGCGCGGCCCTGGGTCTCTGGCTGTGGGCCCGCCCCGTCTGGATCTACCGCGACCAGGTGGAACTCTACACGCTGGGGATGGAGCTGGTCCGGGGCGGCTCCCCGGCGGCCTTCGGCAAGCTGATGACCGGGGACTACGCCCTGCCCGGGGCGCTGCTGCAGCTTCTGGTCGGCCTGCCACTCGCCCTCTGGCGGGACTTCCGCGCCCCGACGCTGCTCTTGCAGGCCACCCACCTGGCAGCCGGAGCGCTGCTTCTCGCCACCGTGCGCCGCCGCTACGGTTGGCGGCCGGCGGCGCTCTTCGGCATGGTCTTCTGGCTGGGGCCGTGGCGACTGTTCCACTCCGGCTACCTCTGGGAGTCGAACTTCCTCTTCCTGCCCGCGGCGGTGCACCTGTGGGTCTCCGACGCACTGCGGCGGCGGCCCCGAGTGGGTCCTTCGCTGGCCCTCGGCGCTCTGCTGACCGCGACGCCCCAGGTTCACGGCTCGGCCCTGATTCTCCTCTTCGCCACGGCCTGGCTGGCCTGGCGCCGGCACCTCCGGCCCCACTGGCCGGCGGCGGCGGCAGGAGCGCTGCTCGGCGGGCTCACCCTCTGGCCCACTCTGGTCGCCTGGCTCCGAGGCGGCGCGGCGCCCCCGTCCGACCCGGTGGCCCTGGACCTGCTGATGCGCGCCAACTCGGTCGAGAAGGCCCTCCTCTACTGGCTGCGCTTCGGCTCCCTGGACATGGGCCGGCGCTACCGCCAGATGGTCTTCTGCGAGCTACCCGGCAGCGACGAGACTCGGAGCGCTCTCCTCTGCGCCGCCGGCGAGCTCACCCACCTGCTCGGCCTGCTGTCGGTGCTGCTGCCGGTGGCGGCGAGCTGGTGGCTGCTGCGGCGTCGGCCGGCCGGTGCGGCGCCCCGCCCCTGGGCGCGGAGCTACGGCCTGGCCGTGCTCGGCTCGAGCCTCGCCGCCGCCGCGCTCTCGCCGATCCTGATGCAGGGATGGCACCTGCTCCTGGCGGTGCCCGCCGCCAGCCTCCCGGTCGCCCTCTGGCTCGACCACCTCTGGCCCCCGGCCCGCCGCTGGCTCCGGCTGGCCGTCCTCCTCTTCCTTCTCTGGCGTCTGCCGGCGGCGCTCCTGCTCGGCCTGGGCCACCCCATGTACGTGGCGCCGCCGGACGAGACGCTGCGGCGCCACGTCATCCCGGAGCGTCTGCTGACGCTCGACTGAGGCGCTCGCTCAGCCGGGACCGAAGAGCCGCCGGTAGGCCTCGGCCCCGGCCGGCGGGCGCTCGGCCACCGCCGCGTTCTCTCGCACGTGGTCCGCCTTCGACATACCCACCAGGGCGGTGCCGACACCGGGCGCGGAGCGCGCGAACTGCAGCGCCCTCTGGGTGTCGCTGTCGAAACCGGGGAGAGCCTCGCCGATCTCCGACGGCAGCGCCCGCCCCAGACGGCCCTGGAGGATCGAGGCGGAGGTGAAGACCGTCAGGCCGAAGTGCCGCGCGGCGATCAGCACCGGCACCACCATCTCGCCCAGCCGCTGGCTGGCGCGCAGCAGCCCCTCGGGCATGGCCAGGTTGAGCGGCAGTTGGACCGCGGCGAGCCGCGGCTCGGGACGCACCCTCCGGGCCCGATCGACCACCGCCTGGAGATCGAGGTGCTCGACGCTCTCCGGGGCGGAGCGCAGCCCGTTCCAGGTGGCCAGACCCCAGGCGGCGATCGTCCCGGCTTCCGCGGCGCGCTCCAGGAAGTCGAAGGCCTGCGTCAACCGCTGCCCGACCACCGCCGGCCGCAGCTCGCCGAGCTGCGTCTCGGGGTTGTGCAGGTAGTAGAGATCCACCGTCTCGAGACCCAGGTTGGCGCGGCTGCGCTCGAGCTGGTCCTCGAGAAAGGCGGGCGCCATGGCGTGGCAGCCGGCGGCGATGTCGCCGGGCTGCAGCAGGCCGGTGTCGAGGTAGGTCGCCCGCAGGTACTCCGGCGGGTCGTCGGGCAGATCGCCGTCGAAGGGGAGAAACCCCCCCTTCGTCGAGACGAAGACCTCGTCGCGGGCGGCGATGCCCTCGTCGAAGGCGCGGGCCAGCGCCCGACCCACGGCCCGCTCGCTGCGCTGGTGGCGGTAGTTGATGGCCGTGTCGAAGACGTTGATTCCGGCCTCGAGGGCCTCGATCACCGCCCCCTCGTAGGCGGCGTCGGTCTCGTCGTCCGCCTCGCCGAGATAGGTCCCGAGCCCGATGGAGGACAGCCACAGCTCTCCCACCTGGCGGAACGACCCGCCGGCCAGCCGAGCGCCCTCGAAGCGACCCCGGAAACGGGCGGTCCCCTCGGCGGTGGCGCGACCCGGGTGCATGGGCACCGGATCGTATCAGCGCCCCGGACGGCGCGGGTTGGCAAAACGGCGCCCGATTGTCTACGCTTCGCTCGACATGCCCGACGAGACGCCGCCCGAGACAGCGGCCGAGCAGGACGTCGAGACGCGGACCGGGAGCGCCGGCGACGGAGCGGAGACGGCGTCGGCCGTCGAAGACGCGGGCGGCCCCGAGACACCGGTCGAGCGGTCGCCGGAGGGCGACGGCGCGGCCGCCGAAGCGGCGAAGAAGGCCGCCGCCGCCAAGGCCGCCGCCGCGAAGAAGGCGGACCAGCCGGCGCGGGAGATCCCGACCGAGGAAGATCTGGCGAGGTGGATCGGCGGGGCGGATCTGCCCAGCCTCTCCAACCTCTTCAACCTGCTCAACACCAAGCTCTTCGACGCCAAGAAGGCGCTGATCATGAAAGAGGAGCTGCTGCCCCAGCACTGGCAGGTGATCAGCGCCCTGGAGCCGCCGCCGGACGAGGAGTTCGAGCGCCTGTCCGAGGTGGAGCGGCTGCGCCGCCGCATCGCCGACCCGGAAGTCCGCGAGCGTCGTGTCGAGGCGCTGAAGGTGGGCTGGCAGGAGCTGCGCGGCAAGCGCCCAGCCCTCTGGAGCGCCTCCGACCTCTTCGGCGCGCTGCGCCGCATCATCGACCGCAAGCGCAAGATCGACTTCCACGACTTCCTCTCCGCCACCCGCGACGTCTGGCGCGACCTCTCCCTGCCGCACGGCCGCGAGCAGCTCGAGGTCCTCTGGGCCTGTCTGGACCTCATCCGCTCCAAGACGAAAAAGTAGCGCCCCGTCTCCAGGCCCTTCAGTCTCCGGGGGCCTCTCCCTCCGCCGGCTCGAGCACCACCGCTCTCTCGATCACCACCGGCGTCACGGGCGTCGCCTCCGAGACGCGGTCGCGTCGCGTCGGCACCTCGGCGATCGCGTCGGCGACCTCCATCCCCTCGACCACGCGACCGAACACCGTGTAGCCCCAGCCTCTCGGCGTCTTGGCGGTGTGATTCAGGAAGTCGTTGTCCACCAGGTTGACGAAGAACTGCACCGAAGCGGTGTGCGGGTCGGGCCTGCGGGCCATGGCCACGGTGCCGCGGTCGTTGCGGAGGCCGTTGTCGGCCTCGTTGCGCAACGCCTTGTCGGTGGGCTTGAACTGGTAGCTGGCGTCGAAGCCGCCCCCCTGGATCATGAAGCCGGGGATCACGCGGTGGAAGACGGTGCCCTCGTACCAGCCGGCGCGCACCTCCTCGAGGAAGCTCGCCACGGTGAGCGGCGCCTCCTGCTCGAACAGCTCCACCACGATCGAGCCGTGGTCGCGGACCACGATCTCGACCCGGGGGTTCTCGGCGAACGAGGGGGGAGCGGCCGCGGCGAGGAGCGCGGTCAGGACGAGGAGGGGGGGTCGGCGCATGGCAGGGGCTCCTTGGGAAGTCGCTTCAGCCGTCCTCCTCCCCGTCCCGGGCGGCGGCGCACTCGGGGCAGGGGCAGATCTCGCGCAGGAAGTCGAAGCGATAGATGCCGGTGGCGTGTCCGTCGGACCAGTGGATCGAGATGCCGTAGTTGCCGACCGGCTGGATGGACACCGGATCCACCCGGTCGCCGGGCTCGTGAAACCGGATCGCCACCGCGGCGTGGCCCTGGCAGCTCGCGCAAGGGCAGTAGCCGCGCAGCAGCCGGTAGTCGTACTCCACGTCGTGGCCGTCGTCCCACACGACCCGCAGGCGGCGGCTCTCCGGCAGCCTGCGGATCTCGGTGGGTGTGGGCTCGGCGCCGCTCATGGCGGCGAGCATTCTATGGCAGCGCCCGTCGGCCGCCGACCTAGGGAGGGTCGACCGTCATGCGCCGGGTCCAGGGTCCGCATCGGCCCAGACGTCGCAGCGCCCGGAGGGTGCCGTCCACCGCGCCGCGGCTGCGGATGGACACCTCGGCGTAGCGGCTGCAGCTCGGAAAGAAGCGGCAGCGCACCCCCGTCCTGGCCAGGCGCGGCGAGACCGCGTCGCGGTAGAAGCCGATGGCGGACAGGAGAGCCTTCGCGGTGAGCTGCCTCTCGGGCTCGCGCGACAGGTCGGCGGCCAGCGCGCCGGCCAGGAGGACGGCGGCCAGCCAGGCCAGACCCCGTCTCCGGGTCATCCGCCGCCGGCCCGTAGAAGGTAGGCCCAGTTGCCGGCGACTGCGAGGAGCGCCGCCCACCGCGTCGCCAGGGGCAGGCGACGAGGCAGCCGCGGCAGCTCGTGGCCCGCCGCCGCCAGACCCAGCGCCAGGACGCCCCCGAGGACCAGGGTGGCCCAGCCGACCGCCGCCAGCGGGTTGTGGAGCAGGGCCCCGACGGGATCGAAGGCCGCCAGGGCCAGGGCGGCGCGGGCGCTGCCGCAGCCCGGGCAGGGCAGACCGGTGAGCACGAGGAAGGGGCAGCGGGGCAGCGCCGCGGCCAGGGCGGGCGCCGCCGGCGAGGCGGCCACCAGGATCGCCGCCACCCCGCCCCACAGGAGGCCGAGCTGGCGGCTCGCGCTCATCCTCCGGCTCCGCTCGCCCCCGCAACGAGGGCGGCGATCGAGGCGCCGAACAGGACCGCCCCCAGTATCGCGCAGACACAGCAGAGGATCAGCGGGATCAGAATGGCCAGGAGCGCCTTGCCCTGGCTGGTTCGATGCAGGCTGGAGAGGCCGATGGTGCCCAGGACCAGCCACCAGACCATCGCCAGGAGGCCCCCGGCCAGCGGCACGATCTGGGCGAGGTTGGCGACGCTCGCGAAGCAGACCACCCGGAAGGTGCCCTCGAAGCGGGATCTCGAGCTCGCGAGCCCGCCCACCACCATCAGACAGAGGTGGAGGATTCCCGCCACCACGAAGGTGCCGACCACGATGTAGAGGGGGGCGATGAGCACCGAGAAGAAGAAGCTCACCATTCCGCCGGCGAAGAAGGGGCCGAGCTGCTCGGCCAGCTCCGGCGGCACCATCGGCCCGAGGAACGAGCGCAGCGCCAGGTTCCAGAGCTGCGAGACGACCACCGACAGCCAGCCCACGAGGAGGGCGAAGAGCAGCGGACCCCCGTAGTCGCCGGTCTCCCGGGTGTCGTCGAACGTCCTCGTCGGCGCCACGGCGAACTGCTGGATCGCCCCGACCAGCGCGGGCAGAAAACCCAGCTCGTGCCGCCGGTCCCACGGGTTGCCGGGCCGGGCGCCGGCGGCGGCCGGGGGAGCGGGGGGTGCCCCGGGCGGCGGCGGGGCGGGTGGTAGCGGCTCGCTCATGCGGGGAGGGTCCCCGTGGCCAGCCGAATCCCCCAGACGGCCAGCAGGGCGACCGCGTTGGCCAGCACCAACCAGGCCACGGTCCGGGGACCGAGAGGCAGGGCCCCGGGTCCGCGGTGCAGGCGGACCCCCCACGCCAGCCAGGCCAGGCCGAGCTGGGCCGCGAGCAGCGGCGCCAGCGGGTGGAGCGCGACCGCGGCGCCGAGTTCACCCCCGGCCATCGCGACGAAGGCGCGGGTGAGACCGCAGCCGGGGCAGGGAACGCCGGTGGCCCGCCGGAAGAGACAGACGACCACGTCCCCCGCTGCCAGCTCCGGCGCCCGGGCGAGGAGCGCCCAGAGCGCGGCCGCCGCAGCCCCCACCGCCAGCCAGAGACCCCGGCCAGAGCGGTGGGCCTCGGCCATCGAACCGGTCAACCAGCCCTCCGGGGGCCTAGTGCATGCTCTGCAGCACCGCCATGCCGCCGGCAAAGAAGATCCAGAGCAGGCTCAGCACCAGCAGCACGGTGCCGATGATCCCCAGGATCATGCCCGCCTTGGAGAGACCCTCGCCCTCGGCCGAAGCGGTTCCGGCGGCGATCTTCTTGAGTTCCTGCGATCCCATGTACCAGGCCACGGGGCCCAGCAGACCGCAGCAGAGGATGCTCAGGATCCCCAGCACCAGGGAGAGGATCGGCGTGTTGGACTTGGCAGGCGCGGCGGGAGCAACCGGTTCGCTCATTCGATCTTCCTTCCTTCCTGAAACCCGATCAGAACTTGTCGGCCCATTCGCTCACGTACGGCACCCGGAGCCGCTCGCCGCCCACGCCCTTCACGATGCACATGATGTGGAGCACCAGGATCCCGATGGCGAGAACGGCCCACAGGATCATCCCCAGGCAGCCGATGACCGGAATGGCGCTGATGATGCCGACGATGACGTACAGGATGATCTCGGCCCCCATCAGCACCAGACCGTGCTTGGCGTGCCACTGGACCTCCTTGTCGTCCTTCTCTGCCAGAAGGGGGACCAGGGCCAGCAGCCACAGATAGGAAAGGGCGATCATCAGCCCCTTGCCCTCCGAGCCGGACGTGGCCGGCGGCGGGCTCTGCGGCGGGGACGGGGGCGGGGGCGGTGAAGGGGCCATAGGATCACTCATCGCGCATCTCCTCCTTGCGGACCGTTCGAGCGGGCTACCTACGAAAGCCCCCTCAGTCTAGTCGAACCGAGTTCCTCCTACAAGCTCGTCCACAGGCGTCTACCCATTCCGGTCCGCAAGGGTGGGCGCGACTCCGAGGGCCTTCAGCGTCTCGGTCATCCGCTCGAGATCCGCTCGCGGGAGCCGCAGAGTCCAGGCGACCGCCGAGTCCCCGTAGCGCTCTTGCACCACCCGCCCGACCTGCCGGCCCAGGGCGCTCTTGACCGCACCGAGAGTCTCGTAGGGAATCGCGACCGCAATCTCGGCCACGGCCTGGAGGGTGACTACCCGGGCCTCGCCGAGGGCCGTCGCCACCGCCGCGGCGTAGGTCCGCGCCAACCCGCCGCGGCCCAGCTTGACGCCGCCGAACCAGCGGCTGACCACCGCCACCACCTGCTCTATCTCGGCGCCGCGCAGGACTCGCAGCATCGGCTCTCCGGCGGTGCCAGAGGGCTCGCCGGCGTCGGACGAGCGCTCCCGAGGTCCATCTCCCAGACGCCAGGCCCAGCAGTGGTGGGTGGCGCCGGGCGAGCGGCTCCGGCAGGCGTCGATCGTCGCGCGCGCCTCCGCCTCGTCGCCCACCGGGGCGACCAGGGCGAGGAAACGGGAGCTCCGCTCCACGATCTCGGCCCGCACCGCGCCCGCCACGGTCCGGTAGGCGTGGTCCCCCACGGGGCGGCTGTCAGCTCCCCGCGACGGCCGGATCGCCGGCGAGAACCTGCCGGTAGATGGCGCGGTACTGCTCCAGCACCTTCTCCTCGGAGAACTCGTCGAGAGCGCGCCGTCGGCCCGCCGCCCCGAACTCGCGACGCCTGTCGTCGTCGCCCAGGAGCTCCACCGCGGCCGCCGCCATCGCCTCGACGTCGCCGACCTCGAACAGATCCCCGTTCTCGCCGTGGGTCACCCCCTCGGGCAGACCGCCCACCCGCGTGGCGATCACCGGCACCTCGCAGGAGAGCGCCTCGAGAGCCGCCAGGCCGAACGACTCGGTCTCCGAGGGCAGCAGGAAGAGGTCGGCGCCGACCAGCACCGGCTCCACCGCCGGCAGGTTGCCGATGAAGGTGATGCCGCCGCAGTTGTCGCACTCGCGGCAGCGCTGCTCGACCTTGGCGCGGTCGGGCCCGTCCCCCACCAGCAGCAGCCGGGTGGGGAAGCGCCGGCGCACCCGCTCGTAGACCTCGACCACGTCGAGCACCCGCTTGACCTCGCGGAAGTTGGAGATGTGGATCAGGATCTTTTCGCCCGGCTTCGCCCAGCCGCGGGCGCCCGGGTGGCGCCGCGCCTCTTCGTACCGCGCCGGCTCGATGAAGTTGGGCACCACCTGAATCGGCTTGCCGACCCCGAACTGCTCGACCGTGGCCTCGGCGAGAGCGTGGGAGACGGCGGTCACCGCGTCGCTCTGCTCGATGCCGAAGCGAGTGGTCTCGAGGTAGTTGGGGTCGTTGCCCACCAGGGTGATGTCGGTGCCGTGCAGGGTGGTGACCACCTTGAGCGGCTGGGGCGAGAGGATCTGGCGGGCCAGGACGGCCGAGACGGCGTTCGGGACCGCGTAGTGGACGTGGACCAGGTCCAGCCGCTGGTGCCGCGCCACCTCGACCATCTTGGTGGCCAGGGCCAGCGAGTACGGGGGATGCTCGAACAGCGGGTAGTGCGGCACCACGACCTCGTGGAAGTGGACCTGGGGCACGGTGAGGTCGAGGCGCGACGGCAGGGCGTAGCTGAAGACGTGGACGTGGTCTCCGGCCTCGGCCAGGGCCATGGCCAGCTCCGTGGCCACGACCCCCGAGCCGCCGAAGGTCGGGTAGCAGGCGATGCCCAGCCTCATCGGATGCCTCCCGGCAGCAGGGTCCACGGGTCGGCCACCGCCAGCGGCAGCCGGCTCGCGAAGGGCTCGCCGTAGGCCGCCCCGATCGCCAGGCCGAAGTGCCGCGCCCGGCCGACGACCGCCAGCCGGTACTCGGGCGACGCCACCTTGGTCATCGGCTCGTCGCGCGCCGCGGCGCCGGGCTGGTGGATCTGGCTCTTGTAGCAGTCCAGAGCCGCCTCGCGCCGCTCCCAGACCGAGCTGACGTCGACGATGAAGTCGGGGTCGAAGGGGTCGTGCTGCATGTACGAGAAGACCGCCGCCGGGCGGTGCGGCTCCCCCGCCCCCCGCCGCGCCAGACCGGCGTAGAAGCAGGCCGCCTCCACGAGGCGGTGGGCGCGCCGGTGGTCGGGGTGCCGGTCGGTCGGGGGCGGCCCGAGCACCAGCTCCGGCCGGCGGCGGCGCAGCAGGTCGATCAGCTCGTCCTCCTCGGCCGCGCCGGTGCGCAGCCCGCCGTCGCCGAAATCGAGCAGGTCCAGCGTCGCCGCGCCCAGCGCCCGGGCCGCCGCCTCCGCCTCGAGGCGGCGCTCCTCCGGGGTGCCGCGGCTGCCCATCTCCCCCCGCGTCAGGTGCACGATGCCGACCCGGCGGCCGGCGGCGGCGAGCAGGGCGACGGTGCCGCCGCAGCAGAGCTCGACGTCGTCCGGATGGGAGCCGATGGCGAGGGCGTCGACGTTCACTTTCTGGGGTGACAGGATACTCCCTCCCTTCCTCTCCCGCTCCGCCCTGCCGCCGCCGTGGCCGCGCTTCCCCCGCCTGCGCTGCGGACGGGGACCGAGGAGCGGCTCACCACTGGGGGCAGACGACCTGCAGACGGCGGGGGTCGAGCTCGAGCTGCTCGAAGTAGGCCTCCACGAGCCCGTCGCCGTACTTGCCCGGGAAGTGCGCCACCGACACCGCCCGCTCCTGCAGCGAGCCCAGCGGCCGGCAGGTGTCGCGCAGATCTCGGACCCGGCGCCTCTCGAGCTCGTTGCTCCGCGCCAGCGCCGCGGCGACCTTGCCCGAAAAGGTGTCGAGGGCGCGCTCGATCTGCCCGCGGGTCTTGCGCCAGGGCCCCTCCAGGTTCTTGTCGATGGCGAGGGAGGCTTCCTCCAGCGACGCCAGCTCGCGGGCGAAGCGCTCCCGCACCGGCGCCACGAGCTCCTCCTCGCCGCCGCGGGCGACGAAGCGGTCAAGGTCGAAGTCGTCCGCCAGCAGGTCGGCCAGGCCGAGCTCCAGCGCCGCCAGCTTGTCGAGCTGGTGAGCCCCCAGCACCATCGCCTGCGGCCGGAGGAAGACGGCGGGCGGCCTTATCCGCAGCAGCTCGTAGACCGGCGCCACCTGCGGGATGTAGGAGACCTCGCCCGGGCCGAAGACCAGAGTGGAGCTGCCCAGCACGGCGTCCTGCAGCGGCGCCCGTCCCAGCACCCCCGGGCTCACGACGCTGGGGTTCTCCTCGATGGTCTCGAGCAGCCAGGCGACGTCGGTCTCGCTCTGCTCCTTGCCGCGCAGCGCCAGCCGGTCGTCGTCGAGCCACTCCACCCGCCGCCGCTCGGCGCCGTGGATCACGAAGAGAGGGCTCGCGCCGGGCTGCGGCGTGACCTGCAGGTCGTACCCCCGCCCGGCGATCTCCCGGTCGCGCTCCGCCAGCGCGCGCTCGATCTCGCGCCGTTTCTCGACCATCCGTCGGAGCCACGGCCGCTGGCCCCGCTTGAGCGCCGGGAGCATGGAGTCGAGCAGCAGCGGGCAGCGGTCGCCCAGAAGACCGGCGAGGAGCCGGCAGAAGGCCTCGCCGAATCGGGCGTCCGGCCGGTACCAGCCGGCGAGCCGGTCGCTCCACGCCTGCCAGCGGTCGCCGGGGTTGGCGTCGCGGAAGGTGGCGAGGGCGGCGGTCAGCGGCGCGCCCATGGTCCGCATCCCCACCGGCATGAGGGGCTGCGGATCCTCGCCCAGGTCGAAGGCCACCGGCGCGTCGGGGCCCAGGACGAGGCCTCTGGCCACTTCGAGGAAGTCGTGGTCCTCGGTGGCCACCCAGAAGACCGACACCGCCCGCCGTCCCTGCTCCCGCCGGCGCTGGGCCCACAGCTCCGCCGCGACGGCCTTCGACAGCGTGTAGAGCGGTCCGCCCAGCAGGCCGGGCTGCTGCCCGGTGACGACCACCTCGGTGGCGGGGTCGGCCAGCAGCTCGGCGAGCTGCGCAGCTCGCGGGTGGCCGTAGCCGGCGTTGGCGGTCGCCAGCGCCTCGGCCAGCTCCCCGCGGTCGACCCCGGGCGACGCCGGCGCCGGGTCGCCGGGGCCGGTCACGAAAGAGAGGGGCCGCAGCAGATCGAGGTCGCGCCCCTCCAGAAAGGCGGTCGGCAGCGGCGGCAGAAGCGACGCCGCCACCAGGTCCACCGAGGGCCGGTCAGATGGGCTTGCTGCCGACGAGGATGAGGCGCTTGCTGTCACGGTGAAACGGTTCTCCTTCGAAACTGCCGTAGACGCCCTCCACCCTGAGGCCGGCCCAGCGCAGTCCGATCACGACCTCCTCTTCGCGATAGGCGCGCACGCTCTCGAGAAAGGACCGCTCCGGCCCCTCCTCCGGCACGATGCGGATCCGCTTGTTGACGCGCTGCCGCTCCTGGTCGAACCAGCGGGAGATCACGATGCGGCGGCCGTCGAGCTCCTGCTCCTCCTCGCGCACCAGGTTGGCGATCACCCGGTCGCGGTTGAAGAGGTCGATCAGGAAGCGTCCGCCGGGGCTCAGCACGCGCACGATCTCCTCCAGCACGCGGAAGTTCTGGCGCTCCTCCTCGAAGTACCCGAAAGAGGTGAAGAAGTTCAGCACCCAGTCGAAGGCTCCGGGGGCGAAGGGGAGGCGGCAGATGTCGCCGTTGACCCGTGGGAAGGCGGGAGGACGGGTGAGCAGGGTCAGCGACAGGTCGATCCCCAGCGCCCGGTAGCCGCGCTCGCGCAGCGCCAGGGTGTGGCGCCCGGCGCCGCAGGCGAGATCCAGAACCGCGGTGGGCCGTGTCGCGCCGAAGTGCCTCTCGACGAAGTCCAGGTGACGCTCGGCCTCGCGCTCGTCGCGGTGAGTGTAGAGCTCCAGGTACTCCTCGCCGAACCACTCCTCGAACCAGGCCACAGGGGCCCGATGATAGCGGCCCGGCTACTCTTCGAGGTCGAAGTATCGGCGTAGGGCCTCGCGGATCAGCGAGGCCTCGCTGCGGTAGCTCTCGTAGGCCGCCTTTCGCAGGTGCTCGGCCTCTTCCTCGTACAGCCAGACGGTCTTCTTCACCTGGCCCCGCTTCCGGGTGGTCCGGCCTCCCCGCGGGCCGAGCTCCCGCCGGTCCCCCGGGGCGTCGCCTGACGGGCCGTCTGCCATAAATCCAGCATATTGATTGGAGGATTCCGTACTTACATACCTCTGGTAGAGTCGCGGGATGAGCGGTCTCGCGGAGAGCCCCCGGCCGCGGCGCCCCCGGGTCCCCTCGCCCGTGGCGGGCGGGACCGGCGACGGCGACCCGGTGTCCGAGACGCCGCTGCTCTGGATGGTGGCGGGGCACCGTGCCGGCGTCGTCTGGTGCCCGAGCGACGGCCGCTACACGGCCTCGATCGGCCGGATTCCGGGGATCTGGGGGCGGGGCGCCACCCGCACCGCCGCGCTCGCCGCCCTGGCCCGAGCCGTCCGCCGCCTGGGGTGACCCTAGCGGGGCGCCATGCGGATGGCGCCGTCCAGACGGATGGTCTCGCCGTTCAGCATCCGGTTGCCGACGATGTGGGCCACCAGGTCGGCGTACTCGGCGGGCTCGCCGAGCCGCCGGGGAAAAGGCACCTGCTGCGCCAGCGAGTCGCGCGCCGCCTCGGGCAGACCCGCCATCAGCGGCGTGTCGAAGAGACCCGGGGCGATGGTCACCACCCGGATGCCGAACCGGGCCAGCTCTCGCGCCGCCGGCAGGGTCAGGCCGACCACGCCCCCCTTCGACGAGGCGTAGGCGGCCTGCCCGATCTGGCCGTCGAAGGCGGCCACGGAAGCGGTGTTCACGATGACCCCGCGCTCGCCGTCCTCGCCCGGCTCGTTCCGGCTGATGGCCTCGGCCGCCAGCCGCAGGGTGTTGAAGGTACCGACCAGGTTGACGCGGATCACCCGCTCGTAGAGCTCGAGCGGATGGGGCCCCTTCTTGCCCAGCACCAGGGCCGGGTCGCCGATCCCGGCACAGCTCACCGCCCCGTCCAGGGCCCCGAACGCATCCTCGGCCACTCCGATCGCCGCCCGCACCGCCTCTTCGCGGGTGACGTCGGTGGCGGCGAAGCGCGCCACATCGCCCAGCTCGGCGGCGAGGGCGCCGCCGCGCTCCTCGTTCACGTCCGCGAGGACCACCCGGCCCCCGCCGGCGCACAGCCTCCGCGCCGTCGCCTCGCCCAGCCCCGAGCCGCCGCCCGTGATCAGGAATGTCCTGCCGTCGATCTGCACTGCGTCAGCCTCCCCTCGGTTCAGAGTGGAGTGTAGCGTCCCGCGCTCCGGGAGACTCTCTCGCCACCAGCTAGAATCCCGCCGCCATGCTGCGCATCGGCCAAGTGACCCTCGACGAGCCCCTGGTTCTCGCCCCCATGGCGGGGGTGACCGACCGCGACTTCCGGCTGCTGGTCCGGAGGATCGGCGGCGTGGGCCTCGTGACGATGGAGTTCTTACCGTCCCGGGGGATCGTGGGCGGCATCGAGAAGATCCTCGACAAGATGCACTTCGTGGACGAGGAGCGGCCGCTGTCGATCCAGATCTACGGCTCCGACGTCGAGACCATGACCCGGGCGGCGGAGATCGTTCAGGAGCTGGGACCCGATCTGTGCGACATCAACATGGGCTGCCCGGCCAACAAGGTGCTCAAGGGGTGCGCCGGAGCCGCCCTGATGGGCGACCTGCCCCTGGCGGAGCGCATGATCGCCTCCGTGCGCCGCGTGCTGAGCATCCCGTTGACGGTCAAGTTCCGCCTCGGTCTGCGCGAGACGGAGAAGAGCTACCTCGAGCTGGGCCGTATCTGCGAGGCCAACGGAGTGGACGCCGTGGCCATGCACGCCCGCACCGCCAAGCAGAAGTTCTCCGGCCGCGCCGACTGGGAGGAGATCGCCCGGCTCAAGGAGGCGCTGACCATCCCGGTGCTGGGCAACGGCGACGTCACCGAGCCCGAAGACGCCGAGCGCATGATGGCCGAGACCGGCTGCGACGGCGTCCTGATCGCCCGGGCGGCCACCAAGAACCCGTGGATCTTCCGTCAAACGGCGGCGAGACGGGCCGGCGCCGAGATCGTCGAGCCGACCATCGACGACCGCCGCCGGCTCATCATGGGCCACTTCCGGATGGTGGCCGAGCGCGAGGCGGACGCCTACGCCCTGCACAAGCTGCGCAAGTTCACCGGCTGGTACACCTGGGGACTTCCCCACGGCCGCAAGCTGCGCCACCAGATCAACTCGCTGCCCGACGTGCCGAGCTTCCTCCAGGCGGTGGAGGAGTTCTTCGACGGCCTGGACCAGCTCGAGCAGGCGGCCTAGGGTCGCGGGGGAAGAGGTGCCGGGCGAGAGCGGCGTCGAGGTCTCCTACCGGCGCTCCCTCCCCCTGCCCCCGGACGAGGCGCTCGCGGCGGTGGCCGCCGCCGCCGAGCAGTGGGGCGCCGCCTGGGAGCCGTGGGGAGAGGGAGGACGGCTGGCCCTGCCCGTCACCGCGGGGGTGCGCCGGGGCGTCCTCTCGGGCCGGATCGAGGCGCGCCCGCTCGAAGCCGGCTGCGAGCTGGTCTTCCATCAACGCGACGCCCGCTACCGGCTGAACCGCAGCGCCGTGCTCATCCTCCTCTTCGGCGCGCTGGGGGCCGTGGCGGCGACCCTCTGGCCGTTCTTCCCCCAGCTCCTGGCGGTCGCGCCCCTGGCGGTCGTCCTGGCCCTGTCGGCCTGGTTCCTGGTCAGCGCCAGGGTGCGCACCAGCACCCCGGAGGATTTCTTCGACCTCGTCGAGTGGAAGGCGGCGGGGGAATCCGGTGGCGTCCCCTGACGCTGCGGCGGGCCGGGCGGCCTTCCGGTCGGGCTAGCGACGGACCTCCCGTCCCAGGATGACGGCCACGCTCCGGGTGCTCTCGTGCCCCTCCATGGCGATGCGGATCGAGGTGGTGAGCGGCACGGAGAGGAGCATGCCCACCGGCCCGAGTAGCCAGCCCCACAGGATCAGGGAGAGGACCACCACCAGAGTCGACAGCCCCATCCCCCTTCCCATCAGCCGCGGTTCGATGAAGTTGCCGATGACCACGTTGACCAGCAGGTAGCCGGCCGCGATGATGAGAGCGTCGCCGGTCCCCTTCTGCACCAGCGCCAGCAGCACCACCGGCAGCGCCGCCAGGATGGACCCCAGGTTGGGGATGTAGTTGAGCATGAAGGCCAGTAGCCCCCACAGGATGGCGAAATCGACGTCCAGCACCAGCAGGAAGAGGGCGATCAGCAGCCCGGTCGCCAGGCTGACCAGGGACTTGATCGCCAGGTAGCTCCGCACGCTGGCGGCGATCGACGTCCAGGCCTGGGCGGCGCCGCCGATGGTCTCGAGCTTGGTCCGCAGCAGCGGTGCCTCGAGCAGAATGAAGACCATGAGCAGGATCATGAGAAACGCGTTGGCGAAAACGTCGCGCACCCCGGAGAGAAGCCGCGCGGCGACGCTGAAGGTGGCGCCCGGAGAGATCTGCTCGATGACCCCGGCGACGTAGCGGCGGCGCGCGGAGTCCTCGTCGGAGCCCAGGAGGGCCTCCAGGGTCGGCTCGAGCCGCGCCTGGTAGGCGGGCGCCCGCTCCGTGAGCTGCTGCACCGACGAGCCGACCAGGATGCCGATGCCGAACAGGGCCAGCGCCACCACCGTCACCACCAGCAGCACCGCGAGCACGCGGGGGAATCGGAAGCGGCAGAGCCACCCCACCGCCGCCTCGCCCACCACCGCCAGGAGCACCGCCGTCAGCAGCGGCACCACGATGGTCTGCGCCTCTCGCATGAAGAAGAGCACCGCCAGCACCGCCAGCGTGATGAGCGCGGCCGTCGCCGCTCTCCTGCCGGGACCGCTGGACTCCTCTGCCATCGACATCAGATGGTGACACAACCGGCTACGGTGCGGCGCCGCGAGGGTTGCCCGTCGGCAGCCCGACCTGGGTGAAGCTCGCCCGGCCACCCTTGCGGCCCCGCGGAGCTGCCAGGCGGGAATCCCGCCGGCGCCCACCGCGTTTTCCAGTATCGTAGGGCGCGGGAGCGAGGGAGCGGAGCTCTTTCACAATCTGGGGGCGCACTGGATTCGACGGGGAACGAGACGGTCCGTGGGCCGCGTGTCGAGTTTCCGCTCGACAAACGGAACCCAAAAGACGCCAACGACAACTTGGCTCTGGCTGCTTAACCCAAGTAGCCCGTGCCGGCGGCAGGCCTTGATTCACGGCGGCCGCCGGGGCGACGTCAAAGTGGATCGAACGGTTCGGAGTGGCCTCGCGCCGAACCGGGATACTCAGCGAGGCTGGCCGACCGCGCCGGTTGCTTCTGTCCACACCGCGGTCGGCGAGAACCTCGAACAGAAGATACGCACGTAGACGTCCACGGGACGTGTTTTCCGGACGCGGGTTCGATTCCCGCCGCCTCCACCAGATCCTCGCTTCGCTCGGCTCCGGTGGGGCCGACGGGAACCGGTCGTCGGCTCGCGGCTGCGCCGCGACCCTCTAGAGCGATTCCCGCCATCGCTGCGCTCGGCTCCGGGGGAACCGGTCGTCGGCTCGCGGCGGCGCCGCGACCCTCTAGAGCGATTCCCGCCATCGCTGCGCTCGGCTCCGGGGGAACCGGTCGTCGGCTCGCGGCGGC
>JAWWBN010000057.1:0-17430 GCA_033720955.1 Thermoanaerobaculia bacterium | reverse complement strand
CGTAGGCGAGGGCGGCCGCGGTCGGCTCGTTGATGATCCGCAGCACCTCCAGGCCGGCGATCTCGCCGGCGTCGCGGGTGGCCTGGCGCTGCGAGTCGTTGAAGTAGGCGGGCACCGTGATGATCGCCTCGGTGGCCTCCTCCCCCAGCACCTCCTCGGCGAAGGTCTTCATCTCCCGCAGGATGAAGGCGGAGATCTCCTCGGGGCTGTACTGGCGGTCCCGGACCTGGATCTTGACGTCGCCGTTGGCGGCCTCGACCAGCGGGTACGGCAGCACCTCGCGGGCCCGCTGCACCTCGGGATCGTCGAACTTGCGGCCGATGAGCCGCTTGACCGCGAAGACGGTGTTCTGCGGGTTGGTGATCGCCTGGCGCTTGGCGATCTGGCCCACCAGCCGGTCGCCCTCCTCGGTGAAGGCGACGATCGACGCCGTGGTTCGGCTGCCCTCCCGGTTGGAGAGGACGCGCGGCGCGGCGACGTCCACCACCGCCAGACAACTGTTGGTGGTCCCCAGGTCGATGCCGAGGATCTTGCTCACGTCCGGACTCCCCTACTCGGGCTCCCCATCCCCGTCGGCGGGCATCGCCACGCGAACGCGTGCCGGACGCAGCAGACGGTCGTGCATCTGGTAGCCGGGCTGGAGCTCCAGATCCACGGTCGGCTCATCGACCTCGGGGTCCTCGTGACGCATCATCGCCTCGTGCACCCGCGGGTCGAACGGCTCGCCCACCGATTCCACCCGGTGGACGCCGGCCCGCTGCAGCAGGGCGTGCATCTGCTTGACGATCAGCTCGATACCCTGCCGCAGGTCGTCGGCTGAGCCCTCGGCCGCCAGGGCCCGCTCCAGGTTGTCGACGATCTCGACCAGGCTGCGCAGCACCTCGAAGCCGTCGTAGCGCCGCAGAGCCGCGCGCTCGCGCTCGGTGCGCTTGCGGAAGTTGTCGAAGTCGGCCAGCGCCCGGGCCAGCCGCTCGCGGCTGCGGACGAGCTGCTCCGGCAGGCCCTCCTCGTCCTCCCCCGGCTCGGGCGAGGCCACCACGTCGGCGGTCGAGGGGGAGCCGTTGCCCCCACCTCCCTCGCGCTTCTCCACCGCTTCGAGCGCCTCCTGGAAGGCGCTCTCCAGATCGTCGGAGTCCTCCTCCTCGATGAGGAAGTCGGCCTCTTCTACGCCGCTCTCGTCCGGATCGTGATCGCTCATGCTCTAGTGGGTCGCCCCCCCCGTCCCCTGCTCGTCGATCCCCTCGAGCGCCTGGCTGAGCCGCTCGCCGAGGTAGTCCACCAGCGGGATCATCTTGTGGTACTCCATGCGCGACGGCCCGAAGACCGCCAGCGCCCCCTGGGTCTCGCCCACCCCGTAGGTGGTGAGGACGAGGCTGAAGTCGAGCTTGGAGGTGAGGTCGCTCTCCTCGCCGATCACCACCCGCACACCGGGCCCTTCGATGAGCTGATTCAGCAGCCGCACCAGGGCGGCCTTGTTCTCGAAGGTGTCGAGCAGCGCACGCACCCGCTCCAGGTCGGCCAGCTCGGGCTGGGCCAGCAGGCTGGCAGCGCCGTCGAAGTGCAGCTCGGGATGGCCGTCGGGGAGCGCGCGATCGGCCAGGTCGATGGCCGTGGCCAGGAGCCGGTTCACCTTGGCGCGCTCCTCCGCCATCATCGCGAGCAGCCGGCGCCGCACGGCCCGGATCGTCTCGCCTCCGAAGCGGTCGTTGAGGTAGTTGGAGATCTTGGTGAGCTCGTCCTGGCTCGTGGGCAGCGGGGCCTCGATCACCTTGTGGTCCACGAAGCCGCTCGACGACACCACCACGCAGAGCACCTTGGAGCCGGAGAGGCTGACGAAGTTCACCGAGCGGATGACCGTCTCGTCGATGGACGGCGTCACCACGATGCCGATCTGCCGGGAGAGCTCGGAGAGCAGATGGCTGGCCGAGCTGGCCAGACGCTCGCCGTCGCCCTCCTGGTCGCCGAGACCCTCCTCGATGGCGGTCCGCACCCGCTCGGAGATGGCCTGGCTGGGCATCAGGTCGTCGATGTAGAGGTGGTACCCGTCTCCGGTGGGCACCCGGCCGGCGGAGACGTGGGGATGCGACAGGTATCCCAGGTCCTCCAGGTCGGCCATGATGTTGCGGATGCTGGCCGCCGACAGGCCGTGGCGCCGGCTCTTGGCGATCGCGCGCGAGCTCACCGGGCTTCCCGTGAGGATGTAGGTGCCGATGACGTCGCGCAGGATGGCGCGGTCGCGCGGCTTGAGCTTGCGGGCGCTGTCCTTGGGCTTCATTCGCGTGGATCCTGGGGCCAAGCCCGACGTAAAGACCTTCCTACCGCGGCGCCTGCCGCGCTGCCGGCCCCTCGGGGCTGCGTCATTGTAGCGCAGCCCGCCGGTGAAACACCCCCGAAACGCGGGCGGCCGGCGGCGCCGCAGTGCTACACTTCGGGGCAGTTGCGGCGGGAGGGTCGGCGGGCTCGAGATGGCTTTCTTCAACTACAGCACCATGCAGATGACGGCCAAGGTCGTCTACTACGGGCCGGGTCTGGGCGGCAAGACCACCAACCTCGAGTACATCCACAGCCACACCACGGAGAACTCCCGCGGCGAGATGGTCTCGCTCGAGACCGAGACCGACCGCACCCTCTTCTTCGACCTGCTGCCCATCGACGTGGGCACCATCGCCGGCTTCCGCACCCGGATCCAGCTCTACACGGTGCCGGGCCAGGTCTTCTACAACACCACGCGCAAGCTGGTCCTCAAGGGCGTGGACGGCGTCGTCTTCGTGGCCGACTCGCAGCGCCCGATGCGCGAGGCCAACCTCGAGTCGTTCGCGAACCTGGAGGAGAACCTGCGGGCCCTCGGGCTGACGGTGCAGTCGATCCCGCTGGTGCTGCAGTACAACAAGCGCGACCTGGCCGACGTCGCCTCGATCGAGGATCTCGAAGGGCAGCTCAACACCAAGCCGTGGAAGAGCTTCCCCGCCTCGGCGCTCAACGGCGAGGGAGTCTTCGAGACGCTGCAGGGAATCTGCCGGCTGACCCTGCTCTCCCTCAAGCAGCAGCTCGAGCAGCAGAGCGGATACCGCTCGGGTCCCGCCGCCAGGGTCGAGCCCCGCCGCGCCGCACCCAAGCCCCCCGCCGTCCGGACGGCGGAGCCGAAGGTCGCCGCCGAGCCCGACGAGGCGGCGGCGGGCAACGGCCGGGTGACGGTGAACCGCGACCTTCTCCTGCGCCTGGCGCGGAGCGAGTTCGAGCGCACCTCGCGGGTGCGGATCAACCTCCAGCTCCAGGACGAGGCCGAGGAGGTGCTCCACGAGGTGCGCGACCTGGAGTGGGAGATCTCGCGGCGGCCGTCGCTGGACGAGGTGCTCCTGCGGTTGAACATCGCCCTCAACCCCAAGGACTAGGCCGGCGGTGACGCGGCCGGCCGCCGGCGGGCGCCAGACGAGCCCATGAAGTGCCCCTTCTGCGGCGAGAGCCGCGACCGCGTCGTGGATTCGCGCGAGAGCCGCGACGGGCTCACGGTGCGCCGCCGGCGCGAGTGTCTCGCCTGCGAGCGTCGGTTCACCTCCTACGAGCAGATCGAGAACATCCCCTACATGGTGATCAAGCGGAGCGGAGATCGCGAGGAGTTCGACCGCGGCAAGCTGCTCTCCGGCCTCCACAAGGCGTGCGAGAAGCGTCCGGTGCCGGCGCAGGCGCTCGACGACGTCGTGGACGAGGTCGAGCGGCGGCTGCACGGCCGCGAGCAGCGCGAGATCTCCACCGCCGAGATCGGCGCCACGGTGATGGACCAGCTCAAGCGGCTCGACCAGGTCGCCTACGTCCGCTTCGCCTCCGTGTACCGCCGCTTCGACGACCTCGAGGCCTTCATGGAGGAGCTCAAGACTCTGCTCAAGGGGCAGCGGGTCTGACACCTACGGCGCCCACGAGAGCCCGTCCCGGGGCGCGGGAGCCGGCGCCGTGAGCGAGACCGCCGGCGAGCGGCCGGTGCGTCTCCCGGATCTGCTGCCGGTGCTCGCCCTGCGCGACACCGTCATCTTCCCGTTCATCATCCTGCCCCTCTCGGTCGGACGGGAGAAGAGCGTCCTGGCCGTGGACCACGCCCTCGCCGAGAACCGGATCATCATGCTGGTGGCCCAGCGTGACCCGGGGCTGGACGAGCCCACCGCGGAGGACTTCCACGAGATCGGGACCGCCGCGCTGATCATGCGGATGCTCAAGCTGCCCGACGGCCGCATCCGGATCCTGGCGCAGGGGCTGACCCGGGCCCGCATCGAGCATTTCAGCCAGGTGGACCCCTTCCCGGTGGCCCGGGTGCGGCCCATCGAGGAAGAGGAGGTGGCCCAGGAGAGCCTGGAGCTCGAGGCGCTGGTGCGCACGGTCAAGGAGAGCCTGGGGCAGGCGGCCGAGCTGGGGCGCACCATCTCGCCCGAGGTCATGGTGATCGCCTCGAACCTCACCGACCCCGGCCGGCTGGCCGACCTGGTGGCCAGCAACATGGAGCTGCGTCCGGCGGAGGCGCAGCAGATCCTCGAGACGACCGGGCCGGTGGAGCGGCTGTTGCGGGTCAACGAGGCCCTCGCCCACGAGGTCCAGCTCCTCACCATGCAGCAGAAGATCTCCACCGAGGCGCGCGACGAGATGGACCGCAGCCAGCGCGAGTACTACCTGCGTCAGCAGCTCAAGGCCATCCAGAAGGAGCTCGGCGACGAGGGGGAGCTGGCGATGGAGATCGCCGGCTACCGGCGCCTGGCCAAGGAGAAGGAGCTGCCCCCCGACGCCCTCGAGGAGTTCGAGCGCCAGATCCGCCGGCTGGAGCGCAGCCACCCGGACAGCGCCGAGACCCAGATCGTGCGCGGCTACCTGGAGTGGATGACCGCCCTCCCCTGGGCCGTCGCCAGCGAGGATCGGCTCGACCTCGACCGGGCGCGCCAGGTGCTCGACGAGGACCACTACGGTCTCGAGAAGATCAAGGAGCGGATCATCGAGTACCTGGCCGTGCGCAAGCTCAACCCGCGGTCCAAGGGTCCCATCCTCTGCTTCGCCGGCCCGCCGGGCACCGGCAAGACCTCGCTGGGGCGATCCATCGCCCGCGCGCTGGATCGCAAGTTCGTGCGCGTCGCGCTGGGCGGGGTGCGCGACGAAGCGGAGATCCGCGGTCACCGCCGCACCTACGTGGGCGCCCTGCCGGGACGCGTCATCCAGGCGATCTCCCAGGCCGGAGTCTCGAACCCGGTCTTCATGCTCGACGAGATCGACAAGCTGGGAGCCGACTACCGAGGCGATCCCTCCTCCGCCCTGCTCGAGGTGCTGGATCCGGAGCAGAACGCCAGCTTCCAGGACCACTACCTGGGCGTTCCGTACGACCTCTCGAAGGTGATGTTCATCACCACGGCCAACTCGCTGGGGCCGATCCAGCCCGCCTTTCTCGACCGGATGGAGGTGATCCGGCTCAGCGGCTACATCGTCGAGGAGAAGGTGGAGATCGCCCGCCGCCATCTGCTACCCAAGCTCCTCGCCGAGCACGGCCTGCGGCGGCGCCAGCTCTCGGTGACCCCGGCCGCCATCCGGCGGATCGTGGCCGACTACACCAAAGAGGCGGGCGTGCGGAACCTGGAGCGCGAGCTGGCGTCGATCTGCCGCAAGGTGGCGGTGCGGATCGCGCGCGGCGACCACGAGCGCGCCCGGGTGACCATCCGCACCGTGGAGCGCTTCCTCGGCCCGGCCCGTCATTTCAGCGAGGAGCTCCTGGCCTGCGACCGGGTCGGGGTCGCCACCGGCCTGGCCTGGACGCCGACCGGGGGCGATCTGCTGTTCATCGAGGCGATCGCGGTGCCGGGGCGAGGCAAGCTGCTGCTCACCGGCCAGCTCGGCGAGGTGATGCGCGAGTCGGCCCAGGCGGCGCTGAGCTACGCCCGGATGCGCTCCGCGGCCGGGTCGCTCCCCGCCGACTACTTCAGCCAGCACGATCTGCACATCCACGTTCCGGCCGGCTCGGTTCCCAAGGACGGGCCCTCGGCGGGGCTCACCATCGCCGCGGCCATCGTCTCGCGTCTGCTGGGGGCGCCGGTGGACCGGCGGGCGGCGATGACCGGGGAGATCACCCTGCGTGGCGACGTCCTCCCCATCGGCGGGCTCAAGGAGAAGGTGCTGGCCGCCCGAGGGGCCGGCATCTCCAAGGTGATCCTTCCCAAGCTCAACCAGCGCGACCTGGAGGAGGTCGAGGCTCCCCTCCGACAGGGGCTCACCTTTCACTTCGTGGACCATCTCGACGAGGCGCTGGAGCTGGCGCTGGGCGACGCCGCGCGGCGGCTGGGGGAGGCGGCGACGGAGAGCGCCTCCTGACCGACGGCGGCGAGCGCGCCCTCATCGCCTGGCTGCGCCGCCGGGCGGGCGACACGGGAGGCCGAATCGGGGACGACGCCGCCTTCGTCCCCGCGGCGGGCGAGCTGGCGGTGACCGTGGATCACCAGATCGCCGGCGTCCACTTTCCCGAGGGACTCGATCCCCGGCGGGCGGCCCGGCGGCTGCTGGCGGTCAATCTCTCCGACCTGGCGGCGGTGGGAGCCCGGCCCCGCTCCGCCTTTCTCGCCCTGGCGGGCCCCTCCGAGAGGCTCTTTCGCGGCTTCCTCGACGGCCTGGTGGCCGCCTGCCGCGAGGCGGGGGTGGAGCTGGCCGGCGGAGATCTCGCCCGCACCGAGCGTCTCCACGCCTCGCTGACGGTCACCGGAGAGCTGCCGCCGCGGGGCCGCTGGGTGCGGCGGGACGCCGCCCGGCCGGGGGACCGGCTCTGGCTCGGCGGGACCGTGGGCGAGTCCGCCGCGGGCCGTCTCGTTCTCGCCGCGGGAGCCGGCGTCGCCGGACGGGGGATCGATCTCCCGCCCGAGCTGGCGGCGCCCCGGGCACTGGCCCGCGCGGCGCGGCGGGCGGTGCGTCGCCATCTCGCGCCGCGGCCGCAGCTCGAGCTCGGAGCCTGGCTCGGACGGCGCCGCCGGGCCGCCGCCATCGACATCTCCGACGGCCTGGCGCTGGACCTCCACCGCCTGCTGGAGGCGAGCCGCGTCGGCGCCACGCTGGAGGCCGAGCGACTGCCCCTGGCGGAGCGCGCCGGCGAGCTGGCGGCCCGGCTCGGACGCACCGCCCTCGAGCTCGCCCTGACGGGCGGCGAGGACTACGTGCTGCTCTTCGCCCTGGCGCCGTCGGCGACGCCGCCGGAGGCGGCCGGCTGCCGGGCCATCGGCACCGTCACCGGCGGCCGCACCGTCCACCTCCGCCACGGCGGTCGGACGCGACGGCTAGAGGCCGCCGGCTGGGACCACCTGGCTTCCTAGCGCCGGACCGAGACCTGGATCGGCTTCTTGAGCTGCTTGAGGACCTGATCGAGCTTCTTGCCGAGCTCTCTCTGCGACCTCTCCAGGCTCCTGACCCGGCTCGCCAGCGCCGCGCTCGACGCGGGGCGCGCACCGGCGCGCGCCCTCCCCGGCTTCTTGGCCGCCGGTCCGCGACGCGAGGAGGCGCGGATCTCCCGGAAGACGTCCACCGCCTCCGGGTGGTAGCGGCGCTTGCGCCCGGTGCCCTCGTGGGGGATCCGGCTCAGGTGCTGCTTCACGTACTTGCTGAGGGTGGGATAGCTGATCCCCGTCACCCGGGAGATCTCGGAGAGCGACAGCAGGCCCGAGTCGCCGCCCGAGCCGCTGGCCTTCTTTCCGCCCGGGGACCGCTTCGACCCGCTCTTGCGCTTGCGCGGCGCCCGCTTCGCCGAGCCCGCCGCCTTCTTGGCCGGCGTCGCCTTCCGCCGTCCACGCTTCTTCAAGTTCTCCTTCTTGAGCTCCTGTACCGCCGCGACGGCCGCTTCTGGGTACCGCTGCCGCCGTCCCGAGCCTTCGGACGGAATCCGGTCCGCGTACAGCTTCTTGTAGCGCTGCAACGTGGGCAGCGATACGCCAGACCTCTTGGAAAGCTCGGTCAGCGTATACAGCTTCTCTGTTTTCTTGGCCATCGCCTCTCCCATGGTTGTGGACGGTCCTTCCGAAAAAGAAAGGATAGAAACGAAAAAAACTCCGAAAACAAAGTATCGAGAACCGCGAGCCGAAAGTCAAATCGTCGGCTTGCGCGGATCCGCACGCCGCCAGGGGGCGCTCACCAGGCCGCGCTGCCGGGGATCGAGCAGGTCGACCAGGCCGTCGCCGAGAAAGTTCAGGCTCAGGACGGTCAGCACGATGGCCAGGCCCGGGAAGAGCGACAGGTGCGGCGCGTCGAGAAGGTGCCCGCGGCCGGCGTTGACCATGGCGCCCCACGAGGGGGTGGGGGGCTGGATCCCGAGCCCCAGGAAGGAGAGGCTGGCCTCGGCGAGGATCGCGCCGGCCATCCCCAGGCTGGTCTGCACGGTCAGCGTCGGCAGGACGTTGGGGAGCACGTGCCGCCAGAGGATCATCGGACCGGCCTGACCGGTGGCGCGGGCCGCCGCCACGAACTCGTTCTCGCGGATCTGCAGCACCTGGCCGCGGACCAGACGGGCGTAGCTGACCCAGCCGATGACCACCAGCGCGAAGACGACGTTGGGGAGCGCCGGACCGAGGACCGCCACCAGGGCGATGGCCAGGAGGATCCCGGGGAAGGCCAGGAAGACGTCGGTGAGCCTCATCAGGAGGGCGTCGGTGCGTCCCCCCACGAACCCCGCCACCGCCCCGATGCCGGTGCCGGCGAGCCCGGCCAGAAGCACCACGGAGAGCCCCACCGAGATCGACACCCGGGCGCCGTGCACCAGGCGCACCAGGATGTCGCGCCCCAGCTCGTCCAGACCCAGAGGGTGCTGGAGGGAGGGCGGCTCGAGGCGCCGCTCCAGGAGCTGCCGGGCGGGATCGCCCGGAGCGAGCCAGGGACCCAGGGCCGCCACGGCCAGCACCAGGGCGACCACCGCCGCGCTGGTCAGAAGGCCGGCACGGCGCGCCAGCGTCCTCCAGGATGTCGATGCGGCTGAGGTCACGATGGCACGCGGCCCGCCCGAGGGGACCGGCGTCTAGAATAGCCGCCATGGTGGGGCGAGCGAAACCGGAGGTCTACTCGACGATCGTCTCTCAGCTCACGGAGCTGCTGGACGGCACAGGCGACCCGATCGCCACGATGGCCAGCGCCGCGGCGGTGGTCCACGGCGAGGTGGAGTACGCGAGCTGGACCGGCTTCTACCGCGTCGTCGAGCCGGGGCTGCTGCGCATCGGGCCCTACCAGGGTCCCATCGGGTGCCTGGAGATCCCGTTCGATCGGGGCGTGTGCGGTGCCGCCGCCCGCCGCCGCGAGACCGTGATCGTGGACGACGTTCACGCCTTCGCGGGACACATCGCCTGCGATCCGGCGTCCCGCTCGGAGATCGTGGTGCCGGTGCTCGACCCCAGCGGAGCCCTGGTGGCCGTCCTCGACGTGGACTCGCGCCTGCCGGCGGCCTTCGACGACGAGGACCGGCGGGGTCTGGAGCGGGTGGCGGGGCTGGTCGGTCAGCGCTGCTAGCCGGCCGCTAGCGGCCAGCGACCCGGATGCGCGGGTCGAGAGCCGCGTAGAGCAGGTCGGTCGCGAGGTTGAGCAGGAGGTAGGTCAGGGCGATGAGCAGCACCGCGCCCTGCACCAGGGGGTAGTCCCGCAGCCGGATCGCCTGGATCACGACGCTGCCGATCCCCGGCCAGGCGAAGATGGTCTCGGTGATGATGGCGCCGGTCAGCAGGGTGCCGAACTGCAGGCCCACGATGGTGAGCACCGGGATCGACGCGTTGCGCAGCGCGTGCCGGACCAGGACCGCCCGCGTCAGCAGCCCCTTGGCCCTGGCGGTGGTGAGGTAGGGCCGGTGCAGCTCCTCGGCCACCGAGGCGCGCACCATGCGGGTCAGCAGCCCGGCCATCGCCGTCCCCAGGGTGACGGCCGGCAGGACGACGCTCGCCCAGCCCTGCCGTCCCGAGACCGGGAACCAGTCGAGGTGGATGGCGAAGGCGAGGATCAACATCGGGCCCAACCAGAAGTTGGGCAGCGACACGCCGAGCAGCGCGAGCAGGCGCGAGAGGTGATCGGTCATCCGGTTGCGGCGATAGGCGGCGACGATGCCCAGAGGCACGGCGACGACGAGCGCCACCGCCATGGCCGCCACCGCGAGCTGCAGGGTGGCCGGGTAGCGCTCGGCCAGCAGCTCGCTCACCGGCCGGCCGAAGTGTAGAGAGCGGCCGAGGTCGCCCCGCGCCAGACCGCCGATATAGGCGAGGTACTGCTCCAACAGGGGGCGATCCAGACCGAGCTCGGCCCGCAGCTCCTCCACCTGGGAGCGCTCGGCGCCCTCGCCGAGCATCATCTCGACAGGATCGCCGGGAATCAGGTGGATCAGCGAGAAGACCAGGGTCGCGACGGTCAGCGCGATCGGCACCACCTGCAGCAGACGTCGGATCAGGGTCGCGGTCATGGCTCCTCTCGAGCGAGCTCGAACTTGCGCACCAGGTAGGAGAGCGCCTGGCGGGTGATGCCGAGGCGCCGGGCCGCCGCGGCCTGGTTCCCCTCGGCGGCGGTGAGGGCGTCGCGCACGAGCTGCGCCCGCACCTGCTCGATCCGCTGATGATAGAGACCGCGGCTCCCCTTGGCACCCGGCAGATCGAGATGACGCGGCAGGATCTCGTGATCGGCCAGGGCCGCCGCCAGCCGGAGCCGGTTGCGCAGCTCGCGCACGTTGCCCGGCCAATCGTGATCCAGGATCGCCTGGCGCGCCCGGGCGCTCAGCACCAGCCGCCGGTCGGGAGCCAGCTCGGCGAGAAAGCACCGGGCCAGGGTCAGCAGGTCCAGGCCGCGCTCGCGCAGCGGCGGCAACCGCACCACGGCGCCGCGCAGGCGGTAGAGCAGGTCCTCGCGGAATCCCCCCGACCGGACCATGGCGGCGAGGTCCCGATGGGTCGCCGTGACCAGCCGGAACTCGACCCGGCGAGGGCGGTTTTCCCCGAGGCGCCGGACCTCGCTCTCCTGCAGCACCCGCAGCAGGGCTCCCTGAGCCTCCAGAGGCAGGTCGCCGATCTCGTCCAGGAAGGCGGTGCCGCCGGCCACGCTCTCGAAGATGCCCGGCCGGTCCCGGTCGGCACCGGTGAAGGCCCCCTTGCGGTGACCAAAGAGCTCGGACTGGAGCAGCCCCTCGGGCAGCGCGGCGCAGTTGATGGCCAACAGCGGCCTGCGGCGCCGTGGGCTCGCCGCGTGGATCCGACGCGCCACCAGCTCCTTGCCCGTGCCGGTCTCGCCCTCCACCAGGATCGGCAGCGAGCTGGGGGCCAGCCGGTCGGCCCGCTCGAGGGCGGAGCGCAGGGCGGCGGCCGAGCCGACGATCCGGGGGCCCGGACCGGCGGCGGAATCGGCGAGGGACAGGTGGGCCTCGAGGTCGCGGGCGGCCAGCTCCAGGATGGTGCGCAGCGGGTCCTCCACCTCCCGGCAGGTGAGCTCCAGGCGGCCGGAGCCGCAGCCGGCCGAGAGAGTGGACGCGCCCCCGGGGCCGCCGACCAGGATCCGCTCCTCGTCGCCGCGGCGCCAGGTCAGCCGGGACTCCGGGGCCCCGGCCTCGCGCAGCAGCCGCCGGATCTCCGGCACCCCGGGCGCCGGTGACCGAAGGTAGGCGCCCAGCGCGCACCAGGCGCCGCGCTCCCGCGCGTCGAGCCCGCGCGCCAGCCCGGCGGCGCCCAGCCGGCGCAGCCGCGCCGCGGCGCTGCGCACCCGCTCCAGCGGCAGGAGACCGGGAAAGGCCCGCTCGGCGTCGTACACGAATCGGGAGCAGCGGAAGGGACCCGCGAGCTCGAGCCGCCGCCAGCGCGAGGCGTCGATGTGTCCGCCGGAGAGCAGGGGGCGCCAGAGACCGGCCAGCGGATGTCCGCCGGTCTCGGCCAGCGCCCTCTCGCGGTCCCCGGCGTGCAGCCAGACGGCCGGCAGCTCCTCGGGCTCGAACACACCGGCGACGCCGCCGGCGTGGCGCAGGTGACGCCGCGCCTCGCCGTCGCGTCCCAGCCAGCCCAGGGCCCGCGCCGCCTGACCGTGGAGACCCCGGCAGGCGGCTCCGGGGGCCCGGCCGCGCAGCCGCGCCAGAGCCGCCGCGGCCTCGCGACAGGCCGTCTCCGGCCGTCCGTGCGCCAGCAGCAGACGGACGCGCAGCTCCTGATCGTGCGCCCAGCCCCGCCAGTTGCCGCGGCGCAGGTTGCGCGCCGCGGCCTCCTCCGCGATCCTCGCCACCCCCGGAAAGCGGCCGCCCCGCAGCCGCAGCTCGGCCAGGTTCCAGAGCGCCAGGTCGGCGCGACGCGACCCCTCGGTGCCCTCCAGCAGCGCCACGGCGTGGACGAGGGCGCGCTCCGCGCCGGCCAGCTCTCCCTGGAGCAGACGGCCGATGGCCATCTCGTTCCAGAGGATCGCCGCCTCGGCCGGAGTCAGGCATCGGCGGGACTCCGAGAGGGCCCGGCGCATCTGCCGCTCCACCGCGGCGCCATCGCCACGACCGGCCGCCGCCAGCCCTTCGAGGCGGCGCCAGCGCCAGCCGAGCCGCGGCTCGTCGAGCGCCGTGCGGGCAAGACGCAGCCGGCGCTCCAGCGCCTCCCCGTCGCCCCGGTCCCAGGCGGCGGCCGCCGCCAGCATCTCCGCTCGCGCCCGCGCGTCGGGCACGCCGCGGCGCAGGACGCGGCGGACCCAGACGTCGGCCCGCTCGTGGTCGCCGGCCTGGCCGAGCACCCGGACCGCCGCCTCGGCCAGCTCCAGCTCCAGGACCGGGTCGAGCGGCTCGCGCTCCAGCGCCGACACGAGACGACGGGCGGCCGCAAGCCGGCCCAGACCGGCGAGGGCGCGCACCCGCACCACGCGCGCTTCGAGTCCGCGCAGCCGGGCCAGGAGCGCGAGTGCGGCTCGGTAGCGCCCGTGGCGGCAGAGGCGGCGTGCCCGGGTCGGCCGACCTCCGGGGCCGTCCTCCCCCGACCCTGCGAATCCCCGCCGCCAGATGCGCCCCGCACGGGGCGAGCGCAGTCGCTCCACGATCTCCCCCGCGCCCCGGTCGCGGCCCATCACCCGTCGCCGGAACCAGCCCGGGCCGGCGACCCAGATCGACTCGCGACCCTCCTCGAGGTGGCGAGCCGCCAGCGCCGCACGCGCGTCGGCGAACCGGGGCTCGAAGAGGAAGGACGCCGACTCCAGCAACAGCCCCACCGTGCGGTCGGGGGCCGCCGGCAGCAGCTCCGGGCGCCAGCGGCTCCACAGCCGCCGCGCGGCGAGCCGGGCCTGCCCCCGTCCGGCGGGCGGCGTTTCGGCGCCGAAGAGGCGCGCTCCCAGCCGTCGAAGCCTCCGCTGAGGCAGCTCGCCGTCCCGCCCCTCGCGCGAGCGCAGCCCGTGGAGAACCCCCCGGGCGCCCCAGCGCGCCCGCTCCCAGCCACCCTCCAGACGGCGGCCCGCGAGGTCCAGGTGGGCCAGCAGGGCCGCCCCCTGCAGCAGGATCGCCAGTCGCTCCCGATCGCTCAGTCGCTCGGGCGCCCGGAGGGGGCCGGCGGCAGGCGAGAGGGCGGGGTGGACCAGCTCGGCCGCCGCTGGAGGGCTCACGCGCCGCTCCCGGTGCACGCGGCGAAGTCGCGCCAGAACCCCGGATACGACTTCTCCACTACACCCGGGTCCGCGACGGAGAGGCCGGGCCGGACCAGCCCCAGGAGGGCGAAGCTCATCGCGATGCGGTGATCGCCGAAGGTCTCGACCAGCGCCGGACGGCCGGGTGGCGGGCGGTGCGCCCAGAGGCCGGGGATCGTCAGCCCGTCGGCGGCGACGCTCGCCCGCGCCCCGGCGCTCTCGAGCCCCGCCGCTACGGCCGCCAGGCGGTCGCTCTCCTTGAGCCGGAGGTGGGCTACGTTGCGGATCACCGTGGTGCCCCGGGCGAAGGGCGCCAGGACGGCCAGCGTGGGAACCTGGTCCGGCATCTCGGACAGATCGGCGTCCACCGCCCTCAGCGCGCCGGTACCGCGGACCAAGAGCTCCTGGCCGAGCCACTCGCAACGGGCGCCCATCTCCTCCAGCAGGGCGAAGAAGCGACGGTCGGGGTGGGCCGACTCCCGGGCCAGGCCGGCCAGCCTCGCCTCGCCGCCGGTGAGCGCCGCGGCCGCCGCGGGGTAGCAGGCGGAGGAGTCGTCGCCTGGAACCCGGAGACGGCGGGGCGGGGTGATCCCCGGCACGACCCGGTACCCCTCGCCCTCCGACTCCACCCGACCGCCCCACTCCGCCATGGCGCGGAGAGTGAGCTCGACGTAGGGCGCCGAGGTGAGGGCGCGAACCCTCACCCGCACCTCGTCGAGCGCGCCGAGGGCCGCCATCAGCAGAGCGGAGAGGAACTGGCTCGACAGCCCGGCGTCGAGCTCCACCTCGCCACCCCTCAGCGTTCCGCCGGCGACCGTCACCGGCAGATGCCCCCGGCGCCCCTCCCATGCGAAGCGAGCGCCCAGCGTCTCCAGCGCCGTGGCCAGGGGACCCAGAGGCCGCTCTCGCAGCCGCGCGCCGCCGTCCAGGCGAAAGCGCCCCGGGAGCGCCGCCAGCGCCGCCGTGAGGAAGCGGGCCATGGTGCCCGAGGCGCGGCAGTCGATCGCCGCCTCCCGCGCCGGGCGCGCCGGCGGCTCGATCGCGAGCTCCCCCCGGCCGCGGCGCAGGGTGAAGCCCAGGGTCTCCAGCGCGGCGGCCAGGGCGTCGGTGTCCTCCGAGACCAGCGGCCGCTCGATCACGACCGGCCGCCGTGCGAGCAGGGCGAGGACCAGGTGGCGGTTGGTCAGGCTCTTCGACGGCGGGGGCTCGACCCGGCCCGCGAAGCGGCGGCCGCCGGGAATCGGCCGTGGAGGGAGCCTCTCAGCAGGGGATGCCGTCATCACCAGGATTCAGCGCCAGAAGAGCAGCGAAACGCTGGCGCCGTTCTATCACATAGACGGCTCCGCGGGCGAGGAGCTTGCGAGCCGCTCCGCCCAGTGGATCCTGCGGGAGTGGAACCACGCCTCCAGCAGCACGACCTCGCCCTCCGGCAGCGCCCAGCGCATGGGGTCGTGAAAGTGCCCCAGGAGCAGGAGGTCGGGACCCTCGGCGAGCCGGCGCCGGGCGTACTCCACGATCACCTCCTCGGGGATCCGGTTCTTGTGCTCGAAGTTCGTCTCCGCCAGGCGCCGCTCCGTGCCGTGGATGAACGGCCGGGTCCAGCGCGACGGGAGAGCGAAGGCCACCGTCCGGCTGAGTCGGTTCTTCGACGCGAAGCGCCAGAATCGGTACCTCCAGTCGCCGGCGTCGAGGCCATCGCCGTGCACCGCCAGAAAGCGCCGGCCGCCGCTCTCGAAGACGAGCTCCAGGCCGACCGAGTCGAAGCGCGCCGCGTAGGGGCCGGCGGCGATGAAGAAATCGCGATTGCCCTCGAGGTAGTCCACCCGCACTCCGCCGGAGCGCAGCCGGTCCACCGCCTCGAGGACGGCGACGACCTCCGGGGTCTCGTACTGCCGGGCGCCGACCCAGACGTGGAAGAGGTCGCCCAGAAGCACCAGATGCCGGCACCGGCCCTCCCGCCCCAGCTCGTCGAGCTGCTCGACGAGCGGGCCGGCCGGGCCACCCGGACCGCCGATGTGACAGTCGGCGATCACCGCGACCGTCATCGTCTAGAAGATCGAGAGCTTGGGTCTGCGGCTGCGGCTCACCTCGGCCACCACCGCCTGGGCCACGGCTTCGAACGATCGGCCGTGCGGGCCGTCCGGGTCCTCGGCCACCGCCGGCACGCCGCCGTCGCCGCCCCGCACGATGGCCGGATCGAGCGGCACGCTGCCCAGGTAGGGGCAGCCCAGGAGCTGGGCCGTCGCCTCACCGCCGCCGCGCTTGAAGACCTCGGTCTCCTCGCCGCAGTGGGGGCAGACGAAGCCGGACATGTTCTCGATGATGCCGATGACGGGCACGTTGACCTTGCGGAACATCGCCAGCCCCTTGCGGGCGTCGATCAGGGCGATGTCCTGCGGCGTCGTCACCACCACGGCGCCGGAGAGCGGCACCCGCTGACTGATGGTGAGCTGGGCGTCTCCGGTGCCGGGAGGCAGGTCCACGATCAGGTAGTCCAGGGCCCCCCACTCGACATCCCCGAGCATCTGCTCGATCGCCTTCATCACCATGGGCCCGCGCCAGATCACCGGAGTGTCCGTCTCCAGGATGAAGCCGAGCGACATGATCTTCACGCCGTGGGCCTCGAAGGGCAGCATCCGGTTGCCCTCGACCCGGGGCGGTCCGGAGAGCCCGAACATCATGGGCACCGACGGCCCGTAGATGTCGGCGTCCAGCAGCCCGGTGCGAAAGCCGAGCTGGGCCAGCCGCACCGCCAGGTTCGCCGCCACGGTCGACTTGCCCACGCCTCCCTTGCCGCTGGCGACCGCCACCACGTGCTGGACCTCCGGGATCAGGTCGGGGCTCTGCGACACCGCCTGCTGGGCCGGCGCCGCCGGCGTGCGGACGTCCAGGTCCACCGTCACCCGGTCGAGGCCGTCGAGGTCGGCGAGGGCGCGCTCCACCTCGTCGCGCACCTTCTCGGCGCTCTCGCGGTGGGCCGTGGTGATCACGAGACCCACCCGCGCCTCGCCCCCCTCCACCTCGACCCGGTCGACGAAGCCGAACGAGACGATGTCGCGGCTCATGCCGGGGAAGCGCACCCCCTTGAGCGTCTCGTAGATCCTCTGAACGTCCTTTTCGGCCATCGTCTCGTCCCTCGGTCGGCTATCTTACCGGCGCGCCGAGCCGGAGCCCAGGCCCGCGACCGGCGGGACACGAGACCATCTCGCTCCCGCCCCGGGGCGACGCTGGAGCGGCCCGCGCGCGCCCCGACCCCTCCCGCTGCGGGAACCTGCGGTACTGGCCGATGAACTCGACGCCGCGATCGACGGTGGCGTGGTTGAGGTAGAGGAACACCGCGGAGAAGGTGAGCAGCACCACCGCGAGATAGGCCGAGTAGGGGGTGAAGCTCTCGATCGCGTTCCAACTGAAGAGCACCCCCGCCAGATCCCGCCAACCCTCCGGCCGGATCGCGAACGTGTCCCAGCGGGCGTAGAACACGATCCCGAAGAGCGCCCAGGCCACGGTCATCGCCGAGCAGTAGCCGCCCACCCAGAGGAAGCGGTTCTTCAGGTTGCCGGTCCCCTCTTTGACCTTCCAGCCGGCGATCAGGTAGCGCACGCCCACCAGCAGTCCGCTCACTCCGATGAAGAAGAGCCACAGGGCGGGGAAGAAGCCCGTCAGCACGCCTCCGAAGAGCACCGCCGCGAGCACGCCCAGGGTCACCAGGCGCTCCCCCCGCCGATCGTCCAGGTAGACGAAGGAGTTGGCGACCAGGTCGATGGCGTAGATCGCCCAGCTCCCCTGCGCCAGCACGAGCGGCAAGTAATACCAGTCGATCCACCCGGAAGGCGTGCCCTTCGCGCG
>JAWWBN010000056.1:0-17644 GCA_033720955.1 Thermoanaerobaculia bacterium | reverse complement strand
CGGGTGACCCGCGACGAGTAGCTGCCGAGGGCCACCGGCGTCAGGTCGGTGTCGGCGACGCACAGGCGGATGTCGGCGAGCTCGACGCCGAGCACCTCGGCGACCAGCGCCGCCAGCATCGAGTCGGACCCCTGCCCGATCTCGGTCTCGCCGCAGAACACCGCCACCCCGCCGGAGCGGTCGAGCTTGAGCTGCACTCCGCTGTGCGGCATGTGGTTCCAGTAGATCGGCAGACCGGCGCCGCACAGGTAGGAGCCGCAGGCGAGCCCCAGGCCGCGGCCGGGAGGGAGCCGTCCGTAGCGCTCGCGCCAGCCGCTGCCGGCGACCACCGCCTCGATGCACCGCCCGAGGCCGACGGTGCCGAGCTGCAGCCAGTTGGCCGTGATCGCGTGCGGCTCCTCGATCATGGCCAGGCGCAGATCGGCCGGGTCGATCCCGAGCCGGTGGGCCGCCTTGTCCAGGTGGATCTCGAAGCCGAAGCGGGGCTGGGGGGTGCCGTGCCCGCGCTTGGGGCCGCAGGGGGGCTTGTTGGTGAAGACTCGCAGCCCTTCGAAGCGGTAGGCCGGCATCTTGTAGGTGACGGTCTCGAGGGCGCCGGTGTAGTAGGTCGAGGCCACGCCGTAGCTGCCGTAGGCGCCGCCGTCGAGCGCCGTCTGCAGGTGGTGGGAGACGATCGTGCCGTCCTTCCTGAAGCCGGTCCGCATCCGCATGAGCACCGGGTGCCGGCCGCGGTGGCAGTAGAAGACCTCCTCGCGGGTCAGGGTGACCTTGGCGGGACGCCCCAGCTCGAGGGCCATCTTGGCGGCCACGATCTCGTGGTTGAAGGGGTCGCTCTTCCCGCCGAAGCCGCCCCCGTTCGGGGTCGCCACCACCCGAATGCGCGACGCCGGAAGACCGAGCACCCGGGTCAGGGCGCGGTGGACGTAGTGCGGGGTCTGGGTGGAGGAGTAGAGGGTCACCCGCCCGTCGTCCTCGGGCACCGCGACGGCCGCGTGCTGCTCCATGGGCAGGTGCGTGTTGCCCTCGTAGAAGAAGGTGTCCTCCAGCACCAGGTCGGCTTCCTCGAAGCCCTCGTCCACGGCACCGAAGTCGAAGGCCACCCGCTTGTGGACGTTGTTGGGGCCCTCGCGGCCGCCTTCGTGGATGGGGTCGTCGGTGGCCGCCACCGCCTCCTCCACGGTGGCGACGGTGGGCAGACTCTCGTACTCGACCTTCACCGCCAGAGCCGCCTCGGCGGCCGCGTCTTCGGTGGTGGCCGCGACCGCCACCACCGGATCTCCCACGAAGCGCACCTTGTCCGGGCAGAGGGCGTGCTCGTCCTGGGAGACCGGGAGGATGCCGAAGGTCTCCGGCAGATCGGCGCCGGTGAGGAAGCCCAGCACCCCCTCGACGGCACGGGCCGCAGCGAGGTCGATGGAGAGGATGCGGGCGTGGGGCACGGTGGCCCGCACGAGCTTGACGAAGCACATCCGGGGGAAGGCCAGGTCGTCGGCGAAGCGGGTGACGCCGGTCACCTTGGCCCGGCCGTCCACGCGGCGGAACGGCCGGCCGATGATCCGCGTCTCCTGCTCCGGGTCGGGGGGCGCGGCGGGCTTCCGGGAGGGCTCAGCCATCGCTCCCCTCCCCGGGGACCGGCGCCCCGTAGAGCATCTCGCGCGGCGGCGTCCACTCTTCGCCCCGCTCGATCGCCGCGGCGCCCTCGATCGCCTCCACGATCTTGTGGTAGCCGGTGCAGCGGCAGAGATTCCCGGCCAGGGCCTGCTCGATCTCGTCGCGGCGCGGGCTGGGGTTCTCGTCGAGGAGGGCGCGGGCGGTGAGCAGGATGCCGGGGGTGCAGTAGCCGCACTGCGCCGCCCCCAGGTCGGCGAAGGCCTCCTGCAGCGGGTGGAGGGCGGCGCCGCGCTGCATCCCCTCGACGGTCTCGATCGCCCGGCCCTCGAGCTCGGCGGCCAGGACCAGGCAGGAGAGCACCGGCCTGCCGTCCACGAGGACGGCGCAGGTGCCGCACTCGCCGAGCTCGCAGCCGTGCTTGGTGCCGGTGAGGCCGCAGCGCTCGCGGAGCACCTCGAGCAGGGTGTGATGGGTGGGGAAGACCACCGGCGTCCGCTCGCCGTTGATGGTGAGGGTCAGGGTGGTGTGGTCGGTGGTCACCGGGGCCCCCCGGTGAGGCCGTTCAGAAGCAGGTCGGCGAACTCCTCGCCGATTTGCGCCGCCCGCCGCCGGCCGCCGGGCCGGAACCATTTCACCGTCCAGTTGAGGGCGCCGAGGACGCCGAGGGCGGCCACCGCAGGATCGACCTCCCTGAACTCGCCGGCGGCGATCCCGTCGCGGATGAGGGTGCGGAACACCTCCTCGTAGGCGTCGCGCCGGCGCTGGACCTCCGATCGCCACGGCTCCTCGAGAGCCTCGACCTCGAGGTGGGCCAGCGACCCGGGGGTGCGCTCGTTGAGCCGCTCCACGTGCCCCACGATGAGCCGGCGGAGCTTCTCGCCGGCGGACCGGGGCGCCGCCTCGACCGAGGCCGCCAGCTCCTCCAGGCTGGCCAGGGTGTCGAGCTGGCAGAAGGCCAGCAGCGCCTGCTTGTTCTCGAAGTAGTAGTAGAGGTTGCCCACGTGCATCCCCAGCTCGGCGGCGATGTCGCGCATGCCGGTGGCGGCGAGGCCGCGACGTCGGAAGACCTGCGACGCGCCCTCGAGGATCGCCCGCTTGCGGGCGACGGTGCGCTCCGATTCGGCGGCGGTGGTTTGAACCATCGTTCAAGTCTGAACGAGCCGCGCGGTGGAAGTCAAGGGAGTCGCTCTCGGGTGCTCCGGCCGGCGCGTCTGGCACAATTCGGCGAGAACCCCGTCGATCCGAGGAGGACGCGATGACCAGAGGCTGGATCCGCGACTGGCGCGGCAACGAGAACGTCTACTGGGAGGCGTTCGACGAATCCAGGAGCGGCGGTGGCGACTCCGCCGCCAGCAAGACCGCCGGGCGGCGGGCGATGCGGGACTTTCGGGCCGCGCTCGAGGTGGAGGTGCGGCAGACGGAGAGCGGCTCTTCGGTGATCGGCACCCTCCCCTGGGGCACGCCGGTCGAGCTGCCCGGCTTCGACTTCTTCGCCGGCCAGGGGACCCGGGTCGTCGCCTCGGTGGGCGGCTCGCAGATCGACGGCTGGGTCCCCCATTCGGCGGTGGCTGCACACGCCTTCGTGGCTCCCGACGTGGGGCAGGGCGACGGCGTTCTGACCCGCTTCCCCGACGGCCGTCACATGCTGATCGACGGCGGTCTGCCGCGCTCGCACCAGCAGTCGGGCAAGAACGCGGCCGACCTGGTGGACTGGAAGTTCTTCGTCGACTACGGCGAGCTGGACGTCCGGCTCGACGCGATCGTCGCGTCACATTGCGGCAAGGACCACTACGGCGGCCTGGACGACCTGGTGTCGCGCTCGGCGGGCGTCCGCGCCGAGCTCGGCAGAGGCTCTTCCAGCGGTGCCACGACCTGGGAACCCGCAAGATCCGCCGGCTGGGGGTGCCGTTCGGGGCCGTCGACAGCCCGGTCCACGTGCCGGGGTGGGAGAACGGCGCCGCCCGCGTCCGTGTGCTCGCGCCGCTGACCCTGGCGGGTCCCGACGGCCCGGCCCTGCCCGACTTCGAGTCCACCTCGCAGAACACCAACGGCCACAGCGTGCTGCTGCGGATCGACTACGGCAACGCGCAGATCCTGCTGACCGGGGACCTGAACAAGAACAGCATGCACTACCTGCTGCGCGGCTACGCCGACCACGAGACGGAGCTGCGCTGCGACCTGGCCAAGGCGTGCCACCACGGGAGCCACGACATCTCCTACCGCTTTCTCTCCGAGCTCAAGGCGGGCGCCACGGTGATCTCGTCGGGCGACTCCGAGGGCTACGGGCATCCCCGGCCGGAGGTGGTGGGGGCGAGCGCGACCACAGGTCACGTGGAGACCAGCGCGGACGGGGACCGGCTGATCACGCCGCTGATCTACTCGACGGAGGTCGAGCGCGGCGTCTCGCTGGGGATCGCCAAGGTACTCGCCTTCTCGAGCTACCCGTCCGCCGCCGGCCCGTTGAGCGGCGCCCTCTTTCGGCGCCGCTACTCGGGCTCGGACCCGGGGCTGAGGGACCGAACAGGCGGCCAACGAGGCCAGTGGCACCAGGACCTCGCTCTCCTACACCCGCTTCGAGGGGGTGTGGACCCGGAAGAGCGAGGAGCGCAGCCTCGACGACCTGCGGATGCTCCACCGGGTGCAGTACGGCCTGGTCAAGTGCGCACGAACGGGGAGCTGGTTCTCTGCGCCACCCAGACCGATTCGGCGGAGGGCTGGGTGATCCACGCCTTCAAGGCGCGGCCCGACAAGCCCTGACGGCGTCGCGGCCCCGCCGGGGCGTCTCCGACTCCGCTCAGCCGAGCCGGTCGATCAGGGCGCGCGCGACGCCGCGGGAGTCGATCTCGGAGTCGATCGCCTTCTGCAGCGCCAGTCCGTCGAACAGCGCCAGCAGCAGACGGCCGAAGGCCGCGGCGTCGAGGGCGGGGTCGAGGCGGCCGCGATCCTGCTCCAGGCGCACCCGGCGGGCCAGCTCGGCGGCGACCTCGTGAGCGGCGTCGCGGAAGAGACGGCCGGTCTCCTCGGTGCGCACCGCCTCCGCCCAGAGCGCGGCGTCGAGGCGGATCCACTCCGCCGCCTCCGGTCGGTCCAGGGCGCCCAGCAGGGCCTCCACCGGGTGGCCCCCGTCCTCGAGGTCCAGGGAGGAGACGAAGCTCGACATGCGCTCGCGGCTCTCCCGCGCCAGCTCCTCGATGATCGCCTGCTTGCTGTCGAAGTAGCGGTAGACGGCTCCGGGGCTCAGGTTCGCGGCGCGGCAGATCTCACGGGTGGTGGTGGCGTGGAGACCGCCGCGCACGAAGCAGCGCTGCGCCGCTTTGAGGATGCCGCGCCGCCGGGCTTCGAGATAGGCGGCGGGGACTCTGGGCATGACGGTCTCGGGCGCGGAGGAGGACGCCCCCCTAGCTTCCCCGAAGCACCCCCACGGGCGCAAGGGCCTCGCCGTAAGTAATTGAGACATAACTATTTATCTAGCCACGTAGACCGTTACATGGGCTATTATCAGGCGCCTTGTCGGAGACCGGGGAATCCGCACGCGATGCCGCACGTCCATCGACTCGATCCGCAAGGGTGGCCCCCGCGCGGTTGGCGTTGGCCTCTGCGCCGGAGGTCGGCGTGAGCGACGAGAGCCTCGCGCTGCTGGTCGTCTCGGCGCGGCCGGGCACCGCCCGCCGGCTCGCGAGCCGGCTGGGAGCGGACGGAGCTTCGCCCGCTGTCGAGGAGGCCGGCTCGTGGGAGGCGGCGGCCGAGCGGCTGGCGGCGGGGGGCATCGACCTGCTCCTGGTGGAGGAGCTCTCCGAGGAGGGCGAGAGGCTGGCAGCGCTGCTGCGTCGCTTCCCGTCGCTGCCCGCGCTGGTGCTCGGGGAGGAGACCCCCGAGGCGGCGGAGCGGGCCGTGCGGGCGGGGGCGCAGGGAGTGCTGGCGATCCGCGAGGGGAGCGAGGCCGCGGCGATGGCGGCGCTCGCCTCGGCCATCGAGCGGCAGAGGCGCGAATGGGCCACCGCCGGCGAGCTGCGCCGGTACCGGCTGGCGGTCCGCAGCGCCGGCCAGGCGATCTGGGAGTGGAACCTGCGCGACGACCGGGTGCTGTATTCGCCGGAGTGGAAGGGACTCCTGGGATTCGGGCTCGACGAGGTCGGCGAGGGGGTGGACGAGTGGCTGGGGCGGGTCCACCCCTCGGACCTCGACCTGCTCAAGCGCGAGATCAGCGCCTACCTCAACCGTCGCGTGGAGCGTCTGGACAACGAGCACCGAATCCGCGACGCCCGCGGCCGCTACCGCTGGATGGCCTGCTACGGCACCGCGGAGCGGGATGCCAACGGCGCCGTCGAGCGGCTGGTCGGCTCGCTGCGCGACGTGAACTCGCGCAAGCTCAAGGAGGAGCTGCTCCTCCACGACGCCATGCACGACGGCCTCACCGGCATCGCCAACTCGGCGCTGCTGATGGACCGCCTGGCGGTGGCGCTGGCTCAGGCCCGGCGCCAGGCCGAGGTCGGCTTCGCCCTCTTCTTTCTCGACCTCGACCGCTTCAAGATGGTCAACGACAACCTGGGCCACGCCGTCGGCGATCGTCTGCTGGCGGCGGTGGCGCTGCGGCTCCAGACCCTACTGCGGCCGGGCGACACGGTGGCGCGCCTGGGCGGCGACGAGTTCGCCATCCTGGCCCACAGCGTGCGCGAGCCGAGCGACGCGACCCGCATCGCCGAGCGCATCCACGAGGAGCTGCGGCGGCCCTTCCACCTGGACGAGCACACCGTCCTCACCAGCACCTCGGTGGGGATCGCGCTGAGCTCGCGCGCCGACGAGCGTCCGCAGGAGCTGCTGCGCGATGCCGACACCGCGATGTACCGGGCCAAGAACATGGGCCGCGCCCGTCATGCCATCTTCGACGAGGAGATGCACCGCCGGGCGGTGGAGTTCCTGCGCATGGAGACCGAGCTGTCGCGGGGGATCCGAGAGGGCGAGCTCGAGCTGCACTACCAGCCCATCGTGGACCTGAAGGCGGGCCGGCTGTCGGGCTTCGAGGCGCTGGTGCGCTGGCGCCACCCACAGCGCGGGCTCCTGCCCCCTGGCGAGTTCATCTCCATCGCCGAGGAGACCGGGCTCTCGGTCCCCCTGGGCTGGGCGGTGCTGCGGGAGGCATGCGGCCAGATGGCCACCTGGCAGCGCCAGCTTCCGGGCGCCGGAGGCCTCACCATGCGAGTCAACCTCTCCCAGGGGCAGTTCTCGCACCCGGAGCTGGTGGGCCGGCTGGACGAGATCCTGCACCAGACGGGGCTCGATCCGCGGCTGCTCGGCCTCGAGATGTCCGAGAGCGCCATCGGCCAGAGCACCACCCCCACGGTGGAGCGGCTGCGCCGGGTGCACGACCTGGGGGTGCGGCTCCACATCGACGACTTCGGCACCGGCCGCATCTCGCTGGCCTTCCTGGACAGCCTGCCGGCGCAGAGCCTGGAGATCGACCGGTCCCTGGTGAGCCGGCTGGCCGACGAGCGCGAGCCGCCCCGGGTCCTGGGGACCATCGTCTCGCTCGCCCGCAACCTGGGGATGGAGGTGGACGTCGAGGGCCTGGAGACCCGCGCCCAGCTCGCCCACCTGCGGGGCCTGGACTGCGAGTACGGGAAGGGCTTCTACTTCTCCCGGCCCATGGAGCAGGACGCGGCGCGGGAGCTGATCGCCCGCCGGCCGAGCTGGCGCTAGCGCGAGGCGTGGGGAACCGGCTCCCCGCCCGCCCCGGTCACCTCCAGGCGCCCAGGATCGCGCCCATGGCCGCGAAGGCCACGGTGAGGTAGCCACCGTTGACCAGGATGTAGCTCCAGCTCCGGCGCTCGAAGAGCGCCACCACGGCCAGCCCCAGCGCCGCCCAGCCCAGGCCGGCGGCGACCCCGGCGGCCACGGCGAAGGCGAAGGTGGTCTCCGGGCCGGAGAGGAAGGCCGCCAGGTTGGCGGCCATCGCCAGGCAGAACAGGAAGGCGAAGCCGAAGATCCTGGCCGCAGAGCCGCCCTTCAGGTCGGCCTCGGTGAACCCGTTGGCCCTCATCCAGATCTTGCCGAAGAGGGCCGGCGAGTACCAGATGCCGCCGATCACGAAGTTGGCCACCGCCGCCGAGAGCACGGCCCACCAGTTGATGTCGAGGTTGCCCATGTCCGTTCCTCCTGGGGTCGTTGTGCGAGCAGGAGGAGCCTAGGAGAGTCGCCCCGCCGCCGGCTTGGAAAAAACGGACCTCCGGCGGCCGGGCGGCTCAGTCGATGGGCAGGTAGTTCGCCAGGCCGCGATAGGCGGCGCAGTAGGCGCCGGGGGTGAGTCCCGCCAGCTCGCGGAAGTCCCGGATCAGGTGCGACTGGTCGAAGTAGCCGTGCTCGACGGCGAGGTCCGCCCAGTCGGGCTCCGGCAGCCCCCTCGGCGCGCCGGGCCGGCCGTAGGCGTCGGGCGCGGTCGGCTCGCCGCCGCCCACCGCCGCCAGCACGCGCTGGAAACGCTGGATGCGGCCGTACCGCTTGGGCGTCAGGCCCACCCAGCGCCGGAAGAGGGAGCGGACGTGCCGCTGGCTGTAGCCCACCTCCTGGACCAGGTCGGCGATGCGCAGACCGGCCGGTGCGAAGAGCCGTCGCGTCAGATACTCGATCGCCGGGTGCTGCTCCAGGCGTCCCCGCGCCCTCTCCAGGAGCCACGCCTCCACCGCGGCCATCTTCCCCTCGACCGTCCGGGCCTCGAGGATGCGGTCGCGCAGCGACAGAGCCGCGGCATCGAAGACGGCGTCCACCTCTTCGACCGTGTCGGTGATGCCCTCGACGGCGAACCCGAGAAAGGGCAGGGCGCCGCCCGGCCGGAAGCGGATCACCGCCATCGAGTCCTCGGGCGCCGCCTCGATCACGATCCACCCCTGCCGCATCCCCGAGATCCACGCTCGCCGGAAGGAGACGGAGCGGGAGTGGTCGGCGCGGTCGAAGAGCCGCTTCGGCGTCTCGGTGAGATTGACGACGATCTCGACCGCGCCGTCGGGCAGGAGCCGCTCCTTGGAGTGGGCGGGCGAGTGACCGGAGTAGTAGGTCACCAGCTCGACGAAGCGGTCGAGCGGTGGGCCGGGTCGATGGAGATGAAGGAACAGGGGGTCGTTTCCTGCCGGAGTCGGAGCGAGACCCGACTCATGCTACCGGCCGCCCGGACCGACCTCAAGCGGCGTCGCGAGGTCGCGGCCCGCGGGTCCGGCGGCGGCCCATCACCCCGCCCGGTCCGCCAGCCACTCGCGTATCTTCCGCTCGAGCACCGGCAGCGGCAGGGCGCCGTCCTCCAGGATGGCGCGGTGGAAGGCGCGGAGGTCGAAGGCGTCGCCCAGCTCCGCCTCGGCCTCGGCCCGCAGGTCGGCGATCACCCGCTGGCCCAGCTTGTAGCCCAGCGCCTGGGCGGGGAAGGCGATGTAGCGCTCGACCTCGGCCACCACGTCGGTCTCCGCCAGCGAAGAGTGCTCCATCATGTAGTCGATGGCCTGCTGGCGGCTCCAGCCCCTGTGGTGGATCCCGGTGTCCACCACCAGGCGCATGGCGCGGAGCATCTCGTCGGAGAGGCGCCCGTACCACTGGTAGGGGTCGGTGAACATGCCCAGCTCCTTGCCCAGCGACTCGGCGTAGAGGGCCCAGCCCTCGAAGTAGGCCGACACGCCGCCGAAGCGGCGGAAGCGGGGGAGCTCCTCGATCTCCTGGGCGATGGAGATCTGGAAGTGGTGGCCGGGGGAGGCCTCGTGGATGGAGAGGGTCTCCATGCCGAACCTGGGCTGCGCCCTCAGGTTGTAGGTGTTGACCCAGAAGACGCCGGGGCGCGAGCCGTCCGGGGTGGGCGCCTGATAGGAGGCGCCGGCCGAGGACTGGGCCATGAACTCGGGCACCTCGCGGATCTCGTAGCCCGCCTTGGGGAAGATGTCGAAGAGCTTGGGCAGCTTGGCGTCGATCTCGTCGCGCAGGGCCCGGTAGCCGTCCAGGAGCTCCTCGGGGTCGTCGAAGTAGAACTCGTCGGAGGTCTCGAGGTGGGTGAAGAAGTCGTGGAGGGTGCCCTCGAAGCCGACCGCCGCCATCACCCCCTCCATCTCGCCGGTGATGCGCTCGACCTCGGAGAGCCCGAACCGGTGCACCTCCTCCGGGTCGGCCTCGATGGAGGTCATCGCCCGGATCATGTAGGCGTACCAGGCGTCGCCGTCGGGCAGCGCGGTCAGCGCGAAGGTCTCGCGGGTGGCTGGCAGGTAGTCGTCGCGGATGTAGTCCCGCAGCCGGCGGTAGACGGGCACCAGCTTGTCGGTGATGGCGGCGCGATAGGCGGCCTCGAGCTCGGGGCGCACCGTCTCGGGCACCTCCTCCGGGAAGCTGGCGACGGGGCGCCAGAAGACGCTCTCCTCCGGGTCGTCCACCAGGTGGGCCTCGAGCTGCGGCAGCACCTTCTCCATGAGCACCCTCGGCTGCACCACCCCGGCCTCGACCCCTTCGCGCATGTTGGCGATCGCCTGGTCCAGCACGGTCACGATGCCGTCGATCCGCGAGAGAAAGTCTCGATAGTCCTTCTCGGTGGCGAACGGCTGGATCGAGTCGCCCGAGCCGAGCTGGGCGAAGAAGGAGGGCAGGCTGAAGAACTGGTTGATGGGGATCATCCAGCTCGGGAAGCGGTCGCCGGCCAGGGAGAGCTCGCGGTTGTAGAGGAAGACGTCGTAGCTGAGCCGGTCCTGCCCCGAGAGCAGATCGCGGTCGAAGCCAGAGACGCGCTCGATCCAGCGCCGGTCGAACGCCTGGCCCTCGGCGCGGTACTCCGCCGAGAGGAAGTTCGACAGCCGGTCGTTGTAGCGCGGGTCGCCGATCTGGGTCGCCTGGATGGGGTTGCGCTCCAGGCTCTCCTCGAAGAACTCCTCGAAGACCGCCGCGAGGCGCTGGGCCTCGGCGGCGGCGGCCTCGGGGTCGGGAGCCGAAGGCGGGCCGGCGCAGGCGGCGCTCAGGAGCGGCAGGACGGCGGCGGCGGCGGAGATCGAACGGAGCATGGGCGGCCTCCTCGGGCGGCGGTCGGGTGGGCTCGCGGTTGGTACGCAATTGGCGGATCGAGGTTCTGGGGGTCACCGGGCCGGGCGGCCCGGGACCGTGCTACGCTGCCCGGGTCCCACACTCACAAGGAGGATCGCCCGCCCGGATCGCCGCCGGCGGCCGCGCGGAGGCAAGGAGGCTCCCATGCGCCGTGTCGCTCTCGTCCTGCTCGCCGCTCTCGTCGCCGCCGTCGCCGCCGAGGCCTACGACCTGGCCTACCACGAGGACATCACCCACCGCGCCCTCGCCCGGCGGGGCTTCACGGAGGACGCCCGCCGGCTGGTCTCCAACTACAACATGGCGGTGGACATCAAGGTGAACACCCTCGGTCTGGTCTCCAACTACCTGCGCGAGGAGCACTTCGACGACCGGTTCCAGTTCTCGGCGCACCGCGCCCTCCGCGACCGGCTGAAGGGGGACCTGGCACGACTCGCCGGCCTGGATTGCGACGACGATTCCGACGACGTCTACACCTACGCCGCGGCCATGGGTCTGATCCACCACGCCTTCCAGGACTTCTACTCCCACTCCAACCACACCGAGCTCACGTCGTTGGCTCTCGAGGCGGCGGGGCTGGGGTACTCGTTTCCGACCTTCGACGACGTGCTCCAGCCGCAGCCGGGGCTCGACACCCTCCGCGGCGTCTGGCTGGCCGACGTGCCGCTCCAGGTCGACGAGTCGTTGATGTCCGGCGCCTACTTCACCACCCCTCCGCGCATCTTCGACCTTCAGGGGGTGGAGCAGGACTTCCACCACGACATCCTGCACAAGGACCAGCCGCAGGTCGGCGGCGACTATCTGTATGCGCCGGACCTCGATCGCCGGTTGATGCACTTCCGCAGCACCTATGTGGCCACCCGCGAGATGTTCGACCTCGACGGCGAGCTTCGCCGGATCAACGGCGTCTGCCACGCCGAGCTGCGGGACTACGACTTCGGCATCCTGGAGGCCGCCTGGCAGGCCCTCAAGCGCCGGCTCATCCAGGCCGCCGGGCTGATCTTCTCCCACTGGCGGTCGGGCCAGCGGGAGTTCGACGGCGACCAGCTCCGGGTGACCATCACCCCGCCGACGACCTACCCCGAGAACCCGGCCGTGCCGGCGACCACCTGGAGCTACGAGGTGGCCAACCTGGGCATCCAGCCGGTGCAGACGGTGCGGCTCGCGGCGAAGGAGTCCGTGCGGGTGGCCGACCCGCTGCCGGCCCCCGCCGGCTGGCAGGCGCGGCGGGTGGACGGCGGCGTGGAGTGGAGCGCCTCCGCCGGGGCCGAGATCGCCCCGGGAGCGCGGCTGACCTTCGAGGTGACGCCGGCGGACACGGCGGTCCCCGGGTTCGTCCAGCTCACGACCGACGAGGGGCGAAAGGCCGCGCAGCTCGTGGGTCCGGTGGCTCCCGACTGGTTCGACGCCTCCTTCCTGCGCGCGGTGGCCCTGCTGGCCGGCCTCGACGAGCAGCAGGTGCTGGACGATGCCGGCATTCCGGCCGATCGACGCCGGCCGCCGTTCATGGGGGCGGGTGCCGCCCCACCGGAAGACCGCTGGAGCCTCTGGCTGACGGCGCTCGTCGCGCTGGTCGTGGGAGGGTTGCTGGGGCTGCTCCTGGCGCGGCGCCGGGCGCCCTGAAGAGCGGTCCTCGCAGGGCCGAGGAGGCGTCGCCGATCGAGGAGGTCCAGCTCGCTGGACGATTCACTGCGGTAACGGACCCCCGTCACGCTCGTGCCACGGCGATTTCCAGTTCGCCGGAGGCGGGGCGAGCTTCGTCGCCACCGCGGAGAACTTCCACGGCGGCACGGCTTCTACGCCGTCGTTCACCCTCAGCCGTTAGGGCGCGGGCGTCCTCGGATCCCGGGGCGGCAGCGATCCGCAGCCCGTGGGGACGAGCTGCCCGCAGGGCTCCTCGGCCCCCTCGCGTCGCCTCCGGCTCTGTGGCAGCGAGTCGATCCGCGGGGCCGTCGGGTCGTGGGCCCGCCCGGAGACGGCGCGGTCTCTCGCGCCCTCAGCCCTCGGCGAGCCACCGCCCGAGCTCGCGGTGGAACTGGTGCACCCCCGTCTCGCGCCTCGGCGAGTAGCGGCCCCTGGGGTAGAGCCGGGAGCCCACGGCGACCTGCACCGCCTCCACCACCTCCTCGTCCTCCCGCTCCACCCGGTCCAGCTCGGCGCCGGCGCCGCGGTCCAGGAGCTCCGGCTTCCAGACGTAGCTGCGAAACGACACCCGGGTGCGGGTGGGGGAGAGGGGCCGTACGGCGTTGACCGACAGGCCCCAGGGGTAGAAGTTGAGCATGGTCGAGGGGAAGAGGAAGAAGTAGTAGGCGGCGACGTCCCGCCCGTGGTCGGGGGAGCCCGCAGGCAGGGGCAGGACCGCCTCGCCGCCGTCGGCGTAGGCGATCTGGACGCTGCCGCCGTCGAAGAGGACCGTCTCGTACGAGCCGTAGTCGAGCTCGGCCGCGAGCCCGACGTGCACGTAGGGGATGTGGAACCCCTCCAGGTAGTTCTCGCAGTAGAGGGCCCAGTTGGCCTCCACCAGGTAGTCGCGGCTGCGCGACGGGTCCAGCCGGAAGTCGTCGAGCGGCATCCAGCCCACCCGCTCGAGCACCGGCTCCACCTGCCGCTCGAAGGGCTCGCGCGGGCTCACCGAGGCGAAGAGCAGCCGGCCCAGGCTCCCCCAGGGGACCCGCGGCAGGTCGTCCTCCGGCCGCGGGAAGCCCTGGGCGTCCTCGAACTCGGGCATCGACTGGAACCGCCCGTCGAGGGCGAACCGCCGACCGTGGTAGCGGCAACGCAAGCTCTGCAGAACCCCCTCGCCCTGGACCACCGTGCTGCCGCGGTGGGTGCAGACGTTGGAGAGGCAGTGGAGCTCGTCGCCGGCGTCGCGCGTGAAGACGATGCACTCGTCGAGCGCTCCCGGGAGCAGGGTCCTCGGCAGGACCGCCCCGGGCACCCGCACCCGGTCCAGGTCGCCCGCCAGGTGCCAGCCGCGGGCGAGAATCCGCTCGGCGGCGGCGCGGAAGAAGGCGTCGTCGTGGTAGATGCGGCCCGACGGCGTCGTGGCGCGGCGGATCTCGGGGTCCACCCGCAGCCACTCCGCCCACTCGACGGGCGTGCTCACGACGCCACCGGGGCCGGCTCGGTCTTCCCGGGCTCGGGCTGACCGATCTCGACCGACAGCTCGCCTCCCTCGACCCCGACGGTGATGGTGGCGCCGTCCGACAGCTCGCCGGCCACGATGGCGCGGCCGATGCGGCTCTCCAGCTCGTGCTGCAGGTAGCGCTTGAGCGGCCGCGCCCCGTAGACCGGGTCGTAGCCGGCCCGCGCCACCAGCTCGCGGGCGGCGTCGGTGAGCTCCACCTCGACCCGACGCTCGGCCAGGCGGGCGCGCAGGTCCTCCATCTGGAGGTCCACGATCTGCTCGATCTCCTCGAGAGTCAGACCCTTGAAGAGCACCACGTCGTCCACCCGGTTCAGGAACTCGGGTCGGAAGTGGCGGCGCATCTCGTCCATGACGGCGTTCCGCGCGCCCTCGGAGATCTCGCCGCGCCTGTCCGTGCCCTCCAGCAGGTGGGCCGAGCCGATGTTCGAGGTCATGATGATCACCGTGTTCTTGAAGTCCACGGTGTGGCCCTGGGCGTCGGTGGCGCGGCCGTCGTCGAGGATCTGGAGCAGCACGTTGAAGACGTCGTGGTGGGCCTTCTCGATCTCGTCGAAGAGGATCACCGAGTAGGGCTTGCGCCGCACCGCCTCGGTGAGCTGGCCGCCCTCCTCGTAGCCCACGTAGCCGGGCGGGGCGCCGATCAGCCGGGAGACCGCGTGGCGCTCCATGTACTCGCTCATGTCGATCCGGACCAGGTTCTCCTCGCTGTCGAAGAGCGCCTCGGCCAGGGTCTTGGCGAGCTCGGTCTTGCCCACCCCGGTGGGCCCCAGGAAGATGAACGAGCCGATGGGCCGCCGCGGATCCTTGATGCCCGAGCGGGCGCGGACCACCGCGTCGGTCACGAGCTGCACCGCCTCGTCCTGGCCGATCACCCGCTGGTGCAGGATCTCGTCCAGACGCAGCAGCTTCTCGCGCTCGCCCTCGACCAGCCGGGTCACCGGGATGCCGGTCCACCGCGAGGTGATCTCGGCGATCTCGTCCCCGGTGACCTCCTCGCGCAGCAGGCGGGCCTCGCCGCGCCGCTCGCCGAGCCGCTTCTCCTCCGCCTCCAACCGGGCGATGAGCTCGGGCATGCGGCCATGCCGCAGCTCGGCGGCGCGGTTCAGGTCGTAGTTGCGCTCGGCCTCCTCGACCTCCTGGCGCAGCCGCTCGAGCTCGGCCCGCAGGCCGCGCACCTCGTCGATGGCGCGCTTCTCGGCGTCCCACTGGGCGCGCATGGCGTCGGCCTGCGCCTTGAGGTCGGCCAGCTCCTTGCCCAGGGTCTTGAGCCGCTCGCGGCTCGCCCGGTCCTTCTCCTTCTTGAGCGCCGCCTCCTCGATCTCGAGCTGCATCACCCGCCGGGTGACCTCGTCCAGCTCCGCCGGCAGCGAGTCGATCTCAGTGCGGATCATCGCGCACGCCTCGTCCACCAGGTCGATCGCCTTGTCGGGCAGGAAGCGGTCGCTGATGTAGCGGTTCGACAGCGTCGCCGCGGCCACCAGGGCGTTGTCCTGGATCTTCACCCCGTGGTGCACCTCGAAGCGCTCCTTCAGGCCGCGCAGGATGGAGATGGTGTCCTCCACGCTGGAGGGGTCCACCAGCACCGGCTGGAAGCGGCGCTCGAGAGCGGCGTCCTTCTCGATCTGCTTGCGGTACTCGTCCAGAGTGGTGGCGCCGATGCAGTGCAGCTCGCCGCGCGCCAGCATGGGCTTGAGGAGGTTGCCGGCGTCGGGCGCCCCCTCGGCCCGGCCGGCGCCCACGATGTTGTGCACCTCGTCGATGAAGAGCAGGATGCGGCCCTCGCTCTCCTTGATCTCGTTGAGCACCGCCTTCAGGCGCTCCTCGAACTCGCCGCGGTACTTGGCGCCGGCCAGGAGCGCTCCCAGGTCGAGGGAGAAGATCGAGCGGTCCTTGAGCCACTCGGGCACGTCGCCGCGCACGATCCGCTGCGCCAGGCCTTCCACGATGGCGGTCTTGCCCACCCCCGGCTCGCCGATCAGCACCGGGTTGTTCTTCGTCTTGCGGGACAGGATGCGCACGGTGCGGCGGATCTCGCTGTCGCGGCCGATCACCGGGTCGAGCTTGCCGGCCCGGGCCTGGGCCACCAGGTCCACGCCGTACTTCTCGAGCGCCTCGTAGGCGCCCTCCGGCGTGGCGCTGGTCACGCGCTGGTTTCCGCGCACCCCGCGCAGCGCCTTCAGGAAGGCGTCGCGGTCCACCCGGGCGTCGGCCAGGGCGCGGCCGGCCGCGCTGGAGCCGCCCTCGGCCAGCAGGGCCAGGAAGAGGTGCTCGACGGAGACGTACTCGTCCTTGAGCCGCCGCGCCTGGTCGCCGGCCGCCACCAGGAGCTGCTGGAAGCGCGGCGTCACGTAGATCTTGCCCGGCTCGCCGCCGGTCGAGACCTTGGGCCGCCGGTCGAGCTCCGCGGCGATGGCGGCGCTCAGTCCGTCCGCCTTCTCGTCCAGGAGACGCGGGATCAGCCCGCCCTCCTGGCGCAGCAGGGCCAGCAGGAGGTGCTCGCCGTCCACCTCCTGGTGCCCCAGGCGGACCGCCAGCTCCTGGGCCGACTGGATCGCCTGCTGGGTCTTCTCGGTCATCTTGGTCGGGTCCATTCCTCTCGTCCTCTCCTCATCTCAGGGCGCCGGCGGTCAGGCCCGCGGCTGGAAGCCGGAGGTCTGCGCCAGACGCTCGAACAGGTTCTTCTCCTCTTCCGACAGCCGCTCCGGGACGGCGATGCGGATCTCCGCCAGCAGATCGCCGTTGCCGCCCCCCGGGCTGGGGAAGCCCCTGCCCTTGAGCCGGATCTTGCGGCCCGAGGAGGAGCCCGGAGGGATGCGGATCGTGACGTCGCCGTCCAGGGTGGAGAGCTTCGCGGTGCCGCCCAGGGCGGCCTCCCACGGGGTGACCACCACCTCGGTGTGGAGGTTGGCGCCCCGCAGCCGGAAGCTGGGATGGGGCAGCAGCTCCACCGTCAGGTAGAGGTCGCCGGGAGGGCCCCCCGTCGGGCTGGCGCCCCCCTGCCCGGCCAGCCGGATCTTCTGCCCCGGCCGCACCCCCTTGGGCACCGTGACCCGCAGGGTGCGCTTGCGGCCCGTGTCCGGGTCGGTCAGGGTGATCTCCCGCTTGCCGCCGCGCCCGGCCTCCTCCAGGGGGAGGGTGATCTTGGCCTCCAGGTCGCTGCCGCGCCCCGGCCGCCGGGGGCCCCGGGGACGGGCCCCGCCGCCGCCGGGGCGGCCCGAGCCGAAGAGCGTCTCGAAGAACGAGCTGAAGCCCGAGCCGCCGAGGTCCCCCAGGTCGAAGTCCACGCGCACGTTGCGGCCGCCCCCCACGCCGCCGAAGCCGAACTGCGAGAAGAGGTCCTCGAAGCCGGGAGGCGGCGCGCCGGTCTGCTGCGCCTGCTTCCACGCCGAGCCGAAGCGGTCGTACTTGGCCCGCTTCTCGGGGTCCTTCAGGACCTCGTAGGCCTCGTTGATCTCCTTGAACCGGGTCTCGGCGTCGGCGCTCTTGTTGATGTCCGGGTGGAGCTTGCGCGCCAGCTTGCGGTAGGCGCGCTGAATCTCCTCCGCGCTGGCGCCCTTCTCGACCCCCAGCGTGGTGTAGTAGTCCTTGTAGTCCAACGATCGGCTCCTTCCCGGATTTCTCGGGTCTCGACGCAGATCCGCCGAGGCCGTCGCAATGCGACCTCAAGATCTTAGTCGAACTCCCTCACGTTTTGGAACCGTCGCCGCGCTCGGATCATTCCCGCCTCTGCTAGATTTCGCGCCCGTGACCTTCGTGATCACCGAGCCCTGCGTGGACAGCCGCGACCGCTCCTGCGTCGAGGTCTGTCCGGAGCGGTGCATCTACGAGGACCCG
>JAWWBN010000055.1:0-17671 GCA_033720955.1 Thermoanaerobaculia bacterium | reverse complement strand
CGCCGCGACGATCTCGCTCGCCCCCTGGGTGCCGCGGTCGGTGAGCACGGCCAGCCGGCCGCGCCAGAGGGGCTCCGCCTCGCTGTCGAACACCTCGACCGTCGCCTCGGCCTCGCGCAGCTCGCCCAAGCGGCCCGGAGCCACGAAGAGGTCGGCGATGCGATAGGCGGCTGCCGGATCGCCCCCGGCGCTGCCGCGCAGATCGACGATGAGCCGCGAGGAGCCGGCCTCGACCATCTCCTCCAGGAGCCGCCGCACCTGCGCCACCGCCGGGTCGCCGACCCGCGGCAGAGTGAGGATGCCCACGCCCTCCCGGGTGACCAGCGCCGGCTGGGGCCGGTCGAACGGCCCCAGCGTCACCTGGGTGCTCTCCGGCAGACCTCGCCGGAGGTACTCGACGGCGATCTCGGTGCCGGGCGGCCCGGCGAACAGCGTGCGGATCTGCCACAGCGGCATGTCGCGCGTCGAGACTTCGTTCAGGCTGGCCAGGAGGTCCCCGGTGTGGAGGCCGGCCGCCGCCCCGGGCCCGCCCTCCTCGGCGGCCAGCACGAAGGCGAAGCCGCGCTCCTTGGCGATCCAGAGACCGCTGCGGCTCTCGCCCACCTCGAGCGCCTCGCGGAAGGTGGCGGTGGCGGCCGCCGGCACGTAGGTGGAGAGCGCGTCGAGCGCGTCCGTCGTGCCGTCGAGCGCGCCGGCGAAGAGGGTCTCGACCTCGGTGGGCTCCACGTAGGTGCGACGGATCAGGGAGAGCACCTCCGAGAAGACCGCCAGGTACTTGTAGAGCGAGTCCTCCTTCTCCTGGGAGGCCGAGACGGCCCCCAGAAGGGTGGCCGAGACGATCGGCACCAGGAGGGCGACGGAGAGCAGAAAGAAGAGAAAGCGGCTGCGGTTCACGGGTGGGTCAGCGGAGCCAGTCGAGCGGATCCTCCGGGCGGTTCTCCACCCGGATCTCGAAGTAGAGACGGTCGCCGGCGACGCCGACCACCTGCTGCAAAGATAGCATATCGTCGCGCACCACCTGCAGCTCCGAGAGCCCGGCGTAGAGGGTGAAGACGCGCTCCGGGTGGTGCACCACCGCCGTGGGGCCGAAGCCCTGGAAGGGGGCGGCGAAGAGGACCTTGCCCGGGAAGACGACCCGCACCTCCGACCCCGTCGAGGTGGCGATGTCGACCCCGTTGTGGGGCACCTTGGTGCCGTACCGCGGGTCCAGACGGGGCCCGAAGGGCGCCGTCACGGAGCCCCGCACCGGCCAGTCCAGAACGCCCCGGAACTGCTGGATCGGGGTGCCCCCGAGGCGCCCGGGGTTGCGGCCGTACAGCAGGTCCAGAAAGCTGGCCAGCTTGCGCTCCTTCTCCTCCAGCCGCTCGGTGCGACGGGAGAGGGACTCGCGCTCGCGGTCCAGGCTGGCCAGCAGCAGCTCCTGCCGCCGCTGCGCGCGCCGCAGCTCCACCAGCCGCTGGTCTTCGCTGGCCAGCAGGGCGTCCACCTGCCGCCGGTGGCGCTCCGCCTCGTCCCGCTGGAAGGAGAGCCGCACCCTCAGGTCCAGGAACTCCTCCACCGTGCGGCCCTCCCGCAGGGCCAGGTAGCGCAGCAGACGGATCCCCGGCAGGAGCTGCTGCCGCGAGCGGATCGAGAGCAGCAGACGCAGCGCCCCGTCGCGGCCCAGGCGGTAGAGCTCCACCAGCCGGCGGCGCAGTTCCGCGCGCGCCGCCGCGATCTCCCCCTCGAGCCCGGCGATGGTCTCCTCGGCCGCCTCCAGCCGCTCCTCGACGATGGCGCGGCGCGCGCGGACCTCCTCGACCCGCTTGCCCTGCAGGGCGAGCTGGATGCCGGTGCGCTCCAGCTCGCCCGCCAGGCCCGCCTGGCGATCCCGCAGCCGGAGCGAGCGCGCCTGGAGACGGGCGATCTCCGCCCGGATCTCCTCCAGCTCGGCCTCGCGGTCGGGCTCCTGCGGCCACGCCGGCGAGCCGCCGAGGGCGAGCGCCACGCACGCCGCCAGGACCGCGCCCCGTGCTATCCTGCCGGCTTCTCGCACGCCGTGAAGATCGTAGCAAGAGCGCTCCGCCCGGTCGCCCTCACCGCGCTGGCCGCCGCGGTGGCCGCGGGCGCCGGCTGCGGCGGCGGCAGGCAGGGGGAGGCGGCCAACGAGCTGGTGGTGGCGCTGCGCAGCGCTCCGATCCATCTCGACCCGCGAGTGGCGACCGACCAGGCCTCCAGCCGGGTCTTCGAGGTGGCCCTGAACGGCCTCGTCACCAAGGACCCGGAGGGCAACTTCCTGCCCGACCTCGCGGAGCGGTGGGAGATCCTCGACCAGGGCCGGCGCTGGCGCTTCCACCTGCGTCCCGGCGTCCGCTTCCACGACGGCCGGGAGCTCGCCGCCCGCGACGTGGTGTGGACCTTCCGCACCATCCTCGACGGCACGGTGACGACGGTGAAACGGGCCGCCCTGCCCCGCCTCGAGAGAGTGACCGCCGTGGACGACCTCACCGTGGACTTCGAGCTCGATCAACCCTTCGGGCCCATGCTGGCCGACCTCACCTGCTTTCTGGGCATCGTGCCCGACGGCTCGACCCCGGAGGCGAACGACGCCGCCCTCGTGGGCACCGGGCCCTTCCGGGTGGTCGAGCGCCGCCCCGACACCGTGGTCCTGGAGGCCTTCGACGACCACTGGCGGGGCCGTCCGGCCATCGACCGGCTGACCCTGCGCGCCGTGCCCGACGCCACGGTGCGGGTGCTCGAGCTGCGCAAGGGCTCGGTGAACCTGGCGGTCAACGACCTGCCCCCCGACGTCGTGGCGCAGATGCGCGACGACCCGAAGTTCCAGGTGGTCGAGGATCCCGGCTCGAACTACGCCTACATCGGTCTCAACCTCGAAGACCCCCTGCTGGCCCGGCCCGAGGTGCGCCGGGCGATCTACCTCGCCATCGACCGGGAGCGTCTGGTGGGGACCCTCTGGCGGGGTCTGGGATGGGTGACCGAGACCATGATCCCCCCGGGGCACTGGGCCCACCACGACGGCCTGCCGCGAACGCCGCACGACCCGGCCGCCGCCCGGGAGCTCCTGGACACGGCCGGCCTCGCCGATCCCGACGGCGACGGACCGCGGCCGCGCTTCCGGCTGACCTTCAAGACCTCGACCGAGGAGACCTACCTGCTCCAGGCGCAGATCATCCAGTCCATGCTCGCCGAGGTGGGGATCGAGGTGGAGATCCGCTCCTACGAGTTCGCCACCTTCTACGACGACGTCAAGCGCGGCAACTTCCAGATGTTCAGCCTGGTCTGGACCGGCATCGTGGACCCCAACATCTACGCCCTCACGCTGCACTCGGAGCGGGTGCCGCCGGCGGGCAGCAACCGCGGCCGCTACCGCAACCCGGCCTTCGACCGTCTCATCGAGGAGGGGGCCCGGCGCATCGACCCGGCCGAGCGCCGGTCCTTCTATCTCGAGGCCCAGGAGATCTTCGCCCGCGACCTCCCCTACCTGAGCCTCTACATCAAGGCCACCGTCGGGGTGATGAGCGCCGGCCTCGAGGGCTACGCCAACTACACCAGCGGCGAGCTCTACAGCGTGCGCGAGATGCGCTGGCGCGAGCGGGGCTGACCGCCCACCCACCCTCTAGAAGGAGGCGATGGCCTCCTGCTCGTTGTCGTAGACCTCGAAGACGGTGATGAGCTGGGTGATCTGCAGAATGTCGGCGACCTTCGGCGGCAGGTTGAGCAACTTGAGCTGGCCGCCGCGGTTGGTCACGGTGGTGTAGGCCGAGACCAGCTCGCCGATCGCCGAGGAGTCCATGGTGGTGGTGTCCGACAGATCCACCAGGATCTTCTTGGAGCCCGACTGCACCGCGTCGTGCACGGCTTCCCGCAGGGCGACGTCGCCCACCCCGATGGTGATCTTGCCCGAAGGCTCGAGGATTCTCACCTCGCCGACGTCGCGTGTTTCGATCTTCATCCCATCTCCTTGTGGTCCGCTGCCGGCGCCTCGGGGCGGGGCGCGCCGAGCCGCTTGCGCAGCGTCACCATCGTACCCCCCTGGGCGTCGAAGCTGTAGTCGATTGAGTCCATGTAGCTGTTCATGAAGAGAATGCCGCGACCGTTCGGTTGCAGCAGGTTGTCCGGGGCGCACGGGTCGGGAAGCTGGGTCGGATCGAACCCGCGGCCCTCGTCGGCGACCTTGACCACCAGGTCGTCACCGTCGAGCGCCAGATCGACCTCCACCCGCTTTCCGGGGTCGCGCTCGTTGCCGTGCTGGATCGCGTTGGCCACCGCCTCGCCCACCGCCAGGCTGATCGCGTGCGACGCGTCGTCGCCCACCTCCAGCTTGCGCAGCGATTCCTCGAGGACGATCTGTACCAACTCGATGTTCTCGATCTGGCTCCCGATCACCAGATGGACGTTCGACTCTGCCGAGATCAACCCGTGGCTCCGGCGCGGAGTCTAGCAGAAGCCGAGGGCCTCCCCCACGCAGCGGATGGCCGCCACCGGCGGCAGCCCCGCGCCCCCCTCTCCCTCCAGCAGCCGCATCGCCCAGGGGATCATCACGCCGAGCTGGAGGGCGTCGAAGACGGTGTGCGCGGCCACCGCCGCCCAGACGCTCTGACGCCAGGCCACCAGCAGGGCGAAGATCACCGAGAGCAGGGCGATGCCCACCAGCATCAGGGGCTGCTCGTAGCTCAGGTGAGCGAGCACGAAGAGCACGCTGGAGAGGGCGATCCCCACCCTCGGCTGGAGAAAGCCCCGGAAGAAGGTCTCCTCCGCCACCCCGGCCGACAGGCTGAGGGCCAGCCGCAGCCACAACGGCAGGGCCGCCATCCAGGGGACGACGGGGGGCGGCTCGCGGGGAAGCGAGTCGGCGCCGCCCAGCGCCCAGACCAGCGAGCCCAGGGCGATGAGGATCCCCAGCACCACCGCCCAGGCGGCCAGACCGGCGGCCGTGCCCAGGGCCAGCTCCTTGAGCGGCGCCCTCGCCCGGAGACCGAGCTGCGCCGCCCACTGGCGGAGATCGCCGCCAAAGCCAAGCGCCAGCCAGAGCGCCAGGGCCAGCGCGAAGAGCGCGTGGAGGAGGAAGAGCTGCGAGCGGGCCACCTGGGAGGGGTCGAACTCGGGCTGCCGGCCCACCAGGCCCAGCACCGCGAAGGCCCCCAGCCAGAGCGTCAGCGCCATCACCGCCGCGGCCAGGGCCCGCCGCAGCCGGGCGATCCGGGCGACGCCGCGGAAGCCGGGAGGCAGCAGGCCCCGGCGCTCCATCGAGCGATCCAGACCCAGGGACGCGAGGGCGGCCAGGACCACCGGGCCGGCGGCCCGCAGCAGCTCCTCCACCGGCTCTCCTACCCCCGGCGCCGGAGACGCACGCCGCGCAGGATGCCGCGCGCCTGGGTGAGCCGCTGGATGCGGCGATTGCGCAGCAGCAGCGCCTTCTGGTCGTCCAGCCCGGGCTGCTCCGACCGCAGCTCACGCAGCTTCTTGTCGATCTCGAACATGAGCCGGTCCTGGTCCGCGGTGCCGAAGCGTCGCATCAGGCGGTCGGTGACCAGGATATGGCCCTCCGAGATGTCCCGGGCCATCGCCCAGGCGCTGCCGCCGAGAAAGCCGCTCACCGCGGCGGATCATACGACACCCGTCGCCGGGCCCGTGGTACCATCGGCTTCCCCGGGAGAGGGCTGCCGGCCCCTCCCCTCCCTGCAGAATCCCCGAGGAGGTTGCTGTGGACCGGTTTCCGGGAGTGGACTTCGTGGAATTCGACGCTCTCCTGACCGAGGAGGAGCGTCTCACGCGCGACAGCGTGCGGGCCTTCGTGGACCAGAAGGTCAGGCCGATCATCGAGGAGTGCCACCGCGAGGGGCGCTGCCCCATCGAGCTCGTGCCCGAGATGGCCGCGCTCGGCCTCTTCGGCGCCAACTTCGAGGAGTACGGCCTGCCGGGTCTGGGCCCGGTGGCCTACGGGCTCATCATGCAGGAGCTGGAGCGCGGCGACTCCGGTCTGCGCAGCTTCGTGTCGGTGCAGAGCGCCCTGGTCATGTATCCGATCTACACCTTCGGCTCCGACGCGCAGCGCGACCGCTGGATCCCCAAGCTGGCCTCCGGCGAGGCGATCGGCTGCTTCGGCCTCACCGAGCCCGACTTCGGCTCCAACCCGGGCGGCATGCGCACGACGGCGCGTCGTGACGGCGACGGCTGGGTGCTCGACGGCTCCAAGCAGTGGATCACCAACGGCACCCTGGCCGACGTCGCCGTGGTCTGGGCCAAGACCGACGACGGGGTGCGCGGCTTCCTGGTCGAGAAGGGGACGCCCGGCTTCACCTCCTCCGACCAGCACGGCAAGTTCTCGCTGCGCGCCTCGGTCACCTCGGAGCTGGGCTTCCAGGAGTGCCGCATCCCGGCCGAGAACCTGCTGCCCAAGACCGAGGGCCTGAAGAACGCCCTGATGTGTCTGAACCAGGCGCGCTACGGGATCGCCTGGGGCGGCCTGGGCGCCGCCATGGACTGCTACGTCACGGCGCTCGAGTACGCCAAGCAGCGGATCCAGTTCGGCGGCCGGCCGATCGCCGCGCACCAGCTCGTGCAGGAGAAGCTGGTCTGGATGATCACCGAGATCACCAAGGGCCAGCTCCTGGCGCTGCAGCTCGGACGGCTCAAAGAGCAGGGCCGGCTCAAGCACTACCAGGTGTCGATGGCCAAGCGGAACAACGTCTGGGTGGCGCGCGAGTGCGCCCGGCTGGCGCGGGACATCCTGGGCGCCAACGGCATCGTGGACGACTACCCCGTCATCCGCCACATGCTCAACATCGAGTCGGTCTTCACCTACGAGGGCACCCACGACATCCACACCCTGGTGGTGGGCGAGCGGATCACGGGGATCCCGGCCTTCGAGCCCCCGGCGGCGCCGGCGCCCAAGAGGCCCGCACCGGCCGGGGTGACGTCGTGAGCCTGGGCACCGAGATCGAGCAGGGCTTCATCCGGGTCACCGAGGCGGCCGCGATCGCCGCCGCCCACACCATGGGCTACGGCGAGCGCAACCGCTCGGACCGGGTGGCGGTGGAGGCCATGCGCGCCGAGCTGGACCAGCTCGAGATCGACGGGCGCATCGTGATCGGCGAGGGGGAGCGGGACGAGGCCCCCATGCTCTACGTGGGCGAAGAGGTCGGCGGCGGCCGGGGGCGTGAGGGAGTCCTCCAGGTGGACATCGCCGTGGACCCGCTGGAGGGCACCAACCTGTGCGCCACCGGCGCTCCCGGCGCCATCGCCGTGCTCGCGGCGGCCGAGCGCGGGGGCCTGCTGCACGCGCCCGACGTCTACATGGACAAGATCGTGGTCGGGCCCAACGCCCGCGGGGCCGCCCTGCACCTGGACGCGCCAGTGGCGGAGAATCTGCGCAACATCGCCGCCTCCTACGGCCGCGAGGTGGGCGACCTGACCATCGTGGTGCTCGACCGGCCGCGTCACGAGCAGCTCATCGGCGACATCCGCGAGGCCGGGGCCAGGATCCGGCTGATCGGCGACGGCGACCTCTCGGCGGGCATCGCCGCCGCCGTGCGGGGCACCGGCATCCACGCCGTGATGGGCATCGGTGGCGCCCCGGAGGGCGTCATCACCGCCGCCGCCATGCGCTGTCTCGGGGGCGAGATCCACGCCCGGCTGGCGCCCTCCAACGACCACCAGCGGCAGCGCGTCGCGGACCTCGGCATCGACGACGTGGACCGCGTCTACAAGGCGGACGACCTGGCCTGCGGCGACGAGCTCGTCTTCTGCGCCACGGGGGTCACCGGGGGCGGCCTGCTGCGCGGCGTACGCTTCTTCGGCGGCGGTCACCGCACCTCGACCCTGACCATGTCGCTGGCCCGGCGCCGCATCCGTTTCGTGGACACGATCCACCGCGAAGACGTCGGAATTCCCGTCCTCTTCCAGTAGCCGGCCGGGCGGCCGACGGCCCCCCGCGCGGCTATACTTCGCGTCGCTGGCCCCACCGGCATGAGCATCAACGGCAACCTGAAGACGATGGAGCTCGCCGAGCTCTTCCAGTGGCTCGCGCAGAGCGGCAAGCCGGGGACTCTGGTGATCCACAACGGGCGGGTGGAGAAACGGATCGTCTTCGCCGACGGCGCCATCATCGCCACCGCGTCGAGCGACCCCAACGAGTACCTGGGGCACTTCCTGGTCAGCTACGGCCACATCGACGAGACGATCCTGGTCAAGGCGATGGAGATGCAGGAGTCCAACCAGATGATGCTGGGCAAGATCCTGCTCACCATCGGCGCGATCTCCGAGGCGGCGCTCGACCGGATGCTGCGGCTCAAGGCCGAGGAGACGATCTACGACCTCTTCACCTGGCCGGAGGGGGAGTTCCGCTTCCTCGACGACGACATGCTGCCCTACAAGATGGTGCCGCTGAAGCTCAACGTGACGGCGGTGGTGCTGGAGGGGGCGCAGCGGGTGGACGACTGGAAGCGGATCCGGGAGCGGATCCCCTCGGCTCACGCGGTGCCCGTTGCGGTCGCCGAGGTCCGGGCGCCCGAGGACCAGCCGCTCCACCAGATCATCCTCTCGCTGGTGGACGACGACCGCACCATCGAGGAGATCGCCCTGCACTGCCACACCAGCGAGTACCAGGTCTGCCGGGCGCTCTACGAGCCCATCCTGGAGGGCGCGATCAAGATCGTCCGGCCGCGGGTCGTGCGCGAGCGCCCTGCCGACGACGTCGGCCGGGTGCGCAACGGGCTCGACGGCGCCAGCCTGCTGGAGGCCGCGGCGGGCTACCTCGCCTCCGGCGAGTTCGAGCTGGCGCTGCGGCATCTGCGCGCCGCCCAGAGCCTGGAGCCCGAGAGCAAGACCATCCGCCAGGAGATCGAGCGCGCCGACCGCAAGATCCGCCGCCGGCTCGCCGAGGAGGGGATCGAGGGGAGCGCGGTGCCGACGCTGAAGCGCTCCCTCGAGGACCTGACCCAGCTCGACATCACCCCCCAGGAGGGATTCATCCTCACCCGCATCAACGACATCTACGACATCCGGACCATCCTCAAGATCAGCCCGATGAAGCCGCTCGACGCCCTCCTCGTCTTCCGCCGGCTGGTCCGGGGCGGGCACATCGGCCTCTCCAAGCCCGGGTCGAGCGGCTCGTGAGCGGGGCGGCCGGACCCGGGGCGCTGTTCGAGCGGCTGCCCGAGGGTCTCGCCGAGGCCTTCGATCCCGAGCGGCCGTGGGAGCTGCTGGGCGAGCCGCTGGCGGCGCTCCTGGACGCCCTGCCCTCGGACGACCTCGCCACCCCGCCGGGGCCGGACGTCCACCTCCTCGGCGACCGCATCGTCATCGGGCCGGGGGCCCGTCTCCTGCCCGGGGCGGTGATCGAGGGACCGGTGCGGATCGGCGCCGACGCGGTGGTGCGGCCGGGGGCCTACCTGCGGGGCGGCTGCTGGATCGGCGACGGCTGCGTGATCGGCGCCAGCGTGGAGGTCAAGCGCTCGATCCTGCTGGACGGCGCGCGCATCCCTCACCTGAGCTACGTGGGGGACTCCATCCTCGGCGCCGGCGTCAACCTGGGCGCCGGCACGGTGCTCTCGAACTTCCGCTTCGACGGCCGCGAGATCCGCATCCGCCACGGCACCGGGGTCGTCGAGACCGGGCGCCGCAAATTGGGCGCCGTCCTGGGCGACGGCGCCCAGACCGGCTGCAACTGCGTGCTCTCGCCGGGCACCGTGGTGGGCGCCGGGAGCTGGGTCTATCCGGGGGTCGTGCTGCCGGCGGGGGTCTACCCGGGCGGCCTGGTGCTGGGCGCCGAGACCCGGCTCACGCGGGCCGCGCGACGCGGCGCCCCGAAGAGCTAGCCGCCGCCGCTGTCCTCGAGAAAGCGGAAGAAGTCGCCGTCGGTCGAGAGCACCATCCAGGTGTCGGCGTCCACCGTCGCCTCGAAGGTCTCCATGGTCTTGAGGAACTCGTAGAAGCGCCGCGAGGCGGGCGACTGGTCGTAGGCCGCGGCGTAGATGTCGGTCGCCTCGGCGTCGGCGCGGCCGCGGATCTCCTCCGCCTGGCGGTAGGCCTCGGAGCGGACCCGCTTGAGCTCCCGCTCCATGTCGCCCAGGATCTTCGCCTTCTCCCCCTGGCCCTCCGAGCGGAAGCGCTCCGAGATCCGCTTGCGCTCGGAGATCATCCGGTTGTAGACGTCGCGCAGCACCTGGTCGCCGTAGTTGATCCGCTTGAACTGGACGTCGAGGAGCTCGATTCCGAGGTCCTCGGTGCGGCGCTGGGCGGCCGCCAGGATCTGCTCGCGGATGGCGGCGCGGCCCTCGCGGATCTCGTTCAGCTCCGCCTGCACCCCGCTCTCGGCCTCGAAGACCGACTCGTCGGTGATGGGCTCGCGGTTGCTGGTCCGGACGACCTCGATCAGGTTGTGACGCGCGATGGCGTTGCGGGTCTCGCCGTCCACGATGTCGTCGAGCCGCGACTGGGCGCCGCGCTCGTTGCGCACCCGCTGGAAGAAGAGGAGAGGATCGTCGATCCGCCAGCGGGCGTAGGTGTCGATGAGCACGAAGACCTTGTCCTTGGTGGGCAGCTCCTCCACGTCCCCCTCCCACTCCAGGAACCGCTTCTCGAAGCGGTGGATCTTCTGGACGAGGGGGATCTTGAACTTCAGGCCCGGGGTGTCCACGGGGCCGCCGACCGGCTCCCCGAACTGGGTCACGATCACCTGCTCGGTCTCGTTGACCACGTAGATGGCGCTCCCCAGCGTGATCACCAGGAGGAGCCCGACGGCGAGGACGACCACCCGCATCACTCACCCCCTCCGCCGCCCTGGGGGCTCGGCGGTGGCGCCGCCGACCGGCCTGTCAGGTCGAGCAGGGGCAGCAGCCCCTCGAGGTCGTCGTCCACCACGACCTTCTTGCCCGCGCGCGGCAGGATGGTCTCCATCGTCTCCAGGTAGATCCGGGTGCGGGTGACCTCGGGCGCCTTGCGGTAGCTCTCGTAGAGGGCCAGGAAGCGGGCGGCGTCGCCCCGCGCCCGGTTGGTCCGGTTGATGGCGTAGCCCTCCGCCTGCTGGATGGTCTGACGCGCCTCGCCCTCGGCCCGCGGCACCGCCCGGTTGTACTCCGACTGGGCCTCGTTGATCAGCCGCTCCCGCTCCTGCTCGGCCTGGTTGACCTCGTTGAACGACGGCTTGACCGGCTCGGGCGGGGTGACGTTCTGGAGCACGACCTGATCCACCCGGATGCCGGTCTCGTACTGGTCGGCGAGCTCCTGGAGCTGCACCTTGACCAGGTCCTCGATCTCCTGCCGTCCCACGGTCAGGACCTCGTTGACGGTCCGGTCCCCCACCACGGTGCGCATGATCGCCTCGGCCATGTCGCCGAAGGTGTCTTCCACGTGACGCACCCGGAAGAGGAACTTGTACGAGTCCACCACCCGGTACTGGACCACCCACTGGACCACCGCCGCGTTGAGGTCGCCGGTGAGCATGTTGGACTCGTCCTCGTAGCCCGAGGTGGAGAACTGGCTCCGCACGCCGGCCTTGACGGTGCGGAAGCCGAACTCCTGCTTGAGCTGGCGCTGCACCGGCACCTTCTGGGCCCGCTCGATCCCGAAGGGCAGCTTGAAGTGCAGCCCCGGCTGCAGGGTCCGCTGGTACTCCCCGAAGCGCAGCACCAGGGCCTCCTCCTCCGGCTCCACGGTGAAGACCGAGGAGAGGGCGACGGCGACCACCACGAGGGCGATCAGCGCCGCCCGGATCCGCCCCACCGGGACCTTGGGGAGGTCCGGCATCTCGGGGAAGTTCACCACCGTGGGCTTCTTGCCGCCGCCGAAGGCCATACCGCGAACCTACCTGAGCGCGGGCAGGGGGGCAAGGTGGCGCCCGCCGGCGAGCGCAAAGGGGTGAAAAAAACTGTCGGCGGGGCTGACAAGGAAGAGCAGGGGCCGCACCGGCAAAACCGCCGCGCCGTGACGTAATCCATAGCAAACACAGGAAAAACAACCCATTTTCAAGTTGGCTATCATTCTCTGCGATTGGTACAATTCGTGCGAAGAAGAGGACAGGTGAGAACCCCCGCCAGAGCTCAGGGCTACACCCTGATCGAGTTTCTCGTCACGCTGGCGCTGCTGGCCATCGTCGCCGGGCTGGCTTTTCCGCCCCTGCAGCGGACGATCTACCGCACCGAGGTCCGGAGCCAGATCCGCAAGGCGACCAGCCTGAACCAGGTGGCGCGGATGACGGCGGCGCGCCGGGGCTTCCCGGTGGTGGTCGCCCTCCTGCCCGCGAGCTCCGAGATGGTGGCCTTCGTGGACATCCACGGCGCCGCGGCGGAGGATCCCCCCGACGGGATCTTCAACCCGATCGACACCCTCCCCGTGCGCAGCACCGACTACGAGCTGCAGCGCTTCACCGTCGCCGCCGGCCTCACCTTCCGGGAGCCGGGCGGGGCGACCGGAGCCGCCTCGGTGGACGGCTTCGGCAATCCGGGGGCGCTGCCGGCGGGGGTGGCCATCTTCGACGTCAACGGCTCGGTCCGCGCCGCCGGCGCCTTCCGCTTCGCCGATCAGCGGGGCAACTACTTCGAGGTGCGGGTGGCGCCCGCCGCCACCGGCAAGGTGCAGATCCGCAAGTGGGACAGCACGGCGCCGGTCAACTGGGACGGGACCCACTGGTACGCGGAGGGCGAGGTCGAGAGGGCGTGGTCGTGGAAGTGAGTCGGCGCCGCAGACCGACGCGCGCGCGCGGCTTCTCGATGATCGAGGCGCTGCTGGCGGCGGCGATCTTCCTGATGGTGGTCATCGGCATCCTGCCGCTCTTCATCCGCTCGTCGATCAGCAACCTGGCCGGGCGCGAGTCCACCAACGTCTCCAACGAGACACGGTCGCGCGCCGAGGAGCTCTTCGAGCTGGCGTTCAACAGCGCCCCGCTGACCATCACGGCCGGCACGGAGAACGTCGTCGTGGACTACCTGGTCGAGGGCGACGCGGACTGGACGGCGACCCCGGACCCGACGAAGCGGGAGCTGTTCCGCCGCACCACCACCATCCGGCAGTACTCCGTCGTCGCGCTGCGAGACGGCGTCCTGACCCCGGACGAGGCGCTGCCCGCCGCGAGCCCGCCCGACGTGGTGGACCTCAAGGAGATCCAGGTCCAGGTCGTCGCCAGCCGGGCGGCCGGCGCCTTCGGCCCCCAGAAGTCGGTCACCATCCGGCTGCTCAAGGCCAAGTAGCGGGAGGCTGTGGTGGAACTCTCTCGCCCCCTCGCCCGCTCCACCCGCCGGTCCGGCTTCACCCTGGTGGAGCTCCTGGTGGTGCTGCTCATCGTCGGCTTCCTGCTGGCCGCGATCGCGAGCCTGATCGACCTGAGCGGCCGGATCGCCCGGGTCAACACCCAGGTGGCCGACCTGCAGCAGTCGCTGCGGGCGGCTCAGTACGACATGATCCGCAACGTGCGGATGGCCGGCCGCGGCGGGCTGCCGCGCGGACAGCTTCCGGCGGGGATCGCGATCTCGGTGCGCAACGACGTGCCGGCCTCCGGCACCCAGGCGCGCGTGGCCCCGGGCAACGCCTCGTCGCCCGAGGCGGTGGAGGGGTCCGACATCCTGGCGATCCGCGGCGTCCTCAACACGCCGATCTATCAGGTCGAGCCGGCCTCGGGCGCGCTGACCCTGAGCGGGTCGCCGCCGACCTCCGGCTCGGTCCGGCTGCGCGACCCGAGCCCCAGCGGCGTGCCCCAGGACCTCGGACCGATGATCGCCGCCGTCCAGCAGGGCTTCCCCGAGGCGCTGCTGCTGGTCTCGCCCCTCGGCTCGGCGACCTACGCCGTGGTGGAGCTCGACCCCAGCGGCGCCGCGACCGACGTCTCGGACCCCACCGACATCGTGCTCGCCTTCCGCATCACCGGCGGCACCCACACCACCGCCTACCAGGGGCTCTCGGCCGGGGGCGGCTACCCCGACCTCCTGCAGACGGTCTCGGCGGTGGGCATCCTGGAAGAGCACCGCTACTACGTCCGCGAGGCCTTCCGGGTGCCCGGCGACAGCTCCTCCGAGGCGATGCCGCGGCTGGCCCGCGCACGGGTCTACCCCGGCACGGACGCTCCCCACGCCGGACTGGTGAGCAATCTCGGGCTGGACATCGCCGACCACATCCTGGATCTGCAGCTCGCCCTCGCCGTGGACCGCGACAACGACGAGCAGATCGAAGAGGCGGACCCGCCGTCGGCCGCCGACGAGTGGATCTTCAACAGCGCCGAGGACAACGAGAACGACGCGGGGCAGGTCAGCTCGTGGAACCTCCTGCCCGGCGGGGCGCCGACCCGGCTCTTCTATCTCCGACTCAGCACCCTGGGACGCACGGCCCGCCGCGACGTCCGCTTCATCTCGCCCGGCATCGCGGCCATCGAGGATCACGACTACAGCGAGCCGGCCGCCCCCACCGACGCGGAGCGGCCGGCGCGCTCTCATCGCCGCTACCTGCTGCAGACCACCATCGACCTGAGGAACGTGAGCTGATGACCTTCGCTCCGACTGCCCCCAGTAGCCGACACCGCGGGTCTCGCTCCCGGCAGGCCGGCAGCGCCTACCTGGCGGCCCTGCTGGCCCTGGTGGTGCTCTCGGCCATCGGCCTCTCGGTGGCCCTGGTGACCCAGACCGAGATGCAGATCGGCGGCAACGAGCGCACCCTCCAGCGGGTGTTCTACGCCGCCGATGCCGGCCTCTCGGCGTCCACGGCGCGCGCCCTGGTCGAGGCCGACTACCGAGGCCGCACGGTCACCATCTCCGACCCGGAATCGCCGGCGGGGTTCGACCTGCGCCACGAGATCGAGTCGAGCGCCTTCTACCCGATCCTCGACGGACCCTGCAATCTGTGCAGCATCAACCGCGCCGGGACCTACGAGGCGGAGGCCTACCGCCGCTACAACAACGCCGTGACCGTCGCCGGCCGGCGGGTGGGGGGCGACGGCACCCTCCGCTTCGCCGAGCGGACCCTCTCCAGCATGATCGAGGTGCAGCCGTGGCGGATGGGCACCGAGGCCTACCTGGTGATCGACGACCCGTCGGAGCTCAAGAGAATCAAGTTCTGAGGAGATGCCACCCATGAGCTCGCGCAAGCACCGCTTCCCCGTCCGAGCCGCCGTCTGGGGCGCCGCCCTGACGGCGCTTCTCCTCGCCGGCGTCGAGGCGACGGCCGACGACCGCGACCTGCTGCGCTTCGACAGCGGCAAGCCGTACGTCTTCATCCTGCTCGACACCTCCGGCTCGATGACCCTGGCGCCGGACGGGAGCTGGCTGCCCGGCAGCGGCGACGATCCCGGCTCGCGGATCTTCCAGGCCAAGAAGGCCCTCTACGAAGTGTTCCGAAGCGTGGGAGACGTCAACATCGGCTTCGCCACCTTCAACCAGGACAGGCTCCGGGTGCGCGCGAAGCACTGGCTCTACGAGGTCGAGCCGCCCTCGACCGGCGGCCGCCTCTCCCTGGCCGGGGGCGAGTACCCCTCGACCGGCGAGCTCATGACCCTCGGGGCGCACTTCGCGATCGGCACCCCCGGGGTCGCCGGGAACTGCGCCAACCCGCTCCCCTTCGCGACGCAGCGCGACCGCATCAACCGCTTCGCCAAGCTGGGCGTCGACGGGCTCCGGCAGACGACCATCTGGCTCTCGGACGCCGGCAAGACCTACCGCCTGACCGTCGGCCCCGACGCCGGCGAGGCGCTCGGCAGCTCCACCCTGTCGGCGCTGTTCACCCTGGACGCCGTCCCCGACTGCGCCAGCCCGCCGCCGCCGCCTGCGCCCGGCGCCGCCGTGACCGGCGCGCAGGCGCGGGTCCGGATGAGCCTGGTCCAGGAGTTCCTCATGCGGGACCTGGAGACCACCGCCGGCAGCGTGGAGCCCTCGGGCGGCTTCTGGCCGTGGGAGGACGCCTTCGGCGCGGCCTCCTGCACCGACGGCACCCCCTTCTCCGGCCGGGGCTGGGAGGGCAACTACGACTCGTCGCTGGACCGGTGGTGCGATCCGGCCAACCCGCTGACCTGCCGCAACCTCAAGCACACGACCGTCACCAGCCCGATCGCCCCCGAGCTCGACCTGGGCGACGTGATCCCGCTCAACTGGGACGTGACCAACATCGACGAGATGCTGGACCGTCTGGCACCCGATCGGGCGCTCGGCACCGAGACCTTCGCGGCGGCGCCCTTCTTCACCGACCAGCCCGTCGGCCCCGGGCTGGCCCTGAAGCAGAGCGGGCAGCGCCCCATCGTGGCCGCCGGCTCCGACAGCCCGCTGGGCAAGGCGATCGCCGACTTCCGCTGCTGGTACCTCGGCCAGGGAGCCCCGAAGTGCAGGAGCTTCGGTGCCCCGACGGGCTGGGAGAACGTCGCCGCCGAGGAGGACACCGAGTGGGGCTGCCGCCAGCCCTACCTGATCGTGGTCGGCGACGGCGGCGACTCCTGCCAGGGCGAGAACCCGTGCGCCGACACCGCCAACCTCTTCGCCCAGGCGGGCGTGCGGAGCTGGGTGATCACCTACGGCGGCGCCAACCGGCCGCCCCTCTCCTGCATCGCCCAGAACGGCCGCGGCGAGCTGATCTTCGTCAGCGACGGCGACAACCTGCAGGACGAGTTGCGGCGGATCCTCGGGGAGATCCGGCAGGAGACGGCCACCTTCGCCTCCGCGGCCGCCCCCTCGACCCAGCGGGTCGTGGATCGCACCATCTACGTCTCCACCTTCACGCCCATCAGCGGCTCCTCCCGCTGGGACGGCCACCTGGACTCCTTCCTCAAGCCGCTGCCCCTCACCACGGCCGGCCAGCCCAACCGCGACTCGGATCAGCACCAGTGGGATGCGGGCGAGGAGCTCGTGGCCCAGGCGCCCACCCTCGCGACGGCCGTGGGCGGCGACCTCGACCTCGGGCGCGGCGAGGACGAGCGTCGGATCTTCTACGCCAGAGAGCGCACCTCCACGGGCCGGGTGCAGCCCGGCGGCTGGCCGCTGGCCCGGAGAGCCTTCGACTGGACGGAGGACTCGACTCCGGCCTACATCCGCTACGACCTGTGGGAGGGGCTCCGCATCCCCTTCACCGCCGACGATCCGGCGCCGCCGCCCGGCCTGTCGGGAGTCGACCAGACGGCCCAGAACAGCGCCAACCTGGTGCTGTCCAAGACCGTGGCCACCCGCTCCGCCACCGTCGAGGGCGAGCCGGTGACCTTCGTGCTGGGCGACATCTTCCACTCCGACCCGGTGGTCCTCGGCTCCCCCGCCAACACCCGGCTCTTCGCCGAGGACGCCGAGAGCGACGGCCGCACCTGCGAGGAGGGCAACCGAGGCTACCGCTGCTTCTTCCGCAAGCACCAGTTCCGGCGCAAGCAGCTCCTGGTGGGGAGCAACGACGGCATGCTCCACGCCTTCGACGCCGGCCTCCCGGAGGTGGTCACCGACCCGCTGGGCAACGAGGACATCCGCTTCAACGAGGGCACCGGGCGGGAGATCTTCGCCTACGTGCCCCGCGCGGTCCTGCCCAACGTGCGCCGCCTCACCGAGAGCTCGACCCACCGCTTCACGGTGGACGGACCGCCCGTGGCGGCGGACGTCTTCATCGACCCGCTGGGGGCGGCGAACCCCGACGAGAGGGAGTTCCGCACCGTGGTGATCACCGGGCTGCGCGAGGGCGGCGCCTCCTACTTCGCCCTCGACGTGACCCAGCCGGACGAGATCGG
>JAWWBN010000054.1:0-17707 GCA_033720955.1 Thermoanaerobaculia bacterium | reverse complement strand
GAGGCCGCGGTGGAGACGCCGCGGGCGCGCAGGAACTCCTTCATGGCCGGCTTGTCGCGGCAGAGAAAGGCCGTGCGCACGGAGGTGCCGGGAATCCCGGTGGCCTCCCGGACCTTCGCCGCGGTCAGGATGTGGGCCTCGACCGTGGCCTCCAGGCGGTCGACCCACTCCCGGCCCTGCACCCGGCGCACGGCCGCCAGCAGCGAGCCCTCGTCCACCACGGAGCGCACCTGCTCGTAGCCGTTGAGCCAGCCCTTGAGCTCGCCGTCGAGAGCCTCGAGGGGCGCCTCGCCGATGCCGGTGACACGCGCGCCGACCGCGGCGAGGCCGCGGACGAACTGGCGCTGGTTGTGGGGGAATCGGGGCTCGACGAACAGGACGTGCACGGCGGTTCTCCGACGGATCGAGGGTGGACGAGAAGGCGATCGTAGCGCAAGCGAAGCTACAATCCACCGTCATGCCGCGGGTCATCTTCGTCGCGCCCCACGCGGTCGCGGCCACCGTCCGCTTCGTACGCTGCGCCGCCGCGCAGCGGGAGGTCCGGCTGGGGCTGGTGAGCCACGACCCGCTGGAGGCCTTCCCCGCCGACCTGGCCGCCCGGGTGAGTCAGCACTGGCAGCTTCCCGACGCTTTGGACCCCGACCGGTTGGAGGAGGCGGTGCGCTCGACCGCCGGCCGGCTGGGGGGCGTGGATCGGCTGATCGGGGTCCTGGAGCAGCTCCAGGTGCCCCTGGCGGTGGTGCGCGACCGGCTGGGCATTCCCGGGATGGACGCCGAGACGGCGCGCAACTTCCGCGACAAGTCGCGGATGAAGACGGTCCTCCGGGCGGCGGGGCTGCCCTGCGCCCGGCACCGGCTGGCGGAGAGCGCCGACGAGGCCGGCGGCTTCGCCGAGGAGGCCGGCTACCCCCTGATCGTCAAGCCGCCCGCCGGCGCCGGAGCCCGCGCCACCTTCCGGGTGGACGACGCCGACCAGCTTCGCCAGCTCCTGAGCGGGATGCCGCCGGCGCCCGGCCGGCCGCTGCTGCTGGAGGAGCTGGTGATGGGCCGCGAGCGCTCGTTCGAGGCCGTGGCGCTGGGCGGCGAGGTCGTCTGGCACTCGATCTCCCACTACCGCCCGACTCCCCTCGAGGTGCTCCGGACTCCCTGGATCCAGTGGTCGATCGTCCTGCCCAGGAAGCTGGACCAGCCCGCCCACCAGGAGATCCGCGCTCTGGGCCCCCGCGCCCTAAGGGCGCTGGGGCTGGACACCGGGCTGTGCCACATGGAGTGGTTCGAGCTCGAGGGCGGGCGGCTGGCGATCTCCGAGGTGGCGGCCCGGCCGCCGGGCGCCCAGCTCACCTCCCTGACCTCCCTGGCCCACGACTTCGACCTCTACGACGCCTGGGCCCGGCTCTCGGTGCACGGCGAGTTCGACCCCCCCCGACGCGCCTACGCCGCCGGCGCCGTCTTCCTGCGGGGCCAGGGCGCCGGCCGGCGGGTGGTGGCGGTGCGCGGGGTCGAGCAGGCCCAGCGCGAGCTCGGAGGAATGGTGATGGAGGCCAAGCTGCCGCGGCCGGGCCAGCCGCGCTCGGACACCTACGAGGGGGAGGGCTACGTCCTCCTGCGTCACCCGGAGACCGAGGTGGTGGAGCGGGGGATCGCGCGCATCTTCGAGCTGCTCCGCGTGGAGCTGGGCGAATGAGCGTTCTCTTCTTCTCACCCGGCTTCCCCGCCGAGATGCCGCTCTTCGTGCGCGGCCTGGCCGAGATCGGCGTGCGGGTGATCGGCCTGGGCGACCAGCCCGCGGGGGCGCTGCCCGAGCCGGTTCGCGCGCGGCTCTCGGGCTACATCCGACTGGACAACCTCTGGGACGAGGAGGCGGCGGTGCGACGGGTGGCAGGCGAGGCCCGCCGCTACGGCATCGAGCGGGTGGAGTGCTTGTGGGAGCCCGGGGTGCTGCTGGCGGCGCGGCTGCGGGAGGCCCTCGGCCTGCCCGGAATGACCCGCGAGCAGACGGTGCCCTTCCGCGACAAGACGGTGATGAAGCGGATCCTCCAGAAGGCGGGTCTCCGGACCCCCCACCACGCCCGCGCCACGACCGCCGGCGAGTGCCGCGAGGCGGCGGAGAAGATCGGCTACCCGCTGATCGTCAAGCCGGTGGCCGGCGCCGGCTCCGCGGACACCTACCGTCTGGACGGACCGGACGACCTGGAGCGCGTGCTGCCGCGGATCGCCCACGTGCCGGAGGTCAGCGTCGAGGAGTTCATCGACGGCGAGGAGTTCACCTTCGACACCGTCTGTCACGACGGCGTGATCGCCTTCCACAACATCTCCTGGTACCGGCCCCGGCCGTTGGTCGCGCGCACGCTGCAGTGGACCAGCCCCCAGACGGTGGCCCTGCGCGACGTCGAGGCCCCCCACCTGGCCGCCGGGGCCGAGCTGGGCCGCAAGGTGCTGGCCGCGCTGGGGTTCCGCACCGGCTTCACCCACATGGAGTGGTTCCGCAAGGAGGACGGCGAGGCGGTCTTCGGCGAGATCGCCGCGCGGCCTCCCGGGGCGCGGTCCACCGACCTGATGAACTTCGCCTGCGACATCGACCTCTTCCGCGGCTGGGCCGAGGCCGTCTGTCACCGGCGGTTCACCCAGCCGGTCCGCCGCCTCTACAACGTGGCGATCATCTTCAAGCGCGCCGAGGGCGAGGGCCGGATCCGCGCCATCACCGGCCTGGAGAGCCTGCTCGCGCGCTACGGCCGGGCCGTGGTCAGCGTGGATCTGCTGCCGGTCGGCGCGCTGCGGCGGGACTGGAAGCAGACCCTGCTGTCGGACGGCTGGCTCGTGGTCCGTCACCCCGATCTGGGCCGGACCCTGGAGATCGCCGACGCCGTCGGCACCGACCTGCGGCTCTTCGCCGGCTAGAAGAAGACGGTCTTCGCCACGAAGGTCGAGTCGGTGCGCCAACTGATGCCGGGCATCAGCCCGGACGGCCGCGGCGGCACCGGCGGATCGAGCGGCGGCAGGTCGTACGACTGGTCGATCACCAGCGCCTCGACCGGCCATCGCCCCGGCACCTCGAGCACGAAGCGGACCCCTTCCGGGGGGACGCCGTAGTACTCGATGGTGATCCGGTCGTCGAAGCCGTCGTCCCCCTCGCCGGCGGGCTCGCGCTCCACCGGCCGGCCGGCCACCGACGCCAGCCGGATGGGCACGCTGGACTCGGCCTCGATGCGCACGGCGGGAGCACCCCGCGGCGAGCGCACCCGCGCCTCGATGGTCCGGTCCGAAGCCGAGCCGCTGCGGATGTCCGAGAGCACCTCGAGACGCGGCGCCAGGAGGTCGGCCGGCGGCGCCGGTGCGCGCATCATCCGGTCGCGCCCGAACCCGCCGAACGGCGGCTCCTCCCGCTGGGCGCCGGCCAACAGAGCGCCGGACCAATCGTCGAGCTCGTCGTCGAAGCTCCACCAGCTCGCCATCCCCTCCTCGGCGTCGAGGAGATAGAAGAGGTGGTCGGTCCGCGGCTGGTCGGGCCCGTACCGGGCGCCGGCCACCGCGGCCGCCCAGATCGCCAGTCCGGCGGCGCCGACGGCGAGGGCCAGCCACGCGCGGCGCCCCGGCTGCGCCGCCCGGGCGAGGGGCAGCGCCGACAGCAGCGGAATCGCCACCAGCAGCGCCAGGGCCGGGCTCAGCCGCAGCGTCAGCGCCACCACCACGAGGGCCGTCACCGGAGCGTGGAGCAGCACGGCCGCCGTCGCCGCGACGGCCAGGGCGGCGGCGCCCCGGGGACCGAGCGCCGAGTCCGCGTCCCCGCCCGCGCCCACGACCAGGGCCAGGGCGAGCGCCGCCCCGGGCCAGAGGAAGAGATAGCTGGCGCCGGGCATCAGGAAGGTCGTGGCGGCGGCCAGGCCGAGCCACGCCAGCAGCGCTCCGCCGGCGAGGTCGAAGGGCGTCAGCCTGGGCCCGCGCGTCGCCGCCCAGGTGCAGGCGGCCAGGGTCAGCAGGGCGAGAGCGGCGCCGAAGAGAGGGGTGCCGTAGGGCAGACGGTGCGGAGTCGAGAGCAGGCCGGCGAAGAAGCGTCCGATCGCCCACCAGAGGACGAACCCGGTCAGAGCCGAAGCAACCAGCGCCAGGAGGCTCACTCCCAGGCCTCCCAGCACGCCCGCCAGGCTCGCGCGCCGGGCGCGGAGGAGGGCGAGCAGGGCGATCGCGGCCAGCGCCGCCACGCCCCCCAGGAGCGGCGGCGCCCACCGGGCCGGGTACACCACCAGCCAGCCGGGAAGCGGATTGAAGAAGATCCCGTCGCCGCCGTCCGCCGACGGCAGGTCTCGCTCCGCCAGCCCGCGCACCACGACGAGGGCCTGCTCCCCCAGGTGCTGGAGGCTGCGCGTCGAGAGCCGCTCGGTGGTGTCGAGCATCGAGTGGTAGGCGGGGTGCCCGTTGATGAAGGCGAAGTTCAGCCCCGGCTGGCCGCGTCGCCGGAACACGGTGAAGTCCGTGTCGTTGGGCATCCGACGATAGACCTCGTAGCCCAGCGAGCTGGCGAAGGGCCGGCCGCTGGCGCGCAGGCTGCGTACCGGCGCGAGATTCCCGGGGCCGGTCTCGAACATGTTGGCGGGACCCGCGTTGCCGCGCGCTTCGAGGTTGACCACCACGGCCACTTCATCGGCCCAGCGGTGCTCGTCGGCGAAGCCCTGCGCCCCCATCAGACCGAGCTCCTCCCCGTCGGTGAGCAGCACGATCAGGTCGTGACGGGGCGGCGGGCCGGCGACGACCGCGCGGGCCACCTCCAGGGCGGCGGCGGTGCCGGCGGCGTCGTCCCCGGCGCCGGGGGTCCGCGGCCGCGAGTCGTAGTGCGCCATCAGCAGGACGGCCCCGTCGGACGCGGAGCCGGCGAGCCGGGCGACCACGTTCTCCACCCGCGCACCCAGGACGTGGCCGCGCCCGCGAGAGCGCAGGACGTGGGCGCTCTGCACCTCGGTCTCCAGACCGAGAGACTCGAGCTGGCCGACCAGGTAGGCGCGGGCCGCCGTGTGCGCCGGCGTGCCCCCGGGCCGCGGAGAGCCCGCCAGGCGCTCCACGTGGAGCCGGGCCCGCTCGGCCGAGAAGAGCTCCGGCGGCGCCGTGGCCGGGAGCGGCTCCGGCGGCCGCAGCCCGAGGAGTCCCACCGTGGCCGCCGCGGCGACGGCCGCCAGTCCGGTCAGGGCCACGAAGGGCGCGCCGCGCTCCCGGTCCGGTTCCCTCACGGCCACAGGGTAGCAGCTTGCGTGCTACGATGAGGCGACACAGAGGATGCCATCAGCCGGCCTCGGGGGGGGTCGGTGCCGATATGCCGATCACGGTCCTGGTCGTGGACGACGAGCGCCACGTCGTCGCGGTCGTGAAGGCGATGCTGGCCAAGAAGGGATACCGGGTGCTGGTGGCGGGAGACGGCCGGGAGGCGCTGGCGATCGCCACCCAACGGCTCCCCGACCTCGTGCTGCTGGACATCCTGATCCCCAAGCTCGACGGCGGCAGCGTCGCGCAGCGGCTCCGACAGCGGCCGGAGACGGCCCGCATCCCCATCGTCTTCCTCACCGGGCTCGTGGGACCGGCGGAGCTGAAGCGGCGGGGGCCGGCCATCGCCGGCAGCTATTTCCTGGCGAAGCCCTTCGACTCCGAGCAGCTCTACCAGACCATCGAGATGGCCCTGCCCTCCAACTAGCCGCGTGCTAGCCTACGGGCCGTGTTCCGCCGCCTCCGGCCGGCCTGCGCCCTTCTCCTGATCGCCGCGGGCGGCGCGCCCGCCGGCGCCTTCGACGGCCTGAGGGTGGCCGAGCTCGAGCTGCCCAACGGTTTCCGCGTGCTCACCGTGGACCGGCCCCACACCTCCATGGTGGCGGCCGGCTGGATGGCGCCCGCCGGCTCCGCCGACGATCCGGCGGAGACCACCGGCCTGGGCCACCTGGTGGAGCACCTGATGTTCAAGGGGACCGACAACCTGCGCGACGGGGAGCTCTCCCTTTTCTATTCGGAAGCCGGGGCGGTGGGTCTGGACGCCTCGACTCTCCGCGACCTCACCTTCTACTGGGTGACGGTACCGGTCGAGCGCCTCGAGCTCTGGTTCTGGCTGGAGGCCGACCGGCTGCGGCGCCCGCTCTTTCGCGACCTGGAGCGGGAGAAGGAGATCGTGGCCGAGGAGCGCAAGGCGCGGATCGAGGCGGCGCCCACCGGTCCGGTGGACGAGACCGTCGATCGGGCGTTCTGGAGCGACTCGCCCTACGCCTGGCCGCCGCTGGGTCGGGGAGGCGACCTGGCGGCCGTCGACACGGCCGGGGTCGAGAGCTTCTTCCGGCGCGGCTATCGACCCGACCGCCTCACGGCCGTCCTGGTGGGCGCGCTGGACCCCGCGCGGGTCGCCGGGCTGGCGCGACGCTACCTGGGCAGCCTCCCGGCGCCCGAGGCTCCCCCGCCGATCGACGAGCGTTCCTTCGAGGCGGCGCCGGCCGATCGCCGGATGACCCTCGACTGCTCCTGCCCCGACGAGGCGCGGGTGCTCTACCCCAGCGTGCCGTTCCGTCACCCCGACTCCTACCCCCTGCAGCTCCTCTCGGCGCTGCTGAGCGGCTCCAGCGGCCGGCTGCACCGGTCGCTGGTGGTCGAGCGCCAGATCGCCTTCTCCGCCAGCGCCCGCCAGCACCCGCTGCGGCGGGCCGGAGAGTTCGTCTACCGCGCCGTCGCCGCCGGCGGCGCGGCGCCGGCCGACCTGGTGGCCGCCTGGGACGACGAGCTGGCGGCCCTGCTGGCGAGCCCCATCCCGGCCGAGGAGCTCGAGCGAGCCCGAAACGGCCTCCTGGCCGACGGCCTGCGGCGGCTGGCCGACCCGGCGGCGCTGATGAAGCAGCTCCTGATCTACGACGGCCTGGGCGAGTGGCGCGAGGTCGAGCAGTGGCCGGATCGGATCCAGGCGGTCACGGGGCCGCAGATCCGGGACGCCGCCCGACGGCATCTGCGGCCCGAGACGCGCCTCGCCGTGGAGGTGCGCCGCCGCCGCGACGCCGGCCGTGGCCATCCGGACGGCGCCCCGTGAGGACCGGCCGAGCCCTTCTCGTCGCCCTCCTGGCGGCGGCGCCGGCGGCCGCCGCCGAGGGCGTCCCCGCCCACCCCCGACGGCTCGAGTACCCGCCCTGGCAGTTCGAGCTGCCGGCGGCCGAGAGGCTGCGGGTGGAGCTGCCGCGCGGCGCCGTCCTCTACCTGGTCGAGGACGACACCCTGCCGCTGGTGGAGGTGGCGGCGGCCCTCCAGGTGGGGGTCTTCCTCGACCCGCCCGGGCGCGCCGGGCTCGCCCGCCTGACCGGGGCGATGCTGCGGCGCGGCGGCACCGAGAGACTCTCGCCGGAGGAGTTCGACCGCGCCGTGGATGCGCTGGGGGCCCGCATCGCCGCCGGGGTGGGCGAGACCCGGGGCGGAGCCAGCCTCAGCGCCACCCGCTGGACCCTCGAGCCCGCCCTCGACCTCTTCTTCGAGATGCTCTCGCGTCCGCGCTTCGACCCCGCCCGACTGGAGCTGTCGCGTCGCAACCTGGTGGAGGCGCTGGAGCGCCGCAACGACGACCCGCTGGACATCCTCGAGCGGGAGTGGCAGTGGCTGCTCTTCGGGCGGGACCATTTCAGCACCCGGCCGCCGACCCCGGCCACCGTGGGCGGGGCGACCCGGGACGAGATCGTGGCCTTCCATCGGCGCCACTTCCGGCCGCAGAGCCTGGTGCTGGCGATCGCGGGGGACGTGCGGCGCGAGGAGCTGGTGCCGCGTCTCGCGCGGCGGATCTCGGACTGGCCCGAGGCCGGTGGGGAGGCCCCCGGTGCCTCCGCCGCCTGGCCCCCCGCCGCGCCGGTCCACGAGCCGAGCCCCGGTCTCTACCTGGCTCGCAGCGACACCCCCCAGGCCAAGGTCCTGCTGGGCCACCGCTCCGGTCCCGGCGATTGGAGCGAGCGCGAGCGCGTCGCCCTGCAGCTCGTGAACGAGCTGCTCGGTGGCTCGGACGCGGTGTCGCGGATCCCCGGCCGGCTGCGGGCGGCGGAGGGCCTCGTCTATCGCGCCGATGCCCACTTCGACACCGGCCTCCCCTGGCCCGCGGACTTCCGGGTCTTCTTCGAGGCCGACAGCGCGAAGGTGCCCACGGCCGTGAGTCTGGCGCGCCAGGAGATCGACCGGCTGCGCACCCGCCCCCCACATCCCAAGGAGCTCGAGGTGGTGCGGCGGGCGGCCCTGAGCTCCCTGCGGCTGGGCTTCGACACCGCCGAGAAGATCGCCGGCTGGTACGCCGAGGACGAGCTGCTGGGGCGGCCGGCCGGCCACTGGGAGCGCCGCTACCGGCTGCTGGAGAGCACCTCCGGGGAGGAGGTGAGGCGCGCGGCGCGGCGCTGGCTGCGGCCTGGCGAGCTGGTGGTCCTGGTGGTGGGCCGGCCCGCGGAGCTGCTGGGGGAGAAGCCCGGCGAAAGCGCTCTCGAGCGGGCCGTCGGCGCCCCGGCGGTCGTGCTGCCGCGCCGCGACCCGGTCACCCTGGCGCCCCTGCCCGAAGATCTCTAGAGCTCGGCGCCCGCCTGGACGAGGCGGGCGAAGGCGCGCTCCAGCTCCGGCGTGGCTCCACCGTGCAACTGCTCGCGGGCCCGGTCCACCAGCGGCCGCAGACGCCGGTCGAGCTCCGCGGAGTCGGTCCACCGCGCTCCGCGCCGGACCGCCCGGTGGCGGAGGAAGTCGTCGTCGCCTGCGGCGGCCGCCAGCCGTCCGGCCTCGGCCCAGAGCCCGAGCAGGTAGAGGCCGGCCTCCTCCCCGACCGCCTCCGGCAGTGTCGCCGCGGTCTCCCGGGCGCGCTCGACCAGCGGCTCGAGCGGTCCGTCGCTCTCCAGCTCCTCCAGCAGCCGCCGGTACTGCTCCACCTCGATCTGGGAGAGCTCGAAGGGGCGCAGAAGGGCCACGATCTCTCGCACCAGGGGCTCCCCTGCCTCGCGGTCGCCGGCTCGCAGCACCACCTCGAGCTCGGCGCTCAGAACCCCCAGACGGAAGGCCCGCTGCGCGGAGTTGACCCCCGCGAGAGCCTGGCCGGAGCGCAGAGCGGACCACGCCTCGCGCCCGGCGACCGCCTCCGGGCCGGCGGCGATGACGGCGAGGGCCCGCTGCAGCGCCACCGCGTCGCTGGCCGCCGAGCCGCCCGTCCGCCCCAGGATGCCGATCGCCACCGCCACCGTGGCCGCGGCCGCCAGCACCGCGGCCGCCAGCCGGCGGCCCCCGCGGCCCCACCGATCCCGCGCCGGACGAAGCACCGTGCCGCCCTCCCCGCCGCCCTCCTTCCCCTCCTCGGCCAGGGCGCGCCCGCTCTCCACGAAGACTTCGTAGCAGGCCTCGCACGAGTCCAGGTGCGCCACCACCCGCTCGCGCTCCGCGCCGTGGAGACGCCCGTCGAGGAGGGCCGCGAGGCTCTCGAGGTCGGGGCAGGATGCCGGGGTTCCGGTGGGGTGGTTCTTCATGATGGACTTCGCCCTCTGGTTGGACGGACCCCTACCTCATTCTCCCGTCGGGGGACTCGAGACCGGCCTCGATCCCGCCGTCCCGCCAGTCGAGCAGGTCGGCCACCTGGGCCGGGGTCACCCCCTCCGCCTCCAGCCGCGACCGCAGTTCGCGCTTGAGACGGTCGAAGCGGGTGTAGAGCCTCCGCTGTCTCAGCTTCAGGGTGCGGGCGATCTGGGACACGGGGAAGCCCTCCTGGTAGTGCAGACGCAGCAGCAGCCGGTCCTCCCCGGTGAGCTCGTCGAGGGCCGAGCGCAGGGCCCTCTCGGTGCGCGCCGCCGCCCTCCCCAGGTCCCGCCTCTCGATCCGGGACTCGACACCGTCGGTGACGCCGATCTCGCCCACTGTCTCGAGACTCTCCTGCCTCCGCCGGGGCGCCCGCTGGGGGAGCGCCTCCGCCAGGCTCTCCAGGTCGGCGGGACTCTCGTCCACACCGTGGTTCTCGGTGAGGATCCGCACCGCCTCGTCGAGCGGCCGGCCGTCGCGGGAGACGAGCATCTCGAGCTGCACCGCCACCGGGCCGAAGCGCCGGGCCGCAGCCGACGGGCGCCACTTGCCCCAGCGGCGGATCCGGTAGTCCCGGAAGAGGTTGGCGACCACGGTGGTCAGGTAGGTGGAGAGCCGGCTCCGGCCGCGGAACTTCCGCAGCACCGCGTAGTCGTCGTCGATCAGCTTGAGGCGCACCTCGGCCGCGAACTCCTCGGCCTCGTCGGAATCGCAGCAGTGGCGGCGGCAGATCCCCGCCACGATCCGGTCGATCCACGGAAGCTGCTCGAGAAACAGCTCCTCCGGCGTGCGCTCCCCGACCATCGACGGGCCGAGCCTACTAGATCGAGCCGCGACTCCGGCGCGCGGCGTGAAGTACGATCGGGCGCGATCCGCGATGAGCCTCCGCAGCGCCCTCCTCTGCCTCCTGGTCGCCGCCGCCGCCCCCGCCGTGGCGCAGCAGGCGGCCGACCCTCCCATCCGGGGGATCGTCGTCTCCTGTCCGCGCTGGGGCCCGATCTGGGGCTCGCCGGCGATGGCGCAGAGCCTGGCGGAGATCCGCGCCCTGGGAGCGGGCTGGGCGGCGATCCACCCCTACGCCTGGATCGGGCGCGACGGCGCGGTGCGGCACCGCCCGGCGGCCGAGCTGGAGTTCCTCCACCGCGCGGTGGAGCTGGCCGAGGAAGCCGGGATCACCCTCTTCTGGAAGCCCCATCTGGCCTACTGGGGCAGCTTCGCCTGGCGCGGCGACATCGAGTTCGGGGGCGACCAGGCCGCCTGGCGGCGGTTCTTCGACGGCTACCGGGCCTTCATCGTGGACCAGGCCCGCCTGGCCGAGCGCGCCGGGGTGCCGCTCTTCGCCGTCGGCGTGGAGCTCGACAAGACCACCGGTCGGGAGGGCGAGTGGCGCCGCATCGTGCGCGACGTCCGCGCCGTCTACCGCGGGCGGCTGGTCTACGCGGCCAACTGGGACGCCCTCGACCGGGTGCCGTTCTGGGACGCCGTGGACCTGGTCGGCGTGCACGGCTACTTCCCCCTGGCCACCGAGGACGATCCCGGCCTGCCCGCCCTGCGCCGTGGCTGGGACGGTCCGCTGACCCGCCTCGCGGCGCTCTCGCGAGCCACCGGCAAGCCGGTCCTCTTCGCCGAGATCGGCTACAACCGCTCGCCCGACGCGGCCCGGACCCCCTGGGACCACCAGGTGCGGGACACGCCCGCGGCGCGGGAGCTGCGGCGCCGTCTGATCCGCGCGGCGGTGGAGCGGCTCGAGGCCGAGCCCTGGGTGGCCGGGATGTTCTGGTGGAAGTGGATCCCGGGCGACGCCCGACACGACCGCGACTTCTCGATGAAGAACCCCGAGGCGCGAGAGGCCCTGGCCCGTGCCTGGGGGGCCACCGCCCCGGCGCGCGACTCCGCGACCGCGCGCTGAGGGCTCACTCCCGCGCCAGGTCGCGCGCCGCCGCCGCCACCTGGGCCGCCTTGGGAAGGTAGTCCCACTCGAGGGGCGGCGAATAGGGCGCCGGAGTGTCGGGAGCGGTCACCCTTCGGATGGGCGCATCCAGGTGGTAGAAGAGCCGGCTGGCGACCCGCGCCGCGAGCTCCCCGGCCAGGCCGCCCCGCCGGGTGTCCTCGTGCACCACCAGCAGCCGGTGCGTCTTGCGCACGGAGGCGAAGAGGGTCTCTTCGTCGAGCGGCCACAGGGTGCGCAGATCGATCACCTCGGCCTCGATCCCCTCCTCCGCCAGGGTCTCGGCCGCCTCCAGCGCCGTCCACACCATGGCGCCATAGGTGACGATGGTGAGGTCGCCGCCGGGACGGCGCACCCTGGCCTCGCCCAGGGCGGCCTCGTGGTCCGCGCCCAGGGGCACCTCTTCCCGCAGGTCGCTGTTGAAGAAGCCGTAGAGCCCCTTGGCCTCCAGGTAGATGACCGGGTTGTCGTCCCGCACGGCCGCCACCAGGAGCGCCTTGGCGTCGGCGGGCGTGGCGGGGGCGACGATCTTCCAGCCCGGAACCCGGAGGAACCACATCTCCGGGCACTGGCTGTGGAACGGCCCGCCCCCCAGGAGCTTCTTCAGATTCCCGGTGGCGCCGCCGTAGGGCAGGCGCACCACCATCGGCACCGGTCGTCCCCACCGCCAGTAGATCTTGGCGGCGTTGTTGACGAGGGCGTTGAAGGCGGGTGCCAGGAAGTCCGCGAACTGGATCTCCACCACCGGCCGGAAGCCCTCGAGGGCGGCCCCCACGGCGCAGCCCACGATGGCCGACTCGGCCAGCGGCGTGTTGAGACAGCGCTCGGCACCGAACCTCTTCGCCAGGCCCCGGGTGACCCCGAAGGCGCCGCCGTACCGTCCGCCCACGTCCTCGCCCAGCAGGAAGACCCTGTCGTCCTCCTCCATGAGCTCGGTCAGCCCCTGGCGGATGGCCTCGTCGTACGCCATCTTGCGGGTGCGGACCTCGGGGCCGGGCCGCGGCACCGGCAGGGTGCGCGGGGCGTACACCCGGTCCCGATAGTCCGCCGGCGCCGGCCAGGGCGCGGCGGCGGCGCGCCCGGCCGCCGCCTCGACCTCGGCCTCCGTCTCGCGGCGCAGCTCGTCGACCTCCCGCGCGTCGAGCGCTCCCTCCTCGACGAGCCGGCGGGAGAAGAGCTCGATCGGATCGGCCCGCTCCCAGGCGGCGCGCTCCTCGGGGTACTCGTAGCCGGGGATCCTCGGCTCGTCGCTGCCGTGGAAGCGGTCGTCGTCGTGGTGGGCGTGTCCCGGGCGACGGTAGGTCACGAGCTCGATCAGGCTCGGGCCGTGGCCGGCGCGGCCACGCTCCGCCGCCCAGGCCACCCCGGCCGCCACCTCCTCCGGGTCGTTGCCGAAGAGGGTGATCCCGGGGATGCCGTAGCCCGCGGCCCGCGGCGCGAAGCGCCGGGCGGCGCTCTGCTCGCTGACGTGGGTCCCCAGCGCCCACTGGTTGTTCTCCAGCAGGAAGACCATGGCCAGCTTGCGCACCGCCGCGAAGTTGATCGCCTCGTGCCACTCGCCCAGGCTGGCCCCACCCTCGCCGATGAAGGCCACCGCCACCCGGTCCTCGCCCTTCAGGGCGAAGCCGTAGGCGACGCCGATCAGGGTCTGGGTGGCCACGGCCAGGGGAGCGGTGGGCGGCAGCACGCCGCGGTCGTAGTCGCCCACGTGGAGGTCGCGCCCCCCCATGGGGGTTCCGGCCTTGCCCGCCTGCACCCGGAGAGCGTGCTCCGGGTCGGGATGGAACATGAGCAGCGCGCCGAGATCGCGGATCACCGGTCCGATCACGTCGCCGCGGTAGTCGGCGCCCACCCCGTGCTCCGGCGGCCGCCGCAGCCGCAGCGACGCCCCCACGATGGCTTCCTGGCCCAGCGACCGGAATCCCTTCTGCGGCGACCGGTGCTCCCCCCACGCCGCCTCGCCGCGGTCGAACTCCCGCTTCAGTCGGGCGTCCAGGGCGCGGGTCAGGAGCATGGTGCGCAGCATCAGCCGGCGCTCGTCGGTGGTGAGCGAGGCGCGGATCCGGCGGCGCTCGAAGAAGCCGCGGACCTGGATCGTGAGAGCCTCCCTCCCCCACTCCACCGCGCGGCGGTGGCTCACCAGGGGGTAGAGCCTCTCCTCGGCGAACTCCGGCCCCGTGCGGTAGCGCGCCTCCACCCGATCGAGCAGCGCGGTCTCGAGCTCCGCCTCGCTGGCCACCGGTGGCAGGTCGCGGATCAGGAAGGGCGCCTCGAGGGCGAGGAAGCCGTGCAGCTCCCGCAGCAGCTCCCGCGAAAGCTGCCGCGCGGGCGCCTCGGTGGGCTCGCTCATCCGGGAGGAGTATACCGGTGGGGCGCCGGCGCCCCGGGCGCCGCGCGACGGCTCAGGAGACGGCTTCGGGAGCGGTCTCGACGGCCGGGGCCGCCCCCTTCTTCGGACCCGACGCCCGCCAGACCCGGCCGAACCACGCGGCCACGGTCTCCACGCCGACGCTGATCGAGGGCAGCACCAGGAGGGTGAGGAAGGCGGAGGAGATGAGACCGCCCATCACCGTGCGGGCCAGCGGGTAGTAGAAGATGCCGCCCGCCGCGGGGCCGCGGATGGCCAGCGGAACCAGGCCGATGATGGTGGTGGCGGCGGTCATCAGGATGGGGCGCAGACGCTCCCGGCCGGCGGTCACGATCGCCTCTTCGCGGGCGAGCCCCCGCCGGCGGAGCTGGTTCACGTGGTCCAGCAGCACGATGCCGTTGTTCACCACGATGCCCATCAGGATGAGCAGCCCGATCTGGGCCATCAGGTTGAAGGTGGTGCCCGTCAGCGCCAGCATCCACGCCACGCCGCAGAAAGCGAAGGGGATCGAGAAGAGAATGGCGAAGGGCTGCGCCAGCGACTCGAAGAGGGAGGCCATGACCAGGTAGACCAGCATCAGCGCGAGCAGGAAGTTGACGCCCATCTGCGAGTCCTGGTCCTGCTGCTCGACGATGCGGTCGTTCCACGACCACGAGGTCCCGGGCGGCAGCTCGAAGGCGTCCATCAGGGCGGTGATCTCCCTCTGGGCGTCGCTCCACTTCTCGCCCTCGTAGGTGGCGTCGACCGACACCCGCACCTTGCGGTTCTCGCGCACGATCTCGCGGGGGCGCGGGACCACCCGGAACTCGGCCACCTCGCCCAGCAGGATCGGTCGGCCGTCCGCGGCGCCGCCCACCTGGAGCCGCTTCAGATCGTCCAGGTTCTCCCGGTCCTCCAGCCGCAGCGCCAGCCAGCTCTCGACCTCGCGCTCGCCGGTCGAGAAGCGCGGCAGCCGCATGGCGCCCAGGGTGAAGGAGAAGATGTCGGCCATGTCCTGGGCGGTCAGCCCGGCTCGGCGGGCGCGGTCGCGGTCGATCCTGGCCTGCACCTCCCGCTGCGAGTCGCGCAGCGAGGTTCGCACGTCCTGCACCCCGGCCACGGTCTCGACCCGGCGGGCCGTCTCCTCGGCGAGCTCCTCGAGCACCCCGGTGTCCTGGCCGAACAGCTTCACCGCGAAGTAGGTGGTGCTGCCCCCCTGGTCCTCGTCGTCGTCGAAGAGGAAGCGCACCCCGGCCACTTCGGGCAGCGAGTCGCGCACCTCGGCGCGCAGCTCCCTCATCTCCTCGTCGGTGAGGTCCTGCCGCGCGAGCACCATGGTGGTCTCGGCCCGGTTCTCCATGAAGAAGCTGTAGAGCGACTCGATCTGGAAGCGCTCGCGGTTCTGCCAGAGGTGGGGCTCGATGAGGTCCACCACCTCCTCGGCCTCGCTCTTGTAGGTGTGGTCGGCGAACTCGTACCGCAGGACCAGCCGTTTGTTGACGACGCCGGAGAAGATCGCCGACTCCACCATGCCGGCGAAGAAGGGAGCCAGGCCCACGACCCCGGCGAAGACCACCAGGCCGAAGGTCTTGACCGGGTGGCGCAAGGTCCAGCGCAGGGTGCGGGCGTAGCGCTCTTCGAGCCAGGCGATGGACTGGACCGGCTTGGGCTTCTTGCGCCCCAGGAAGTGCGCCGACACCAGCGGGATCAGGGTCAGCGACGAGAAGAGCGAGCAGGCCAGGGCGATGGTGATGGTGACGCCGATCTCGGAGAGCCACGTCACCAGCGAGGTCTTGCCGCCCACCACGAGGGGGAGGAAGACGATCAGGGTGGTCAGCGTGGACGCGGCCACCGCCGTCGACACCTCGCGCGCGCCCAGCAGGGCGGAGCGCCGGGGGTCGGGCTCGACGCGGTGGGTGCGGTCGATCGACTCGAGCACCACCACGGCGTTGTCCACGAGCATCCCCACCGCCAGCATCAGGCCCATCATGGAGAGGACGTTGAGGCTGGCGCCCAGGAAGTAGAGGATGCCGCAGGCGGCGAGGATGGAGAACGGGATCGACAGCGAGACGATGAAGGTGGAGTCGAAGCGGCGCAGGAAGAAGTAGAGGGAGAGGACCGCCAGAAGCGCCCCGATGGTCCCGGCCTTCAGCAGCCCGTTCAGGCCCCCGGTGATCTCGTCGGCCTGGTTCTCCCAGACGAAGAGGGTGACCCCCTCGAGGAGCGGATCGGAGTTGATCTCCTCCTCGATGGTGGTCATGACGCCCTCGACCACGTCCACCGTGTTGGCGGTGGACTCCTTGAAGACCTCGAGGCCGACGGCGAAGTCCATGTTCAGGTGGCGTCCCCAGGGAGCCGGCGGCTCTTCGTAGGTGATCTCGGCGATGTCGGCCAGGGTCAGGCCACGCTCGTCGATCTGCAGCTCGCCGATCTCCTCGACCGACTCGAACCGGCCCACCGCCCGGGCGGTGAAGCGCATGCCCCCCTCCTCCACCTGGCCCAGCACCAGGTTGGAGGAGGAGGCCTGGAGCCGCCGAATGAGCGCGCCCACGTCCACGTTGTGCTCCCGCACCCGGTCCAGGACGAGGTCTACGTCGATCTCCTTCGGCGCCACGCCGTCCAGGGTGACCCGGGCGACGCCGGGGATACGGCGCAGCCGGTTGAGGATCCGCGCCTCGATCAGCTCGTAGCTGTCCGAGAGGTCCACCCCGCGCGCCGAGACCCTGGCCTGGACCACCGGGATGTCGTTGGTGTTGAACGAGAAGATGACCACGTCGCCGATGCCCGCGGGCAGCTCCGGCTTGATCTGGTCCATCTTCTCGCTCACCTGCATGCGGACCACGTCGAGGTCCTCTCCCCAGTCGAACTCGAGGAAGAACTGCGCCTGGTCGGCATCGGCCCTGGAGTTGAGGGTCTTCACCGCGGGGAGGGTGGCGAGCACCTCCTCGACCGGCTTGACGATCTCCTTCTCGATCTGGCTCGGGTTGCTGTTCGGGTAGGCGATCTGCACCCCGACGAAGGGGATGTCCACCTCCGGCAGATAGGCCAGCGGCAGGCGAGCGAGGGCGATGCCCCCCACCACCAGCACGCTGATGAGGATCATCGCGGTGGTGATCGGCCGGCGGACGGCCAGACGCGGCAGCTCCATCTAGCCCACCTCGCCCAGCGGCTCCACCGCCACCGTGTCCAGCTCCGCGGGCGCCCCGGCCCCCGCCCCCTCCGTCGCCGGCCGGCGGTCCAGCAGCGAGTAGACCACCGGGATCACCAGCAGGGTGAGCAGGGTCGCCACCGTCAGGCCGCCGATCACCGTGATCGCCAGCGGCGCCCGCAGCTCCGCGCCCTCGCCCAGGCCCAGCGCCATGGGCGTCAGGCCCAGGATGGTGGTCGCGGAGGTCATCAGGATCGGCCGCAGCCGGTCGGCCCCCGCGCTCAGCAGCGCCACCCTCCTCTCCGCCCCCTCCCGCCGCCGGCGATTCACCGCGTCCACCAGGACGATGGCGTTGTTGACCACGATGCCGGCCAGCATCACCGCGCCGATCATGGCCACCACGTCGATGGAGCGGCCGGTCAGCCCCAGCGCCCCCACCACGCCGATCGCTCCCAGGGGCAGGGTGAAGATGATCACGAAGGGGTGCAGGAACGACTCGAACTGCGACGCCATCACCAGGTAGACCAGGAAGATCGCCAGGGCCATGGCCATCAGCAGGGAGCGCTGCGCGGCGGCGCGCTCCTCCTCCTGGCCGCTGAGCTGCGCGGTGGCGGAGGCGGGCAGCTCGAGGCCGGCCAGGGCGGTCTTGACGTCGGCCGCCACGGCGCCCATGTCCCGGCCCGAGAGGTTGCCGCTCACCAGCGCCGCCCGCTTCTGGCCGATCCGGCGGATCTCGGTG
>JAWWBN010000053.1:0-17839 GCA_033720955.1 Thermoanaerobaculia bacterium | reverse complement strand
TGGAAGAGGGCGTCTTTGTTCTCGAAGTGAAGGTAGATACTCGTAGCGCTGCAGCCGACGGCGCGCGCGATCTTTCGCATCGAGAGATTGTTATACCCCTCCTCAACAAGAAGGTGTCGGGTCCGGTCGAGAATCGTCCGGCGGAGGTCGGAGCCGTTGGAGCGGGCGTCGGGCATAAGCGAGAGTGTTAACACTGTTAGGTACTCCAATCGCTACCGCTTTGTCAAGATCCCGTGACGGGTCGTCGGATCGGCGCCCTCGCCCGTAGGAGGGCCCGTGCTGTAGTTTCTCCGCCTCCCCCCCGTCGCTGCTCACCATGCCCTCCGTCCGCGCCGCCACGATCCCGAACCTCCCCCCCGTCGTCCGACGCTTCGTGCAGTACGTCCAGATCGACACGCAGTCCGACCCCGAGGCCGAAACGACGCCCTCGACCCCGCGGCAGCTCGACCTCTCCCGCCTGCTCGCGGAGCAGCTACAGGCCCTCGGCCTCGACCCCACCCTCGACGAGCACGGCTACGTCTACGCGACGATCCCTTCGACGCTCGACGCCGACGCCCCGGTCGTCGGGCTCGTCGCGCACGTCGACACGTCGCCGGACGAGCCGGGCGGGCCGGTGAAGCCGATCGTGCACCGCGACTACGACGGCTCGGCGATCGCGCTTCCCGGGGATCCTTCGGTCGAGCTGGACCCGGCGCGCAGCCCGGCGCTGCTGGAGCACCTGGGACACGATCTCATCACCGGCGACGGCACCACGCTCCTGGGCAGCGACGACAAGGCGGGGGTGGCGGTCCTCATGCAGCTCGCCGAGGACCTGCTGGCCGACCCGTCCCTGCCGCGGCCGCCGCTCCGGATCTGCTTCACGGTGGACGAGGAGATCGGGCGCGGCGTGGACGCCCTGGATCTCGAGCGGCTCGGCGCCGACGTCGCCTACACCATCGACGGCAGCGGCACCGACACCCTCTCCTTCGAGACCTTCAACGCCGCCGAGGCGCGGATCGCCGTGAAGGGGGTCAACGTCCACCCCGGCTACGCCAAGGACGTCATGGCCAACGCCGCCGCCATCCTCGCCGGCATCCTGGCCGGGCTGCCGTCGTCGGAGGCGCCAGAGACCACCGAGGGCCGTGAGGGCTACTTCTGCCCCATCGAGGTCTCCGGCACCGTCTCCGAAGCGGAGGCCCGGATGATCCTCCGCGACTTCGCCCGCGACGGGCTCGACCGCCGCAAGAAGCTGGTCGAGAGCCTGGTCGCCACCGCCCGCCTGGAGCACCCGCGGGCCACGATCGAGCTCGAGATCGACGACCAGTACAAGAACATGCGGGACTACATCGAGGCGACCGACCCCCGCGTCGTGAGCTTCGCCCAGCGGGCGGCCGAGGGGATGGGGATCGAGCTCGAGTGCGAGCTGGTTCGCGGTGGCACCGACGGCTCGCGGCTGTCGGAGATGGGTCTTCCCACCCCCAACGTCTTCGACGGCGGGTACGACTACCACAGCCGCTTCGAGTGGAACACGGTGCAGAACCTCGAGGCCTCGCTGGCCTACGTCAAGCGGCTGGTGGGGTACTGGGCCGAGCACGGCCGCGAGCCGGCCTAGCGCGGCTGGCCGGCCGCCCCGCTCCGGGTCGGCCTTACGAACCGCGCGGCGCGGGCGTCGTCCGCATCACCAGGTAGCCCAGCACGCCGCACGCCAGCGACCCGGAGAGCACTCCCAGGCGCACCGCCGACATCTCGGCCGGCGAGGCGAAGGCCAGGGTGCCGATGAAGAGGCTCATGGTGAAGCCCACCCCGGCCAGCAGGGAGGCGCCGTAGAGGTGCAGCCAGGTCGCGCCGGCGGGCCGCCGGGCGAGGCCCGTGGCCACCCCCAGCCAGGTCATGAGAAAGACTCCCGCCTGCTTGCCCACCACCAGGCCCAGGGCGATGCCGAGCGGCAGCGGCTCCAGCAGGTCCCCCGGGGAGAGCCCCGCGAGGGGAAGACCTGCGTTGGCGAAGGCGAAGACGGGCATCACCAGGTAGGCGACCCACGGGTGCAGGCCGTGCTCCATCCTCTCCAGCGGCGGGTTCTCCGGATCTCCTCCCCTGAGCGGGATCGCGAAGGCCAGGACCACCCCGGCCAGGGTGGCGTGCACTCCGGACTTCAGGACGCAGATCCAGAGCCCGATTCCCAGCAGCACGTAGGGAGTGAACCGGGTCACGCCGCGCCGGTTGAGGACGAACAGACCCAGGGCGAAGAGAGCCCCCAGAGCCAGCGACTCCACCGAGAGCTTCGCGGTGTAGAAGAGGGCGATGATGACGATGGCGCCCAGGTCGTCGATGATCGCGAGGGCAGTCAGAAAGACCTTCACCGACAGGGGCACCCGCGGGCCTACGAGGGTGAGCACCCCGAGGGCGAAGGCGATGTCGGTCGCCGCGGGGATGGCCCAGCCGCGGAGGTTCTCGGGGACGTCCTGGTTGATCAGGTAGAAGACCAGGGCCGGCGCGGCCATGCCGCCCACGGCCGCCAGCACCGGCAGGGTCGCCTGGGAGAGCCGCGACAGCTCGCCCTTCACGACCTCCCGCTTGATCTCGAGACCGACGAGGAGGAAGAAGACCGCCATCAGCCCGTCGTTGATCCAGAGCAGCAGCGGCTTGGCGATCTTCAGGGCGCCGACCTGCACCGCCATGGGCACTTCGAGCAGGGCGTCGTAGAGCGGGGCGGCCGGCGAGTTGTCCAGCAGCAGGGCGAGGGCCGCCGCGCCCATCAGCAGGAGGCCGCTGGCGGACTCGAGCCGCAAGAACTTCTGGATCATCGTCTTCATGGCGCACAGCTCTCCTTGCCAGTACCCTTCGCCTCGGACGTCCCCGCCGGATGCGGCGGCCCGGCGCCTCGACTTGCAGCCGGACCTCGACGTCCCTTTAATCTACTGGCCGTGCCCCCGATCCTCGTCCTCTTCGCCCACCCGGCGCTCGAGAAGTCGCGCGTCAACCGCCGACTGGCGGCGGCGGTCCGGGGACTGGACGGAGTGACCTTCCACGACCTCTACGAGGAGTACCCCGAGTACGACGTGGACGTGCCGCGGGAGCAGCGTCTGCTGGAGAAGCACGACCAGGTCGTGCTGCACCACCCCTTCTTCTGGTACTCGGTGCCACCGCTTCTCAAGCAGTGGATCGACCTCGTGCTGGAGCACGGCTGGGCCTACGGCTCCGAGGGGACGGCGCTCGCCGGCAAGCGGGTGCTCTCCGCCATCTCGACCGGCGGCGGCGCCGAGGCCTACCGGCACGGCGGCCACAACCGCTTCACCATGCGCGAGCTTCTGGCGCCGGTGGAGCAGACCTTCGTCCTGTGCGGCATGGAGTACCTCCCGCCTTTCGTGGTCCACGGGGCCCACGGCATGACGCGGGGAGAGATCGAGCAGCACGCGCGGCGGTACCGCCGGCGCATCGAGGCGCTGCGCGACGGAGACGAGGATCGTGGAGCGGAGGAGAGCGGATGAGCGGCGGCGGCTTCTTCTACCAGGCTCTGGTCTACCTGACCGCGGCGGTGGTGTCGGTGCCCATCGCCAAGCGGCTGGGCCTGGGCTCGGTCCTCGGCTACCTTCTCGCCGGGGTGGCCATCGGCCCCTGGGCGCTGGGCCTGGTAGGCGAGGAGGGCCAGGACGTGCTCCACTTCGCCGAGTTCGGAGTGGTGCTGATGCTCTTCCTGATCGGCCTGGAGCTGGAGCCCAGCCGGGTGTGGCGGCTGCGCGGGCCCATCCTGGGGCTGGGCGGCCTCCAGGTCGGGGTGACCGCCCTGGCGCTCGCCGGCATCGGCCTCGGGCTGGGTCTCGAGCCGCGGACGGCGGTGGCGGTGGGCCTCACCCTGGCCCTCTCCTCCACCGCCATCGTGCTCCAGACCCTCAACGAGAAGAACCTCCTGGGCACCCACGGCGGGCAGAGCTCGTTCACTGTCCTGCTCTTCCAGGACATCGCCGTCATCCCCATCCTCGCCCTGCTGCCGCTGCTGGCGCCGCCGGGGGCCGAGAAGGCCGGCGAGGCCGGAGGGCACGGCCCCACCTGGGTCGAGGGCCTGCCGGCCTGGGCGCAGACCCTGGCGGTGCTGGCCGCGGTCGCGCTGATCATTCTCGGGGGGCGGTACCTGCTCCAGCCCGCCTTCCGGGCCATCGCCCGCACGGGCCTCCGCGAGCTGTTCACGGCGGCGGCGCTTCTGCTGGTGATCGCCACGGCGGTGCTGATGACCAAGGTGGGGGTGAGCCCCGCTCTCGGCACCTTCCTGGCCGGAGTGGTGCTGGCGCGCAGCGAGTACCGCCACGAGCTGGAGGGCGACATCGAGCCGTTCAAGGGCCTCCTGCTGGGTCTCTTCTTCATCGCCATCGGGGCCTCGATCGACTTCGGGCTGATCGCCGAGGCGCCCGGCGGGATCTTCGCCCTGATGGCCACCCTCATGGCGGCCAAGCTGGCGGTGCTGCTCGTCCTGGGGAGGGTCTTCCGGATGAGCCTCGACCAGAACCTCCTCTTCGGCTTCTCGCTCGCCCAGGGGGGCGAGTTCGCCTTCGTGCTGCTCTCCTTCGCGACTCGGTACGGAGTGGTCGGGGAGGGCCTGGCCGGACGGCTGATCGCGGTGGTGGCGCTGACCATGGCGGCCACCCCCGTCCTGATGCTGGTGAACGAGCGGCTGGTGCAGCCGCGTGTCGGAACCCGCGAGCGGGAGACCCGGCCGGCCGACGAGATCGACCGGAAGGGGAAGGTGATCATCGCGGGCTTCGGCAGCTTCGGCGCCGTGGTGGGCCGGCTGCTGCGGGCCAACGGCGTCGAGCAGACGGTTCTCGACCACGACTCCGACCGGGTCGATCTGCTGCGCAAGCTGGGGCTGGAGGTCTACTACGGCGACGCCGGCCGGCTGGACCTGCTGCGCGCCGCGGGGGCGCGGGAGGCGAAGCTGCTGGTGGCCGCCCTCGACAGCCCGGAGAAGAACCGCGAGCTGGTGGCGACCGTGCGCAGGCACTTCCCCCACCTGACCGTGCTCACCCGGGCTCCCGACCGGCAGGCGGCCTACGCGCTCCACGAGGCCGGGGTCGAGCACGTCTTCCGCGACAAGCTGGACTCCTCGCTCCGGCTGGGGGTCCGGGCGCTGCGGCTGCTCGGGTTCCGCGCCCACCAGGCGCACCGGGCGGCACAGACCTTCCGCCGGCACGACGAGCGCGCCGTCCGCGAGCTGGCCGGCCTGCGGCACGATCGCAAGCGCTACCTGGGCGAGGCGCGGCAGCGGATCGAGGATCTGGAGAAGCTGCTGCTCGGCGACCTCGAGGACGACGACGAGATGCGCGACGCCGGATGGGACGCGGAGTCGCTGCGGCGCGAGTACGGCGGCCGCCCGGCGGACGGGGCCGGCGGCTAGTAGCCCATCACGAGATCGCCCGGGCCGCCTCGGTCCTCCCGTGGGTCGGGTTGCCGAGGTCGGGGCGGCCGATACGCGCCCCTCTCGGCTCTACCTGGCCGCTTGGGGGCGGAGGAGGCCATGGGCTATCGTCGGGGACGCGGCTCGTCGAGAGGGCGAGTCGGGAGGTGGGACGATGAGCCGGAGAATCGACGACCTGGTTCCGCGGGGGCGGCTGCTGGCGCAGCAGCTTCTCGCGGAGTGTCGATCCCGGGGCATCGAGATCTTCGTCACCTCGACGCTGCGCACCTTTCACGAGCAGGACGAGCTCTACGCCCAGGGCCGTTCCCGCTCGGGACCGGTGGTGACCAACGCGCAGGGGGGCGAGTCGAGCCACAACCACGGTCTGGCCTTCGACGTCGCCTTTCGCTCGCCGCCGGCGGCGAGCCCCTTCGGCGACGACAACCCCTGGGAGGAGGTGGGCGAGCTCGGAAAGTCGCTCGGCCTCGAGTGGGGCGGTGACTGGACGCGCTTCCCCGACCGGCCCCACTTCCAGGTCCCGTCGCCGTTCTCCCTGCGGACCCTGCGGGCCGCCGCCATCGGCCGGTTCCGACGCGGCATCCAGGCCGAGGCCGAGGCCACCGAGCAGCTCCAGCGGCTGCTCGACGAGGCCGGTTTCGACCCCGGGTCCGCCGACGGCCAGTTCGGTCCCCGGACCGAGGCGGCCGTGCAGGAGCTGCAGCGCGCCGCCGGGCTGCTGCCCAGCGGGATCGTGCAGATGCGGGAGCTGGACGAGCTGGCCGCACGGCTGACCCGAGGAGCGGGCCCCTGACACCGCTGCTCCTCTCCGCCCTCCTCGTCGCGGCCGCCCCTTCGGGCTTCGAGACGGCCGCCGCCGAGGCCCTCGCCGACTACCAGAGAGCCTGCCGGGAGGAGGGCGGCGAGCTCTGGGGGGTCTCCCTCTGCGGACCGCTGGTGATCGTGGAGGGGGAGAGCCGGCGGGCGGTGGCCAACACGGCCGACTTCGGCGGCGCCCTCGAGGCCTCCGGGGCGGTCTACGTCGGCACCCTCCCCGACGAGATCGGCCTCTCCAACACCGCCTTCGAATGGGAGGGCCGCCGTTGGTCCATGGTCCTCTGGCCCCTGCCCGACGATCCACCGGTGCGCCGCGCGCTCCTCCTGCACGAGGCGTGGCACCGGGTGCAGCCCCAGCTCGGCTTCGACGCCCCTCTGGTCGAGAACGGACACCTGGCGAGGGAGAGCGGTCGGGTCTGGCTGCGGCTGGAGTGGCGGGCGCTGCGGCGGGCCCTCGACTCCGAGGACGCGGCGCGGCGGGAGGCCGTGGCCGACGCCCTCCTCTTCCGCGCCCGGCGCCACGCGCTCCACCCCGGCGCCCGCGAGGACGAGACCGCGCTGGAGCTCAACGAAGGGCTGGCGCAGTACACCGGAGACCGGCTGGGCCACGGGCGGGAGGTCGCCGTCGCCGCCGCCGCCGCCCTCGACCGCGCCGAGCAGGCCGACGCCTTCGCCCGCAGCTTCGCCTACGCCACCGGGCCGGCCTGGGGGATCCTGCTCGACGACCTGGCCCCGGGGTGGCGGCGACAGATCGGTCCGGGCGTCGGCTTCGGCGACCTGGCCGCCGCCGCTCTGGAGGCTGTCTGGCCCCCGACCGAGGTCGAGGGCGCGGCCGACGCGCGGGCGGCGGAGTACGGGCTCGCCGAGGTCGCCGCCGAGGAGAGCGCCCGGGCCGACGCCCACCGTCGGGAGCGGGAGCGGCTGCTCGACACCCTGGTGCGACGACCCGCCCTCGTCCTGCCGCTGCGCCAGATGCAGATGCAGTTCGACCCCAACGCCGTCACCCCGCTCCCGCCGCACGGCTCGGTCTACCGCCGGATCACCATCCAGGACTCCTGGGGCGAGGTGGAGGTCAGCGCCGGTGCGCTCCTCGCCGCCGACTTCACTTCGCTGGCGCTGCCGGGCACGGCCCGTCTCGACGGACGCAACCTGACCGCCGAGGGCTGGACCCTGCGTCTGGCCGAGGGCTGGGGGGTCGAGCGGGAGGAAGAGGGCGGCTGGCGGCTGGCGCCACCCCCGTCGCCCTAGCCGCGGAGCTACTCCTCGACGCCCTCCGGCGGCTCCTGGATCGACCGCAGCCAGGCCACCAGGGCCGCGATCTTCGCCGCGATCTCGGTCTCGCGGTCGTCGTCGCGCCCCAGCTCCTGGAAGCTGGCCCCCCAAACCGGCATCTCGCGCCCGCCGTGGCTGCGGATCTCGGCGCGTCCGTCGATGATCCGCGCCACCTCCTCGCTCGAGAAGGCGCCGTCGCGGCGCCGGGCGATGGCGGTCAGGTCGGGCGGCGTCTTCTTGAGCACCTCGGCCACCGGGCCGCCGCGCGGCCGTCGGCGCCGTGGCAGCTCGCACAGTGGATACGGAACAGGAGGCGGCCGCGCCCCACCTCGTCGCCCTCCACCGCCTCGCTGGAGGCGGCCGCGGCCGGCGACGGGGTCAGCGCCGGCAGCGCCAGGATGAGCAGGGCGACGGCCACTGGGGCCGTCCGCGGAGGGAGGGTGGCGGTCGGCATACGGGTTCCTTGCCCTCCGATCCTACCGCCGCGTCGCCGGCCACCCGGCCGGGTGGGGGTCTCGCGCCGCCTGCCCGAGTCTGGCGGCTCCGGCCGGGAGGGTGCAGAATCGACGGGGAGGTTCCCATGAAACGCAAGCGCCAGCCCGGTCCCGATCGCCACCCCGGCATGCGGCCGGAATCGCAGATGATGAGCTACGGCTACCACCCGGAGTGGTCCGAGGGCGCCGTCAAGCCGCCGATCTTCCAGACCTCCACCTTCGTCTTCCCCACCGCCGAGGCGGGCAAGGAGTACTTCCGCTGGGCCTATGGGCTGGAGGAGCGCGATCCCACCCGTCCCATGGGCCTGATCTACAGCCGGCTCAACAATCCCGACCTGCAGATCCTCGAGGAGCGGCTCAACCTGTGGGACGACGCCGAGGCCTCCGCCGTGTTCTCCTCCGGCATGGCGGCGATCTCCACCACCCTCCTGAGCCTGCTCGCTCCGGGCGATTCGGTGATCTTCTCGCGCCCGGTCTACGGCGGCACCGACTACCTGATGGAGGAGATCCTGCCGGAGATGAAGATCGCGGTGCGCCAGGTTCCCGCCGGATCGCCGGCCGACCGGATCGCCGGGCTCTGCCGCGAGCAGGAGGAGGCCGGCCAGCCCTGCCGGATGGTCTTCCTGGAGGTGCCGGCCAACCCCACCACCGTCCTCACCGACATCGCCGCCGTCGCCGCCGCGGCGCACGACGCCGGGGCCCTGGTCGCGGTGGACAACACCCTGCTGGGCCCCCTGTACCAGCAGCCCATCCGCCACGGCGCCGACCTGGTGCTCTACTCCGCCACCAAGTACATGGGCGGCCACAGCGACCTGGTGGCCGGCGCCGCCCTGGGCAGCGCGGAGCTGATCGACCGGGTGAAGCTCTACCGCACCATCCTGGGCACCATGCTCGACCCGCACTCGGCCTGGCTCCTGCTGCGGTCGCTGGAGACCGCCAAGCTGCGGATGACCTGCTCGCGCAAGAACGCCGAGCGGGTGGTCCGCTGGCTCGCCCGGCACCCGAAGATCTCCCGCGTCCACTACCCCGGCCACGACGAGGACCCCGCGCAGGCGGAGATCTTCGCCCGGCAGTGCTCCGGCGGGGGCGCCCTGCTCTCTTTCGAGCTGCGCGACGCCGGCGAGAAGGAGGCGTTCCGCTTCCTCAACGCCGTCAAGCTGCCCAAGCTGGCGGTCAGCCTGGGCGGCAACGAGTCGCTCATCGAGCACCCGGCGACCATGACCCACGCCGACGTGCCGGTCGATCAGCAGGCGGCCATCGGCATCACCCCGGGCCTGGTCCGTCTGTCCGTGGGGATCGAGCACCCCGACGATCTGATCGCCGATCTCGAGGCCGCCCTCGCGGCGGTGGAGCTGCCCGCCTCGCCCGTCGGCGCGGCGGGAAGCACCGGCTGACGGGGGCGGCGGGCCGGGGTCGGGTCCCCGGCGCCCGCTGTGTAGGATAGCCGGGCAACAGGACCAAAATGCGTGACCCACGCGACGCCAGGCCGTCCGACGCCGAGCGCGATCTCCGGCGTCTGTTCGAGCTGTCCCTGGATCTCATGTGCGTCGGCGGGTTCGACGGCTACTTCAAGATGGTCAACCCCGCCTTCGAGCGGGTGCTGGGGATCCCCGAGGAGGAGCTGCTGTCGCGGCGCTTCGTCGAGTTCGTGCACGAGGAGGACGTGGCCAAGACCCTGGCCGAGGTCGAGCATCTGGCGGCGGGCGGCCACACCATCGACTTCGAGAACCGGTACCGGACCGCCGACGGCGACTACCGGTGGCTGGCCTGGCGCGCGGCGCCGGTCAGGGAGACCGGGCAGATCTACGCCGTGGCCCGCGACGTCACCGAGACCAAGCGGGCGCGCGAGGAGCTGGCGCGCTCGAACGCCGACCTCGAGCAGTTCGCCTTCGTCGCCTCGCACGACCTGCGGGCGCCGCTGCGCTCCATCGCCCACCTGACCCGCTTCATCGAGAGCGACCTGGGCGCGGCGGTCGCCGAGAGCACACGCAAGCACCTCCGCGAGCTCCGCCGCCGGGCGCTCCTGATGCGGGCTCTCATCGACGATCTGCTCGTCTTCTCGCGCGCCGGGCGCGAGCGCGACGAGCTCGCCGAGATCGACCTCGACAAGCTGGTCGAGAGCACCGTGTTCCTCCTCGACCCGCCCGACGGATTCCGGGTGGAGACGGAGGGCGAGCTGCCGGTGATCGTGGCGCCGCGCGGGCCGCTGGAGCAGGTGGTCCGGAACCTGATCGACAACGCGGTCAAGCACCACGACCGCGAGAAAGGGCGGATCTCGGTCTCGGCGCGGGAGACGGAGGAGCAGTGGGAGATCGCCATCGCGGACGACGGTCCGGGCATCCCCGAGGAGCGGCGAGCGGAGGTGCTGGAGCCGCGGCCGGCCGTGCCCGGAGAGGACCGCGACCCGACCGATGAGGTGGGAATGGGCCTGCCGGTCATCCGCCGGGTGGTCGAGCGGTGCGGCGGGCGGGTAGAGATCGACGCGCGGCCCGGCCGCGGCACGACGGTGCGATCGATCTGGCCCAAGCCGGCGGTCCGGTAGGCTCTAGCAGGAGATGCCGACCCTGCTGATCGTCGATGACGACGCGGTGGACCGCGAGGCGGCCCGTCGCTGCCTGCGGCAGATCGACGGGCTGAAGATCGCCGAGTGCGAGGACGGGCGGGCGGCTCTGCAGGCGATCGAGGACCGGCAGCCCGACCTGGTCGTCACCGACCTGCGCATGCCGCGTCTCGGGGGTCTCGACCTGGTGCGCGAGGTGGGCAGCCGCTTCCCCCTGATCCCGGTAATCCTGACCACCTCGAAGGGCAACGAGCGGCTGGCGGTGGAGGCCCTGACCGCCGGCGCCGCGAGCTACGTGCCCAAGGGCGACCTGGACGAGATCCTGCCCGAGGTCGTGACCCAGATGCTCGGGGTGGCCGCGGCCCGTCGCGACCAGGAGAAGGTGCTCCGGCACATCACCTCGCGCGAGACCCGCTTCGAGCTCGGCAACGACCCCGTCCTCATCGCCCCCCTGGTGGCCTACCTGCAGGACGACCTGGGCCGCATCGGCTTCGGAGAGGAGGCCGTCCGCTCGCGCATCGGCACCGCCCTCATGGAGGCGCTCTCGAACGCGATGATCCACGGCAATCTGGAGGTCAGCTCGAGCCTGCGACGGGAGAGCTCCAACGGCTATCGGGAGATGGTCGAGGAGCGCCGGCGGACCGAGCCGTGGGCCAGCCGCAAGGTCCTCTGCGTGGCGGAGCAGCGACCCGGTCGGGTGCGCTACGTCATCCGCGACGAGGGGCCCGGCTTCGACACCACCTCGCTGCCCGACCCCACCCGCCCCGAGAGCATGCTGCGGGCCGAGGGCCGGGGCCTCTTCCTCATCCACGCCTTCATGGACGAGGTGGAGCACAACGAGGCCGGCAACGAGATCCGGCTGGTCAAGAGGGCCTAGTCCCTACTCGTCGAGGCCGGGGGCCCGGCGCTCGCTCTTCCGCCGTCCGCGGCGGCGTTTCTGCTCCAGCCGCCGCCGCTTCGCCGCCTCGGGCACTCGCGTCCTCCGGCGCGGCGGGCGTCGCTCCAGCGCCCGCCCCACCAGCTCGGCGAACCGCCGCACCGCCTCGTCGCGGTTGGCCCGCTGGGTGCGGTGCTTCTGCGACACCACCCGCAGAACGCCGGCGCGGTTGATCCGGGTGGCGAGACGGGCGCGCAGCCGCTCTTTCTGCGCCTCGGAGAGAGCGGCGCTGGCGGCGACGTCGAAATGCAGCGTCACCCGGCTCTCGACCTTGTTGACGTTCTGCCCCCCCGGCCCCGAGCTGCGCGAGGTGACGAACTCCAGCTCCGTCTCGTCGATCGCCAGCCCGGGGCGGATCTCGATCACCTAGCCCACCTGGGAGATCGTCTGGCCGGCCTGACCGGCGAGCACCAGGTCGCGGAGGGTGGCCTCCCCCACCGCCTGGTGGACCGCCTCCTCGATGCGCCGCTCCAGGGCGTCCACGCTCTCCTCGGCGGGCATGCGGGAGGGGCTCGACAGAGGCCCCTCGTCGGCCGCGCGGACCGCCTCCAGGATGTCCGAAACGCTGATCTTCTCGAGCGCCCGTGCCGGCAGGTAGCGATCGTCCTCCTCCCCGGTGACCGCCAGCAGCCCCGCGGACTCCAGCGCGTCCAGGGTGCGGCTGACGGCCTCGGCGGGCAGCCGCAGGCGATTCGCCAGGGCGTCCACCGACCAGGGCGGACCGCTCTCGAAGTGGTTCTTGCCGATCAGGTAGGCGGCGCGCAGGGCGAGCTTCTCGCGCAGCCGGGCCGACAGCCGCATGCCCGTCGGGTCCAGCAGGAGGTACTCGGGGTGCTGGTGGTGGAAGGCGATGGAGGCGCCGATGAGCAGCAGCAGCCAGTTCAGGTAGAGCCAGATCATGAACAGCAGCACCACCGCGAAGCCGGAGGTGATGCCGGAGAAACGGGCCGAGCCCACCACCACCGAGGCGAAGAGCCAGCCGAGGCTCTGCCAGGCCACGCCCGCGACCACCGCCCCGGTGAGACCGGACGTCAGCCGAACGCGAGTGTTGGGGACGTACAGGTAGATCAGGGTGAAGGCGCCGACCACCAGCAGATAGGGCACCAGCCGGCCGCTGATGCCGGCGAGGAAGCTCAGCGGCGCCCAGGAGAGAAGCGGCGCCGTGACCCGGGCCACCGCTCCGAGGACCGAGAAGATCAGCACGGGTCCCACGAGGATCACGCTCAGGTAGTCGCCGATCCGCTTGGCGAGCTGCTGTCGCCGGGTGATGTGCCAGGTGGAGTTGAAGGCGCGCTCGATCTTCTGGATGAGCGATACGACCGAGTAGAGGAGGAAGGCCAGCCCGAGCCCTCCGAGCACCCCCACGTCGAGGGTCTCCACCCAGGCCATGATCTGGTTGGAGAGCTCCTCGCCGCGCGGTCCCAGCGGCGCCAGGTACTCGGTGAGCAGCGGCTCGGCGTGGCGGTCGGCGTTGAAGACCTTGAGAATGGAGATGGTCACCGCCAGGAGCGGCACCAGGGAGAGCAGCGACGTGTAGACCAGGCCCATCGCCTGCAGGGTCAGGCTGCCCGCCGCCAGATCGCGAGCCACCCCGTGGGCCACGCGGAGGGCTCGCAGGCCGAGCCTCCGCGCCCGGCTCTCGGGGCGAGCGTCGGGATCCGAGATCCGCTCCAGCAGCTCGGCCCGGAGGCGCTGGAGTCGCGCCGGCAGCATCACGTCTCGACGCGGCCCCTGGCCGCGCTCGGGTGACGCACCGCCCCGGGGGCGGTCCGGGGAGGGGGGGCCACGGGGCTCAAAAGACGGGCTGGCACCATCGACGCGCAACGATTCTAGCGACGCCGCGATAGGATCCCCCGAGCACCCCGACACCTTCTCTTCCCCGGAGCGGCGGTGACCGTCCAGCGGCTCGTCGACATCGTCACCTGGTCCGCCGTCGAAGACGGCTGGCTGGGCGCCGTCGCCGGCGTCGGTCTGCTCGCTCTGCTGGCTCTCGTGGCGCTCTTCCAGCGCGGCGGTGCCCGCTACGCCCCCGGGAAGGCGCCCCACCGCTCTCTGCAGCGGGCCTTCCGGGTGGAGCGGTTCCGCCAGGTCGTCGCGGGCTGGGCGGACGTCCGCCCCTTCAAGCGCGAGCTGGCCGGGCTCGACACCCTCTTCCCCTGGGTCTACGGGATCTCGCTGTCGAGCCTCCTGGCCTGGCTGCGCCGCGACGCGCCGCCGGCCGGGTGGGAGGTCGCGGCGATGGCGGCGCCGCTGGTGGCCATGCCCTTCGACTGGCTCGAGAACCTCCTCCACCTGCGGCTGCTGCGCGGCGTGGACCGGCCCGAGCAGGCGGCCACGGCTCGCTTCCCGCCGGGGCTCGTCGCGGTGGCGGCGACCTTGGCGCGGGTGAAGACGGCCCTGCTCGGCTTCGCCGCCCTGGCCGTCCTGGTCGCGCTGGCGCGGCTGCCGCTCGACGTCTACGCCGGGCTCTTCTCCCTGCGCGTCGGCCTCCTCTTCACCGCGCTCCTGGTCCTCCTCCCCCTGGCGGCCCTGGGCTGGCCGGCGGCGGCGGCGGAGTTCGTGGGCAACCTGCTGGTGGGGCTGCACCCGGCCAAGCCCCTCGCCGGCCGCGGACCCCGGACGCTCTTCTCGGGCGACGTGCTGGTGACCTGCTGCTGGCTGTTCGGGGCCGCCTGGTCGGCCATGTTCACCTGGTCGCTGGTGGCGCGCAGCGCGCGGTGGGAGCGCACCGGGATCTACGACGGAGATCCGGCGTTGGTGACGTCGCCGCAAGCGGCGGTGTTCACCTCGATCGCCCTGCTGGGCGCCGTCGTGGTGGTGGCGATGGCGAGACCCGGGGGGCGGCGGGGGACGCGGGCCCAGGCGCTGATCGGCGCGGGGGCGGGGGCGGCGGCGGCGGCGGGCGCCGTCCACCTGCTGGCGCTGCCCGTCCTGCGGGCCGACGCGGGCTTCCTCCCCCTCGCGCTCCCCACCTTCGAGAGGCTGGCCGGACGCTCGACCTGGGCGGTGGAGCTCCATGCCGGCGTCTCACGCTGCTTCGCGAGCCTCGACTTCCTCTTCCGCGACTTCCTCTTCGTCGAGACCTCAGCCGGCACCCGCCTGCGGCCCGACCACTACTTCGCCACCGTCTGCACGATCTTTCTCGCCCTCGTGCTGGCGATCGGATTCGTGCGCAACCACCGCGGCACGGCTCGGCTGCGGCCGGCGGCCGCCTACGTGCTGACCCTGGGGGTCTTCCTGGTCTGGGCGGTGCTGGCGGTGCAGGTTCGGCTGGGCACCTGGAGCCCCATCCTCCTGGTGCTGCTGCTCTGGCTGGCCATCCCCGGCAGGCTCCTTCCCTCGGCCGACCACTACTTCGGGGTTCGACGGGTGGACCGGCCGCTCGAGGTGGAGCCGCGCGAGCTGTCCGCGGCCCGGCGGCCCGGCGACGACGGGCCGCGGCCCCCGCTGGTGGTGGCCTGCGCCTCGGGCGGCGGGATCCTGGCGGCCGGCTGGGCCACCTGGGTCCTGGCGCGGCTGGTCGAGCGCGACCGGCGGCTGGCGGGCGACCTGCGGCTGGTCAGCGGAGCCTCGGGCGGCTCGGTCGGGTTCGCCTTCCTGCTGGAGCGCCTGCTCGAGGGCGGCGCCGAGCCGGCCGAGCTCTACGACGACGCCCACGAGCGCTCGGTCCGGTCCAGCCTGGCGGCGGCGGCCTTCGGCCTGGCCTACGCCGACCTGACCCGCTTCCTCTCCCTGCAGCTCACCACCCTGGCCCGGGCCGGCAAGCTGTGGGACCGGGGTCTGCTGCTCCAGCGCGCGTGGTACCGCAACTCCGGGGCCGCGACGGTCCGCACCGTGAGGGCCGACCCCGGGCTCGCGGCGGCCGTGCGCGAGCGGCGCGCGCCGGTGCCCATCTACAACGCCACCGCACTGGAGAGCGGCCAGAGGGTGATGATCACCCCGCTGCGCTTCTCCCGTCCGCGCCGCGGGCGCGCCCGCACCCTGCCGGAGCTGCTCCGCTCGCCGCGCGCCTCGGTGGACGTCTGGACCGCGGTGCGGCTGTCGGCCACCTTCCCCTTCGTCAGTCCGGCGACCCGGGCGCTCTGGGAAGAGGGCCTCGCGGGCTCGGACGAGCACCTGGTGGACGCCGGCTACCACGACAACTTCGGCATCTCCTCCGCCCTCGACGCCCTGGAGGAGGTCCTCGCCGAGCCGGACCGCTGGCCGGAGAGGATCGCGCTCGTCGAGATCGAGCCGTTCGCGGCGCCGGACGAGGCCGACGAGGCGCCCGGGCCGGTGCCCTTCCCCGGATGGGCGGCCGCCGCGCTCGGGCCGCTGGCGGGGCTCGTCACCTCGCACTTCGCCGCCCAGCGGGAGCGCAACCGCCAGGCGCTGGCCCGCTTCGCCCGCCGCTGGCGGGGCCAGGCCGAGGGCGACCGCCGCCGTCCGCTCTTCGAGGTCTTTCGCTTCGAGCCCCTCGCCGGGGCCGGGGGCCCGACCTCGTGGCACCTGACCCCGGCCGAGAAGCGGGCGCTCCAGGACGGCTGGGAGGCGAACCCGGCGAACCGCGAGCGGGCCGACCGGCTGGTGGGCTTTCTCTACGGCTCGCCCGTCGCCGGGCGGTAGACTTCCCCGTTCGGCCGCGACGGCCGGCCCGCCTCCCGCCCCCCCGGAGCCCATCCCGTGGACCGCACCCGCAACTTCTGCATCATCGCCCACATCGACCACGGGAAGTCCACCCTGGCCGACCGGCTGATCCAGCGCTGCGGCGGGGTCTCCGAGCGGGAGTTCCGCGACCAGCTCCTGGACACCATGGACCTCGAGCGCGAGCGCGGGATCACCATCAAGTCCAACACGGTGACCCTGCGCTACACCGCCCGGGACGGCATGGAGTACAAGCTCAACCTGATCGACACGCCGGGCCACGTGGACTTCTCTCACGAGGTGCGGCGGTCGCTGATGTCGTGCGAAGGGGCGCTGCTGCTGGTGGACGCCGCCCAGGGGGTCGAGGCGCAGACGGTGGCCAACCTCTACCTGGCCCTGGAGTACGACCTCGAGATCGTGCCGGTGATCAACAAGATCGACCTGCCCTCGGCGGAGATCGAGAAGACCCTGGAGGAGATCGACGAGGACCTGGGTCTCGACCCCTTCTCCGCCGTCCGCTGCTCCGCCAAGCAGGGCACCGGCATCGACGACGTTCTGGAGGCCATCGTGACCCGGCTGCCGGCGCCCCGGGGCGACGCGGAGGCGCCGCTCCAGGCGCTGATCTTCGACGCGCAGTACGACCCCTATCGCGGCGTCGTCATGCTGGCGCGGGTGAAGGAGGGGACCCTGCGCGAGGGCTCCACCATCGAGCTGATGCACACCGAGAGCGAGTACGAGGTGGAGGAGGTGGGGCTCCTCCAGCTCAAGAGGGTCAAGCAGAAGGAGCTGCCGGCGGGCTCGGTGGGGTATGTGATCGCCGGCATCAAGACGGTGCGCGACATCGCCATCGGCGACACCATCACCGACGCCGAGCGTCCCGCCGAGAAGCCGCTGCCGGGCTACAAGGAGGCCAAGCCCGTGGTCTTCTCGTCGATCTACCCGATGTCGACGGAGGACTACGAGGACCTCGCGAAGGCACTGGACAAGCTGGCCCTGAACGACGCCGCCCTGACCTACGAGAAGGATTCGTCGAGCGCCCTCGGCTTCGGCTTCCGCTGCGGCTTCCTGGGCCTGCTCCACCTGGACGTGGTGCAGGAGCGGCTGAGGCGGGAGTACGACCTCTCGCTCCTGCTGTCGGCGCCCTCGGTTCGCTACCGCGTCACCCTGACCGACGGCACGGTCAAGATGGTCGAGAACCCCGACCTCTACCCGGAGCCCTCGGAGATCGAGGGCGCCGAGGAGCCGTTCATCAAGGGGTCGATCATGATGCCCGAGCGCTACATCGGCTCGGTGATGGAGCTCTGCCGCGAGCGCCGCGGCGAGAACACCACCTTCCGCTACCTGGCGGTGGGCCGGGTGGAGCTGACCTCGGAGCTCCCGCTGGGCGAGGTGCTCTTCGACTTCTACGACAAGCTCAAGACCATCACCCAGGGCTACGGCTCCTTCGACTACGAGATGCTCGACTACCGCCCCACCGACCTCGTGAAGGTGGACATCCTGGTCAACGGCGAGCCGGTGGACGCCCTCTCCCAGCTCACCCACCGCGACAAGGCGCGCGAGCGGGCGCTGCGCTACTGCGAGCGGCTGGCGGAGACGATCCCGCGGCAGCAGTTCAAGATCGCGGTCCAGGGCGCGATCGGCGGAACGATCATCGCCCGCACGAACATCAACGCGCTGCGCAAGGACGTGACGGCGAAGTGCTACGGCGGCGACATCAGCCGCAAACGCAAGCTGCTCGAAAAGCAGAAGGC
>JAWWBN010000052.1:0-17882 GCA_033720955.1 Thermoanaerobaculia bacterium | reverse complement strand
TCCCCCCGGGGACCGGGTCGCCCCCCCGGGGAGCGGTCCTCCGGCCGGTCCAGGCTGACCCACGACTCCCGGCGCGCGAAGGCGCGGTTCCAGCGCCAGAGCTCGATCTCCTCGTGCCGCAGGGCGTCGTAGACCCAGGTCAGCCAGCCGTGGTCGGCGGTTCTCATCTCGACCCACAGCAGCTCGTCCCCCGCGCATCGACGGGCTCCCACGATCCGCGAATCGACGTCGGTGAGGCCGTCGCGGAGCCAGCTCTCGTGGCGCTTGGCGACCAGCGGGTGGGGGCGGTAGGGCCCGCCGCCGGCCAGCGCCGACAGGAGGTCGGGGCTCGACGCACGCACGATCAGGGTGTCGAGCTCGACCTCCAGGCGCTGGAGCTCCGGATCGGCGGCGAAGCGCCGGAGCTGTCGCAGCTCGACGGGATCGGGCACCTCCATCACGAAGCGCCCGCGGCCCTCGAAGAGCAGACCGGCGACGGCGCCGTCGGCGGTGGGCTCCTGGAGCCGGATCCGCCCCTCCAGCAGCCGCCACGAGGCGGTGTCGCGGGCGAACGAGAAGCCCTCGGCGGGCAGCTCCCGCCGCGGTCCGAAGCGCCACTGCTGGAGGGCGTCGTACTCCTCGGCGCCGGTCCCGGGCGCGGCCGCCGGCGCCGGCCCCGCGAGGAGGGCCAGCAGCAGGCCGAGAGGCCCCGCCCGCCGCATCAGATCGCGACCCGGCTGGCGGCGTCCACCTCGAGGGGGTCGTCGGAGAGGCCGCGGCGCTCCCGCAGGATGGCCGCCCAGGCGATCATGGCCGCGTTGTCGCCCGAGTGGGTGAGCTCCACCAGCCGCAGGTCCACCCCCTGCTCCTCGGCCCACACGACGAGCTCGCGACGCAGAAGGCGGTTGGCGGCCACCCCACCGGACACGGCCAGCAGCTCCACGGGACGGTCGCGGTGGAGCCGCGTCAGGCGGTCGAGGACCTGGCCCACGGCGGCGGCGCGGAAGCCGGCCAGCAGGTCGAGCAGGGCGGCCGGGGCCTCCTCGGCTCGGGTCGCCCCATCGGGCCAGCGGACGCCGGAGCGCTCGAGCTTCTCGATGGCCAGGATCGCCTGGCTCTTGAGGCCCGAGAAGGAGAAGTCCAGGCTGCCGTCGCTGCAGGTGGCCACGGCCAGCGGCTGCGCGGCGGGGTCGCCGGCCTCGGCGAGGCGGTCCACCAGGGGCCCCTGCGGGTAGGGCAGACCGAGCCGCTTGCCCACCTTGTCGAAGACCTCGCCCATGGCGTCGTCGCGGGTCTCCGCCACGGTCTCCACCCGGCCGCGGTCCACGTGGAAGATCGAGCTGTGGCCCCCCGAGACCACCAGGGCGTCGAAGAGCTCGGGGACCTCGGCCGCCGGCCGCCCGTCGGCCCTCAGGAAGGGCGAGTAGAGGTGCCCCTCCAGGTGGTGCACGGCGTGAAAGGGCCGGCCGAGGGACCAGGCGATGCTGCGGCCGAGGGAGAGCCCCACCAGCAGCGCCCCGATCAGGCCCGGTCCCCGGGTGGCGGCGACCGAGCCGACTTCGGCGAGGGCGATCCCCGCGCGGGCGAGGGCTTCGGCGCTCACCGAGGGCCAGTTGACCAGGTGCTCGCGAGAGGCGATCTCCGGCACCACCCCGCCGAAGGGGCGATGGGCGGCGAGCTGGCTCGAGACCACCGACGAGAGGACCCGGCCGTCGCGGGCGAGCACCGCGCAGGCGGTGTCGTCGCAGGAGGTCTCGATGCCGAGGACGGTCTCGAGGGGGTGGGCTCGTGGATGCATCGCTCTCTCCGGGACGGGATCGCCGCCGGGGTCGGTGGTCCGGGCCGGACGCAATCGTCGTGCCGCCGGCCGGAGGCCGGCGACCTACAATCTACCGCCATGCCGGTTCGCTTCGCGATCAACGGGCTCGGCCGGATCGGCCGGGCGCTGCTGCGGATCGCCCGCTCGCGTCCCGGTCTCGAGCTGGTCGCCGTCAACGACGTGGGCACCGCCGAGCAGCTCGCCGCGCTGATCGCCCACGACACGCTGCACGGGCCCTTCGAGGGCACGGTGCGGGCGAGCCGGGACGGCCTGGAGCTCGACGGCCGCGCCGTCGCCGTGCTCGGCGAGCCCCGGCTCGACCGGGTGCCCTGGCAGGGGACCGGAGCCGAGGTGGTGGTGGACGCCACCGGCAAGTGCCTCGATCGCGAGCTCGCCGCCGCCCACCTGGTGGGCGAGGTGCGCAAGGTGGTGGTGTCGGCGAACGCCGCCGGCATGGACCTCACCGTCTGCATGGGGGTCAACCACGACGAGTACGACCCGCGGCGGCACCACCTGTTGAGCGCTGCCTCCTGTACCACCAACTGCCTGGTGCCCGTCGCCTACCTGCTCGACCGGGAGTTCGGGCTCGAGCGGGCGATGCTCAACACGGTCCACAGCTACAACAACGACCAGAGCCTGCTGGAGTCGCCCCACCGCGACCCGCGCCGTGCCCGCGCCGCCGCTCTGAACATGATCCCCACCACCACCAGCGCGGTCGAGGCGGCGGCCCGAATCTTGCCCCGGCTGGCGGGCACGCTGGCCGGCCTGGCCATCCGGGTGCCGACCCCGAACGTGTCGCTGATCGACCTGGTGGCGGAGCTGCGGACCGCTCCCTCGGTCGAGGAGGTGAGAGACGGCTTCCGGAGGGCCGCCGCGGGCGAGCTGGCCGGGATCCTCGCGGTCACCGAGGAGGAGCTGGTATCTTCCGACTTCCTGCGCGACTCCCACTCCGCCGTGGTCGATCTGCCGCTGACCCGCGCGGTGGAAGGGCGGCTCTTCCGGGTGGTCGCCTGGTACGACAACGAGTGGGGCCACGCCAGTCGGCTGGCCGACCTGATGGAGCTGGCCGTGTCGGCCGGTTGAGGAGAGATGACCCGACTTCGACGCCTGGAAGATCTCGATCCGGGGGGCCTCGACGGCGCCCCGGTCTTCGTGCGGGTGGACTTCAACGTGCCCCTGGCCGACGGGCGGGTGGCCGACGACAAGCGTCTCGAGGCGGCGCTGCCCACCCTCGAGTGGCTGCGCGGCCGCGGGGCGCGGCTGGTGCTGGCCTCCCATCTGGGTCGCCCCAAGGGTGAGCCCGATCCCGAGCTCAGCCTGCGGCCGGTGGCCGGGCGGCTGGCCGAGCTGCTCGCCGCGCCGGTGGCGTTCGCCACCGATTGCGTGGGCGCGCCGGCGCGGTCCGCGGTGGCCGCGCTCGCCCCGGGCGGCGTCTGCCTGCTCGAGAATCTGCGTTTCCATCCGGGCGAGAAAGCCAACGACCCCGACTTCGCCGCGCAGCTCGCCGGGTTGGCCCGGATCTACGTCAACGACGCCTTCGGCGCAGCCCACCGCGCGCACGCCTCGGTGGTCGGGGTCCCCGGGCGGTTGACGGAGAGGGCCGCCGGACGCCTGCTGGAGGCCGAGGTGGCGGCGCTCACGCGGCTTCTGGAGAGGCCGGAGCGGCCGTTCGCCGCGGTGGTGGGCGGAGCCAAGATCGCCGGCAAGTCGGACACCCTGGCCAACCTCCTGCCGCGGCTGGACCGGCTGGTCCTGGGCGGCGCGATGGCCAACACCTTTCTCGCGGCGCGGGGCGCGGCGCTGGGCGCTTCTCTGGTGGAGAACGACCGGGTGGAGCTCGCGGGCGAGATCCTGGCCGCGGCCGAGTCGGCCGGGGTCGAGGTGACCCTGCCGGGCGATCTGGTCGTCACCGACTCTCTCGACGGGCCGAGCCGGATCGAGACGGTGGACGCCTCGCGGGTGCCCGACGGCCTGATGGCGGTGGACATCGGTCCCCGGGCGCGGACCGCGGCCGCCGCCGCCCTGGCCGACGCCGGCACCGTGTTCTGGAACGGTCCCCTGGGCGTCTTCGAGACGCCGCCCTTCGACCAGGGGACGCTGGCCGTGGCGCGGGCGGTCGCGGCTTCGCCCGCGACGAGCGTGATCGGAGGCGGCGAGACGGTGGCGGCGGCCGGCCGTGCCGGGGTCCTGGACCAGATCACCCACGTCTCGACCGGCGGCGGGGCCTCGCTGGAGCTTCTCGCGGGCCGAGCGCTGCCGGGGGTCGCGGCGCTCGACAGGGAGGTGGCATGAGCGAGAGACGACCGATCGTCGGCGGCAACTGGAAGATGAACCTGCTGAAAGCCGACGCGGCGGACTTCTGCCGGCGCCTCACGGCCGGGCTCGGCGCCGCGGCCGCCGAGGTCGTCCTCTTCCCGCCCTTCCCGCTGCTCGACGCCGTGGTCCGGGGTGTCGGGAGCTCGACGGTCGCGGTGGGCGGCCAGGACGTCCACCCGGAGGCGGCGGGCGCCTACACGGGGGACACCTCCGCCCTCCTGCTGCGCGACGTCGGCTGCACCTGGGCGCTCTGCGGCCACAGCGAGCGCCGCCGGGACCACGGCGAGGACGACGAGCTGGTGGCGCGCAAGGCCACGGCTGCGGTGGCCGCGGGACTGTTGCCGATGATCTGTGTCGGGGAGACCGCCGAGGAGCGTCGCGCGGGCAGGACCCTCCAGGTCCTCGAGACCCAGCTCGACGGCGCCCTCTCGGGGCGCCCCGACCCCTTCGTCATCGCCTACGAGCCGGTGTGGGCGATCGGCACCGGGGACACCGCCACCCCGGAGATCGCCCAGGAGGCGCACCGTCACATCCGCGAGGTGCTGGCGGATCTGGTCGGCGAGCCGGCGGCGGCGGCGAAGCGGATCCTCTACGGCGGCTCGGCCAACCCGGACAACGCCGCCGAGCTCATCGCCCAGCCCGACGTGGACGGCTTCCTCGTCGGGGGCGCGAGTCTTGACCCGGACCGTTTCCTGGCTATCATCAGCGCTTGCGGCTCCTGAGCGGGGCCGGAGGGAGCGCGCATGATCATCGCCATTCTGACGACAGTCCACGTCCTCATCTGTCTTTTCCTGATCGGAGTCGTCCTGCTGCAGCAGGGCAAGGGCGCCGACCTGTCGGTCTTCGGCGGCGGCTCCACCCAGGCGGTCTTCGGCGCCCGCGGCGCCGCCACCATCCTGCACAAGCTCACCGTGGCCGGCTTCATCGGATTCATCGTGACCACCATCACGATCGGCTTCCTGAGCACCGGAGCGAGCGCCCGCTCGGTGATGTCCGGCGCCGGGGAGACGGCGCCGGCCGAGTCCGTGGAGACGCCGGGCGATGACGGCGGGGCGGCGGACGCCCCGGCGGAGCTGGAGGCGGCGTCGCCCGAAGCGGGCCCGGTGGAAGAGGGCGCCGAGCCGCCCGCGGCCGACGACGACGGCGGCGACGGGTCGCAGTAGACCCCCGGGAGCTCTGGTAGATTGACCTCCGAGCCGAAGTGGCGGAATTGGTAGACGCGCACGGTTGAGGGCCGTGTGGGGCAACCCGTGCCGGTTCGAGTCCGGCCTTCGGCACCACAGACTCCCAGACAGGTCGAGCGTCAGAGCGGCGTGTGCGGGTACTCCGCGGAGCGCCCCTGGAACGACAGCACGGTAGGGTTCTGGACGACCCCCTCCCGAATCTCGATCGACCTGTCGATGGTGGGCTCGGCCACCCAGCCCGAGGGTCCCGCGAGGACGCTCTCGAGGTAGGGCAGGAGCGCTTCCGAGATTTCCCAGGAGGCCGAGTCCCACAGGTAGGTCGGGGTGTGGTCCACCGCGTAGTAGAGGGCGCCCTGGCCGACCCGGAAGGCCGGCGCCTCGAAAGAGGTAGGCCGCGCGAAGGGGAAGCCCATCCCCTCGTCGCAGCTCACGTCCACGATCACCGCCCCGGGGCGCAGGCGCGTCTCGTCCCCCTCGGCCAGGTAGAAGAGGGGCCGCTCGGGGTCCTGTAGGGTGCCGTTGACGATCAGATCGCTCGCTGCGAGGAGCTCGGCCAGGGGCCGCTCCTCCTCGCCCGGGAAAAGGTGGCGCATGGGCCCGCTCGCTTCGCCGCGCCCCCGCATCTGACCGTGACGGCAGCCGGGGAGCTGATCCCGCACCAGGTGGGGCGGGCGCTGGGTCAGGACCGTCAGGTCGTCGAAGCCGCGGCCCCGGAGGGCGTAGATGGCGCCCCGGCTGACCGACCCGAAGCCCAGGATCACCGCCGAGCGGCGCGGCCCGTAGGCGCCGTCCCAGCCGGCCAGCTCGAGGGCGTGGAGCACCCCGCAGTAGCCCGCCAGCTCGTTGTTCTTGTAGAAGGTGTGGAGGCCCCGGGCGCCGCTCCGCTCCCAGGCGAACATCGCCTCGAAGGCGATCAGCGTCAGCCGGCGGTCGATGGCCGCCTGGGTGATCTCGCGCTGCTGGACGCAGTGGGGCCAGCCCCAGAGGACCGCGCCGTCCCGCATCTCCCGGAGGTCCTCGGACAGGGGCTTGGGCAGCAGCACCAGGTCGCTGCCCCCCATCACCTCGACCCGGGAGGCGGTCTTGGCGCCCAGCTCCCGCAGCCGGTCGTCCGAGACGCCGAAGGGCTCGCCGTAGCCGGTCTCGAAGGTCAGCGCGGCGCGCGTCCGCTCGGAGATCCGCGGCAGGTGCGACGGGTGGATCGCCACCCGGCGCTCGTTCTCCTTGCGCGACGTGGCGACGATCCCGGCGGCGAGACGGCTCATCAGGGGTGACAGGATACGCAATCCGCCGCGCGCACGCTCGCGTCCCCGGCTGAATCTCCAGCGAAGAGGCCGGCGGTGGACGGAATGTCCGTCCTTCGCCCCATCGCTAGGCCGCGGCCGGCGCCAGCTCGGTCTCGCTCTCCTCGATCTCCAGACCCTCCCGCGCCAGCTCCTCGAGCACCGGCCGGTAGACGGCCGGCTCCACCGGCAGGTGGCAGCCGGCCAGCTCGAGCCGGTCCGTCGAGATGAGCCGCGCCGCGATGCCGGCCGGCAGACCCACGGTCCGCGCCATGGCCGAGAAGCCGCGCGGCTTGCCCAGCTCCAGGAGCGTCGAGAGGACGCGGGTGCGACGGGCGCCGTCGGCCTCGCGGGCCACCACCTCGTGCCGGAGGATCACCAGGTCGCGGCCGCCGGCGGGCAGGGTGAGCCGGCGGCTCAGGAGCTCCACCAGGGCGTCGGCCGGCGACGATCCGCGGCAGCCGATCCGCTCGTCCGAGAAGAGCCCCAGCCAGCGCAGATTGTCGAAGACCGGGTCGTCGCGCCGCAGACCCAGAAAGCGACCCGCGCGCTCCTCGACGGTGGCGCCGGAGCCGTCCGCGGGAAGAAAGAGCTCCACCAGCTCGGCGAAGGTGAGATCCGCCAGGTCGGGCACGGAGAGTCCGCGGGTGGGCAGACCCAGCCGGATCACCGCGTTCCAGACGGCGCACCAGCCGGGGTAGCGGAGGGTGCCACGCACCACGGTGCGGGCGGAGCGAAGGCCGAAGAGGTCGCGGTAGGCCAGCGAGTCGCGGTTGGCGTACGCCTCGAGGGTACCGACGCCCTCGATCTCCACCGGCCAGGTGGCGGTGAAGAGACGCTCCCGGGGCAGCGCCCGCAGACGCCCGTCGCGCAGGAAGAGGGCGCCGCCCTCCCCGGCCATCACGACGTTCATGGGGTTCCAGGTGATGGCGTAGCAGAGCGGGTTGGCGATCGAGTCGGGGGCCGGCAGCCCGGCGCCGTAGGAGAGAAAGCTCTCCACCTCGGCGCCTCGGCTCGCGAGTCTCTCCACCAGCGCCATGGTCGCCATGTGGTCGATCCCCGGGTCGAGGCCCATCTCGAAGAGGAGCAGCACGCCGCGCCGGACCGCCTCGCTGGAGAGCGCCCGGGTGGCCGGCTCCGCGTAGGAGACGGAGACCAGAGAGCGGCGGTGGCGGAGACACTCGTGGGTGAGCACCCGCTGGAAGGAGGGGGGGAGGAGGTCGACGACCAGGTCGGCGCCCTCGACCTCCCGCCCCAGCGCGTCGGCCGAGGCGGCGTCGAGCCGCGCCGCCTCACCCAGGGGGTGGCCGTCCACCCGCCGCGCGGCCAACTCCGGATCGCGGTCGACCACCCGCACCCGCCAGTCGTGGTCGGGCGCCCAGCGGAGAAGGTAGCGGATCAGGAAGGGGCTGCTGTGTCCCGCCCCCAGGACGAGGATGCGCCGCACCGGCAGATCTTAGGGCCGGGCGGGACGGGCGGGAAGCCCGGAGCGAACACGGAAGTCGGCCACCAGCGGAAGGTGGTCGGAGGCGCGGTCGGTGTCGGCGCGGCGCAGGCCGGCCCGTCTGCGATCGCGGCCGGCGAGCTCGGTGGTGTCCAGGACGTAGCTGCGGCGGTGCTTGAGCGCGTCGCCGGCGTAGAAGACGAAATCCAGCCGCCCCGGCGCGAAGGGGGAGGTCGTCCGCCGCCAGGTGACGGTGGTGCGCTCTCCGACGTGTCGCAGCGGCGCGGTGGCGAGCCGGCCCCGAGCGCGCCCCGGGTCGAAGCCGGGGCCGTGGGACGGGTCCACGAAGCGGCCGTCGCGGACCGCCAGGAGCTGTCGCCGAAAGCCCACGAAGTTGAAGTCGCCGGCGTAGATCACGGCGTCGTCCGGGGCGACGGGGAAGAGGCCCCGGCCCTCCAGCAGGTCGCGCCAGAAGAGGGCCAGGTTGTCGCTCTCGGCGTCGCGGCCCGCGTCGTTGGCGCAGCAGGGGAGGTGGACGTTGACCAGCACCAGGTCGCGGTCGGCGGGCAGGTCCACGTGGACCGCCAGGTTGCCGTCGACGGGAGCCGAGGCCAGCAGCGGGAAGGTGCTCAGGGTGACGAGGTCGGCGTGGCCCACCGCGGTCCACCTCCGGCCGTCGGGAGGCGGCAGGGTCTCCTCGACGAAGGCGAGGGTCTCCGCCGGTCCCCAGTCGCGCAGCGACTGCAGGGCGATCAGGTCGGGGTCGGTCGCCCGGAGCAGCCGCCGGTAGACGGCGGGGAGCTTGGCGATGAGCGAGTCCTCCACGTTGAGGCTGAGCAGGCGGAAGTCGGTCCTCTTCTTGCGCGACAGGGGGATCGGCCGCGGCGGACCGATGGCCTTCCCGGACAACCGGTAGGCGGCCGCGCCGGTGTCGGGCAGCCGATCGCCGCCGGGTGCCGCGTCCGCGAGGACCAGGGCCAGGCGCTCGGCGGCGGCAGGCAACGCCACCCGGATCTCGAACGCCTCCGAGGAGTGGGTGGGCAGGGCGACGACGCCGGCGCGACCCCCGTCGACGCTCTCGCCGGCGCCCGAGGGGTCGTAGAAGATGGTCCGCCGCTCGCCGAAACGGACCTCCATCTCCGCTCCCAGCCCTTCGACCTGGCGCCCGGTGGCGGTGTCGTCGTCGAGGTCGAGATAGAGCCTGAGCTCGTTGCCGGCGGCCTCGGTCGGAGGGTTCTGGAGGATCGTCTCGCGGCCGATCTCCAGACGCAGGTAGAGCGCCTCGCCGTCGTCGGCCAGCCAGAGGCGGCCGAGGTCCAGCCCGTCCGACGCGCCGTCGCCGCCGGGATCGGAGACCACGGGGTCCAGCCGCCGCCACTCGCGGAAGGAGCCGTCGTGGAGCACCGCGAGGCCCGCCGCCACGGCGACGGAGGGCCCGAGCGCCACTGGCAGGAGGAGGGCGAGAGCACGGAGAAGCATCGGGGAGATTGTACGGGCGGCGGTTTAGACTAGCCGGGATGAAGCTCGAGAAGATCTGGGTCAAGCGGGTGCGCAAAGGACCCATGGACGGCCGCGAGCGGGCCCGGCTGGTGCCCGGCCGGGGGCTCGAGGGCAACGTCGAGCAGGGCGGCAGGCGTCAGGTGACCATCCTGAGCGCCGAGCGCTGGAGCGAGGTGGAGCGGGAGCTGGGCGCCCCCGTCGATCCCGCGGCCCGCCGCGCCAACCTGCTGATCAGCGGGTTGGACCTCGAGCGGAGCCGCGACCGCGTTCTCAAGATCGGCCACGGGCGCATCCTGATCCATGGTGAGACCCGGCCCTGCCGGCAGATGAACGAGGCCCATCCCGGCCTGCAGGCGGCTCTCGAGCCGGCCTGGGGCGGCGGCGCCTACGGCGAGGTTCTCGAAGGGGGCGAGATCAGGGTGGGCGACCCGGTCGGCTGGGAGACCGGCACGACGGACGCGCCGGCGCCGTGAGCGGCGGCTCCGGCCACCGCCCGGTCAAGGTGGTCTTCGGCATCGACGACCGCCCGCCGCTGAGAGAGGCGGTGCCGCTCGGTCTGCAGCACGTACTGGCGATGCTGCTGGGGAACATCACGACCCCGATCCTGGTGGCCGGCGCCCTGGCGCTCACGGTGGCCGACGAGGCGCTGCTGATCCAGATGGTGCTGATGATGGCCGGCGTCGCCACCGTGGTGCAGTCGTACCCGGTGGGCCCGGTGGGGGGGCGCCTCCCGGTGGTCATGGGCACCTCCATCGCCTTCCTGGGCGCCATCATCGGCATCGGCCGCGAGCACGGTCTGGCGGTCGTCTTCGGTGCCTGCCTGGTGGCCGCGTCGGTGGAGATCGTCCTCGGGTTCTCGATCGGCCGGCTGAAGAGGCTCTTTCCGCCCCTGGTCAACGGCATCGTGGTGATGCTGATCGGGCTGACCCTCATCCCGGTGGGGATCGACTACGCCGCCGGCGGCAAGGGGGCAGCCGACTACGGCTCGCCCACCAACCTGGGGATCGCCGCGGTGGCCTTCCTGGTCACCCTGCTGCTCAACCAGTACGCCCGCGGCTTCCTCTCCTACGGGTCGATCCTCCTCGGCGTGATCGCCGGCTACCTGACCGCCCTGGCGCTGGGCCGGGTGGAGCTGGACGCGGTGGCCGAGGCGGGCTGGTTCGCCCTGCCCCGCTTCGCCCCTTTCGGCCTCGACTTCGCGTGGGCGCCCATCGCCGTGATGGCCTTCATCTACGTCGTCTCGACCATGGAGACCATCGGCGACATCTCGGGCACGGTGGCCGCCGTGGGCCGCGAGCCCACGCGGCGCGAGCTCCGCGGCGGCCTGGTGGCCGACGGCGTGATGAGCGGGCTGGCCGCCCTGGTGTCGGCCTTTCCCAACACCTCGTTCTCCCAGAACGTGGGCCTGGTCAACTTCACGGGGGTGGTCAGCCGCCACGTCACCGCCGTCGGCGGCGTCTTCCTGGTGGCGCTGGGCCTGGTGCCCAAGGTGGGCGCCCTCTTCGCCACCATCCCGGCGCCGGTCATCGGCGGCGGCGGGCTGATCATGTTCGCCATGATCTTCTCGAGCGGCGCCGCGATCTTTCACCGGGGGGTCGAGCTCCGGCGGCGGAACCTGGTGATCCTGGCGGTGTCGCTGGGGCTGGGTCTGGGGGTCGAGGCGCGACCCGAGGCGCTGGCCCAGCTCCCGGAGGGGCTTCGGACCTTCTTCGGCTCGGGGCTCATCGCCGGCGGGCTCACGGCGCTGGTGCTCAACGCGGTGCTGCCCCGGCGAGGCTCTTCGCCAACTCCGGCTTGACCACCTTGCCCAGCGCGTTGCGTGGCAGCGTCTCCACCACCCGCAGCCGGCTGGGGACCTTGTAGACGGCCAGCCGCTCCCTGGCCCAGGCCCGCAGCTCGTCGAGGGTCAGCTCGCCGCCGTCGGCCAGCTCCACCGCCACCGCGACGCGCTCGCCCCACTCCGGGTCGGGCACGCCCACAACGGCGCACTCGGCGATGGCCGGATGGGTCCGCAGCACCTCCTCGACCTCCAGGGCGGAGACCTTGTAGCCGCCGGTCTTGACGATGTCGACGCTCTTGCGCCCCAGCAGACGGTAGCTGCCCTCCTCGACCACCGCCACGTCGCCGGTGCGGAACCAGCCGTCCCGGAAGGCGTCGGCCGTGGCCTCGGAGCTGCCCCAGTACTCGCGGAAGAGACCCGGTCCGCGGACCTCGACCTCCGCCGGCGTCGCGGGGTCCTCCACGACCTCACCCCCCTCGTCCACGCGGCGGACCTCCACCCCGGGCAGGGGCGCTCCCACGCAGCCGGGCCGGCGCTCTCCGTCGAGCGGGTTGGAGAGGATCATCCCGGTCTCGGTCATGCCGTAACGCTCGAGCAGGGTGTGCCCGGCGATCTCCCGCCACCGCTCCAGGGTGGGGACGGGCAGCGCGGCCGAGCCCGAGACCATGAGCCGCAGCCGCCGGGCGCCCTCGCTCCAGCGCCGCCGCCGGCTCTCCGGCGCCTCCTCCCAGACGGCGATCAGCCGGCGGTAGATGGTGGGCACCGCCATGAACAGGGTGAGCTCCCCCGAGGCGAAGCGCTCCCAGACCCGCTCGGCGTCGAAGCCGGGGGGCATCTCGCACAGGGCGCCGCTCCACTGGGCGCAGCCGGCGACGTTGACGATGCCGTGCACGTGGTGGAGGGGGAGCGCCAGCAGGATGCGGTCGTCGGCCCGCCACCCCCAGGCCTCGACCAGCGAGGAGATCTGGGCGGCCATGGCGGCGTGGGAGGTGACCGCCCCCTTCGGCCGGCTGGTGGTGCCGCTGGTGTAGACGATCGTGGCGCGGCGTCCGGCCTCCACGTCCGGCAGCTCTCCCGCCGGCTCCCCGGCGGGCGCCAGCAGCGCGGCGGTCGACAGGTACCGTCTCCCCGCCGCCTCGGCCACCGGCCGGAGCCGCTCCTCGAAGCCGGGGTGCCCCACCACGATCTCGGCGCCCGAGTCCTCCACCGTGTAGGCCAGCTCCGGGGGCGGGTGCAGCGTCGAGAGGGGCACGGCGACACCGCCGGCGCGCCAGATGCCCCACTGCACCGTCGGGTAGACCGCGCCGGGAGGGGTCAGGAAGGCTACCCGGCCCTCCCCGAGGTCGGACCGTCCGGCCAGGAGCCGGCGGGCCGCCCGGGCCGAGGCGTCGATCAGCTCGGTGTAGGGGTGCCGCCCCTCGGCGTCGAGGACCGCGGGCCGGTCGCCGTGGGCGAGCACGCGCTCGAGCAGAGGGATCGGCATGCCGGTCAGCCCGCCGCCGAGGAGGCCAGACGCTCCACGCCGGCGTCCGAGGTCGAGCCCAGCGGCGCCGAGCGCCCGACCCGCGGCGCCCCCGCGGACCCGGGCAGGGCGGTGGCGACGAGAAAGCCGCCGGGGGCGCGGTAGAGGTCGAACCGCCAACGTCCCGGGTCGTCGTCCACCGGCTCGGCGAACTCCGCCCGCAGCCTCGCGCCGTCGATGTGGAAGGTCAGGGAGCGCAGCGGGAGGGCGATACCCAGCCCGCGCGCCTTGAGATACGCCTCCTTCAGGGTCCAGTGGTGAAGGAACGCCTCCCGCCGCGCCGGCTCCGGCGCCGCCGGCAGACGGGCGCGCTCCGCCGCGGAGAGGTAGCGCTCGGCCAGGAGGTCGATCCGGGCCCGCCGGCCGGGAGACTCCACGTCCACTCCGCCGCCGGCGTCGCCGGTGACGAGACAGGCCACGAGACCGTGGGAGTGGGCGAGGTTGAAGCGCAGCGAGGGTGCGCTCGCCGGTCCGACGATCTCCGGGCGCCCGCGGCGCCCCGGCCGGAACCGCCACGCCGCCGGCGGGATCTCGGAGTGACGGGAGAGGGCGGTGCGGGCCAGGGCGCGGCCCAGCAGGTACTCGTCGCGGGCCGGCGCGGAGCGGAAGCGCTCCAGGCGCCGGCGCTCCTCGGGCGGCAGGAGATCCGCGTAGGCCGCGGCCGCGCGGCGCACCTCGGGGTCGTCCACCCGCGCCAGCCAGAGACGCGGCCGACGGTCGAGGTCGCGCCCGGGTCCGCCCGTCACCGGGCCCACCCCTCCGGACCGCGCCGGCCGCGCGGACGGTTCGTCCCTTCGGGCCCCCGCCGACGTCGGGCGGGCCTGCCGGCGGCTAACATGCGGCGATCCCATGGCCTACCGCGTCGTCCACGACTACTACCGCAAGGAGCTGTTCGACTTCTTCTCGCCCTACGTCTCGCCCTTCTGGGCGGTCAACTTCGAGCTCGAGGTCACCGCGGCGCTGGCGGCGCTGCGTCAGCGCCAGTATCCCACCTATCTCAACCTCTGCTACCTGGTGACCCGCGCGGCGCAGGGGATCGACGATCTCCGCTACCGACTCAAGGACGGGCAGATCGTACTCCACGACACCCTCCACTTCGGCGCCACCCTGCCGGCCCCCGGGGGCCGCTTCCGTTTTCACTACCTGGACTTCGATCCCGACATCGAGGCCTTCAACCGCGTCGCCGCGGAGCGGACGGCGCGGCCGGCGCCGGAGGGCCTCGGCCTGAAGGTAGACCGGGAGCGCGCCTGGCTCTTCTTCTCGGCGCTGCCGAAGATCGCCTTCACCGGTCTCACCCACGCCTGGCGCGACCCCGACGACGACGAGCCCCGGGTCTCCGTCGGCCGGTTCGTGGAGCGCGACGGCGGCACCCGCCTGCCGGTCGGGGTGCAGGTCAACCACCGCCTCGTGGACGGCGACGCGGTGGGCGAGCTGGCCGAGCGGGCCGCGGCCGAGCTCGCCGGGCTGCGCTAGGAGCGCGGTGGCCGATCTGCGCGGGAGCGGCCCCGGGGCGGGGCGCCCGGCGACCCCTCAGACGAGCTCGAGCTCGGTGGCGATCTCCACGCCGGGCGCGAGCGTGCGCGCCACCGGACAGAAGCGGGCGTGGAAGCCGAGCACCCGCCGCGCCGCGTCATGGTGTTCCTCGGCGGTCTTCAGCCGGTAGACGACGCGGATCGAGCGGATCACCAGGACGCCGTCGTCCGAGACGATCTCGCCCCGCACCTCACCCACCAGGTCCCCCTCCTCGAGCTCGACGTCGCGCGCCTCCAGCGCGCCGGCGAAGGTGCCGGTGAGTCACCCGCCGGCGGCGGCGACCACGTAATCCAGGGTGGTGGCGCGGGCCGGGAAGGCGTCGGGCGGCACGCCGTAGTGGGCGGCGATCTCGGAGTGGACGCCGAAGATCACCGGCTCCTCCTCCTGGGGCAGCCAGGCGCGCCGAACCGGGCCGCGGATCCTCTCGATCCGCGCGCGCGAGACGTAGACGCTCTGCGGGTCGCTCATTCGGGCCTCCCTCCGGGGGATTCTAGCGTCGGCATCTCCAGCGTCGGGGCCTCGGTGAACCGCTCGTGCACCCGGCGGGCGTGGTGGGCGTTGTGGTAGAGGGTGAAGAAGAGGATCTCCCGCACGGTCATCTTGCCCAGGAGAGGGTGGGGAAGCCGGTAGCGGTCGAGGGCCCCCTCCGACCACCCACCGATCGCCCGCTCGAGCTCCCGTCCCGCCGTCTGCCAGCCCTCGACGACCGTGCGCTGCCACTCCTCGGGGGGCGGCAGCTCCTCCCGCCGGGAGGGCGCGTAGCGACCCGCCTGCGCTCCCTGGCCCAGCGCCTCCCGGTAGACCTCGACCACCTCGTCGAAGGCGCGGGAGTCGGAGCGGCCGCGGCCGAAGAGGAGGCCCAGAACCAGCCTGGATCGTCGCAGCGCCGCCGCGACCGGGCGGACCGACTTGGTCAGGTGACGGAGGTGGCCCTCCGGAGCCCAGTGCGGTCCCTGGGGCGCCACGAAGGCCTCGGGCGGCAGGCCGTGGAAGTAGGCGGCGATCTCGCCCCGCAGGGAGGCCAGCGCGGCGACGATCTCGTCCCGGCGGGAGGGCGGGTCGATGTGGAACATGGCGTTCTCCGTGGCTGGACGGGCGTTCGCGGCCGGCGGCGGGCGCCCGGTGAGCCGAGCGTACTCCTCCGGCGTGTCGACGTCCTCGAGCGGCTCCGGGTCGGGGAGCTCGAGCTCGACGATCTCGGCCTCGTGGGCGGCGAAGAGCTGGCGCCCCCCCTCGTCGCCGGTGATCCGCCGCAGCTCTCCGAAGAGGGAGGCGTCGAAGATCACCGGAGAGCCCCGCCGGCCTCGGTGGACGGGCACCACCACGGGTCCGCCCGTCTCGTGGTAGCGCGCGATCAGCCGGTCGATCACCTCGGTCGTGAGCCGCGGCTGGTCCACGGGCAGGAACATGGCCGCCGCGGCGTCGGCGGGCAGGGCGGCCAGGCCGGCCCGTACCGACGCGCTCTGCCCGTCGCGCCAGCGGCTGCACTCGACCACCGAGAGCGGCCACCCCGCCAGCAGGGGCGCCAGCCGCTCCGCCTGGTGCCCCACGACCACGAAGAGGTCGGAGAGCCGCGAGGCGGCGGCCTGTTCGAGAAGTCGCAGGACGAGCGGCCGCCCCTCCACCTCGAGGAGCGGCTTGGGGAGTCCGCCGAAGCGCCGCGACGGGCCGGCCGCCAGGATCACGCCGGCGACCGAGCCGCTCACCGCGCCCCTTCGCTTCGTCCCGGCGGGCTCACGGGGTGAGGTCGGCGCAGATGGCGATCACGTCGAGCCGGTCGCCGTCGGGGATCGTCCCCTGGGAGGTGCTCCAGCCGGTGGGAGGCGCGGCCCCGCCCTTGGGGTCGGGGAAGCTGGCGCGGTCCTGGAGGGGGAAGCCCGGCTGGTGGGGCGTGCGATAGGCGGCACCGCCGGTGGCCACGTCGCCCGGGTCGCACTGGGCGACCAGGGGGGGCACGTTGCAGTTGCCGCCGCCGCCGTTGCAGGTGAAGTCGACGGACCGCTGATACAGGACCACGGCTCCGCCGCCCGGTGGTCCGGCCGGCCCCTCGGGACCGGGTGGGCCCGGCGGTCCAGGCTTGCAGGCCGCCAGGGCCGCCAGCAGCGCCGCGGTGGTCGCGAGTCGTGTTCTCCTCATTCGGCTGCTCCTTCCTTCGGGGGCGGGCTCTTCGCCGCAGCGTCCCGGTTGCCGTGCCGCACGGCGACGATCTCGGCCATCACCGCCAGGGCGATCTCCTCCGCCCGACGGCCTCCCAGGTCGAACCCGATGGGCGAGTGGATCCGCGCGATCTCCTCGGCCGAGAAGCCCTCCGCCTCCAGTGCCGTGACCCGCTTCGCGTGGGTGCGGCTGGAGCCCAGGGCCCCGAGGTACCGGGCCGGCGTGCGCAGGGCGTAGGCCAGGGCCGGGAGGTCGATCTTGAGATCGTGGCTCAGCACGGCCAGATAGGTCGAGGCGTCGAAGCCGATGCGCGGGAAGGCCTCCTGGGGCCACTCCTGGATCAGCTCGTCGGCGGCGGCGAAGCGCTCCGGGGTGGCGAAGACCGTGCGCGGGTCCACCACGAAGGTGGCAAAGCCCTGGCGGCGGGCCATCTCGACCAGGTGGATGGCGACGTGGACCGCCCCCACCACCACCAGCTTCGGCGGCGGCAGGAAGAGCTCGAAGAAGACCTCCACCCGACCGTCGGCGGCGCGCAGCGCCTTGCGCTTGGACTCCCGGTCGGCGAAGACCTTCTCCGAGAAGAGGGCCGCCCGCTGGTTGAGCCGCGGCGTCCCCAGGTCGCCGAGGGTCTGCTCGCCCGGCCAGATCAGGAGCTGGCGGCCGGTCCCCTCTCCCTCGAGCACCGTCGCCAGGGCGACCGGCTCGCGGGCGGCGAGCGCCCGCTCGAGAGCCGCGAAGAGCGCCCCCGTCACCCCTCCTCCAGGCGCTCGACGAAGACCTCGATGCGCCCCCCGCAGGAGAGACCCACCGACCACGCCGTCTCGTCGCTCACGCCGTAGCCCAGCAGCTTGGGCTCGCCGGTGTCGAGGACCCTCTGCGCCTCGTCGAAGACCGCGCCCTCGACACAGCCACCGCTCACCGATCCGGCCATCTCTCCGGCGGACGAGATCGCCATCTTGGAGCCCAGGGGCCGCGGCGCCGACCCCCACACCCTGACCACCGTGGCCAGCGCCACCCGGTCGCCCCGCCGGCGCCAGGCGGTGATCTGGTCGAGCACGTCGTGCATGGGAAGAGGATACAGCGTGCCCACCGGAGGCCGGCGCGGGGAGGCCGACGCCCTACGTGGGCGCCAGGTGGCCCAGACGTCGGGCGAGCTGCTCCAGGCTGGCGAGGTTGTGCACGGGCAGGAAGTCGTCCACGTGGGGCAGGGCCGCCTGCATGCCGCGGGTCAGCGGCCGGTAGTCGGGGGAGCCGAGCAGGGGGTTGAGCCAGATCAGCCGGGAGGCGTTGCGCGCCAGCCGGGCCATCTCCCGCCGCAGCAGCTCGGCGGCGCCCGTGTCCCAGCCGTCGCTGATGAGCACCACC